>DASZGO010000025.1:0-22250 GCA_035938755.1 Solirubrobacteraceae bacterium | reverse complement strand
TCCTGGCCATCGTGGCCACGATCACCGGTGCCTTGGCCACCTCGCTGGCCGCCCGCGCGATCGCCGACCCGGTCAGCGGAGTGCGGGATGGGCTGGAGCGGATCGCCCGCGGCGACCTCGACGTCAACATGCCGGTCGACGACGCGAGCGAGGTGGGACAGCTCCAGGCGGGCTTCAACCGCATGGCCGAGGGCCTGCGCGAGCGCCAGCGAATCCGCGATCTGTTCGGGCGCCACGTCGGCGAAACGGTGGCCAAGGCGGCGCTGTCGGAGGGCGTGCGGCTGGGCGGCGAGGAGCGCGAGGTGGCGGCCCTGTTCGTCGACATCGTCGGCTCCACCTCGCTGGCTTTGGCCTTGCCGCCGACTGAGGTGGTGCGGCTGCTCAACCGCTTCTTCCGGGTGGTGGTCGAGGTGATCGAAGCCGAGGGCGGCCTGGTCAACAAGTTCGAGGGCGATGCGGCGCTGTGCGTGTTCGGGGCCCCGGTGGCCCGCCCGGACGGGGCGGGGGACTCTCTCCGAGCGGCTCGGAGCCTGGCCGCCCGCCTGGCCCGAGAGCTCCCGGAGGTGGATTTCGGAGTCGGAGTCTCGGCCGGACTCGCCGTGGCCGGAAACGTGGGCGCGGAGAGCCGGTTCGAGTACACGGTGATCGGCGATCCGGTCAACGAAGCGGCCCGGCTGGCCGAGCTGGCCAAGCAGCGCCCGGAGCGGGTCCTGGCCTCCAGCGCCGCGCTCGACCGCGCGGCGACGGCGGAATCCGAGGCCTGGAGCGTCACCGAGTCCGAGGTGCTGCGGGGGCGCCTGGCGGCCACCCAGCTAGCCCACCCTAGCCTGGGTGGAGATCCATATCCGCTGAGCTGAAGGTCACCCCGACGGGTTCCAGCACCACCTGGCGCGGCCCGTCCTGGACCACTCCGGCCACGCGGGCGTCGAGGCCCTGGGCGGCGGCCACCCGCACCACCTCGCCACCCGTTCCTTCCGCGCAGTAGACGGCAAACCCGCAGCCCATGTTGAACGTGGAGTAGGCGGCGGCCGGCTCCAATCCGGCCCGTTCGACCAGGAATGCCAGCACCTCGGGAACGGGCGGCAGGTCCCGGATCAGGTACGTCAGCTCACGCCGCGGTCGCATCAGCTTGAGCAGCCCGTGGCCGGTGATGTGGCTCAGATAGTGAATCTCCAGACCCGCGGCGAACAGCTCCCGCACCAGCCGGCAGTAGATGAGGCTGCGGTCGAGCAGCGCCGGGCCGAATTCGCGGCCGCTGGGCAGCGGCGTCCGGTAGCCATCGGGCAGCTCGGCGGCCACCGAGCGGGCCAGCGACGACCCGTTGGCATGCAAACCGGAGCTGGCCACGATCACGATCTCATCGCCGGCCCGCAACTGCTGGCCCAGGATCGGCTGGCGATCGGCGGGCACCAGGCCGACCGCGCTGCCGGCGAGCTCGATGTCCTCGGCACTGACCAGCCCAGGCAGCGACGGCGACTCGCCGCCGCCCCAGGTCGCGCCGGCGTCCTGGCAGCCCTCCCGCCACCCGGTGAGCAGCGCCACCTGGCGCTCGGGGCGCCGGTACCAGTCCGAGGAGCCGGTGGCGAAGTACGCGTTTACCACCAGCGGCAGCGCGCCCACGCACACCAGATCGTTGACGATCGCCGCCACCGTGTCGTAAGCCACCGCGGCGAACCCGTCGGGGCCGAGATGGCTCTCCACCTGGCGGGCGATGACCGACTTGGTCCCCAGGCCCTCCAGGACAAACCCCATGGTCAGGCCGCCGCAGTCGAACACGAACGCTGGCTCGCCGCGCGACTCGTCCACCGCCCGCCCGCCTGAGCCCAGCAACAGCTCGGAGGTGGCGAGCGCCTCGGTCAGCGCGTTGCGTTTGCCGGCATCCAGCGCCTCGTAGTCAACGCCGGCGGAGCGGTAGGCCGAGCTGCCGGGCGTCACGCCGACCGGCGGCTACTCGGCGGTTTCGGCGCTCTCGCCCGCCGGAGCGGGCGCGGCGGCTTCAGGCTCCGGCGGGGCTGGCGGCTCCTGGGCCGGGGGGGCGGCTGGGCCATCGGCGGCCCCGGCGCTGGAGCCCGAGGAGGCCACGGCGGTGGCCACGACCGGTGGAGGCGAGGAGGGCGCGGCTGGAGTTCCGGGCGCGACCTTGATGATCCGAGAGCGAAGCACCCCGTCAGTGATCAGCAGCGTGTGCGAGAGTTCGGCGATCATCTCGCCGGGAGCCTTGAACTGAAGCAAGTGGTACTCGGCCTCTGGCTCGTGGCGAATCTGATAGGCCATCGGCCGGCGTCCCCAATCGTCGTTGCGCTCGATCGAGCCGCCCGCCGTGGCGATCGCCGCCTCGATATCGGACAGCACCTTGGTCCGCTGCTCCTCGGCGGCCTCCGTCGAGAGCATCAGCACCAGGTCGTATGTGGGGGCTTCGCTGACCATCGGCGGGCCGAGGATAGCGTTTAGGGCGCGATGGCCGACAAACCGGAGCTCCCAGTGGTCCAGCTGACCGATCAGCCCGCGTGGCGCGCATGGCTGGAGGCCAACCACGAGACCGTCGACGGCGTGTGGTTGAAGTTCGCCAAACAGGCCTCTCCGGTTAAGACGGTCACCTACGGACAAGCCGTCGAAGAAGCGCTCTGCTTTGGCTGGATCGACGGCCAGGCCCGCGGGCACGATGAGCACTTCTATCTGCAGCGCTTCACGCCGCGCCGGCGCCGGAGCGTGTGGTCGCAGATCAACCGGGAGAAGGCGACGGGGCTGATCAAGACGGGCCGCATGGCCCCCGCCGGCCTGGCCCAGGTGGAAGCGGCCCGGGCCGACGGGCGCTGGGACAACGCCTATGCGCCGCAGAGCGCGGCCACGGTGCCGGAGGACCTGCAGCGGGCCCTGGACGCGAACCCGAAGGCCAAGCAGTTCTTCGAGACCCTGACTGGCTCGACCCGGTACGCGTTCCTATATCGGCTCCACCGGGTGCGGAAACCAGACCGCCGGGCGGAGCGGATCGCCGGCTACATCGAGTTGCTGGGCCGCGGGAGGACGCTTCAGGACTAGTGGGTCAGCGCTGCCTTTGACTTGATGTCCGCCAGCTGTTCATCGACCCAATCCCCCGGATCTCGAGCCGTCACGATCGACTTCAGCCCTTCGTGCCGCCGCGCCCGCTCGGACTCGGACATGGTCAGCGCGGCGTGAATCGAGTCGGCCAGGGCCTGCAGGTCGAACGGGTTGACCGACAGCGCGTACTCGCCCAGCTCCTCGTGCGCCCCGGTGTTCTCGGACAGGATCGACACTCCGGCCCGCTCGTTGACCAGCGGCCCCTCCTTGGCCACCAGGTTCATCCCGTCGAACATCGCGTTGACGATCAGCACGTCGTAGTGCTTGTACGTCGCGACCGCCTCCTCCAGGTCATCGCGCAGCTTGAGCTGGATGGGCATCCAGTCCGGCGTCCCGTGGCGGTGGTTGACGACCGCAACCACCGCCTCGATCCGCTCCAGGTACTCGGCGTACTCGGGCACGTCGGTTCGTGACGGCATCAGCTGCGCGATGAACGTAACCCGCTCCCGGAACTCCGGATGCTGTTCGAGGAACAGGTCGAAGGCGCTGAACCCGCGGAGCACGTTCTTACTCAAATCGGCCCGGTCCACACGCAGGATCAGGTGGTCACGGCGGCGGCGCAGCAGCTCACGCTCAAACTCCCGGGTGCGCTCTCGGGCGGCGACGGCCTGCACCGCGCCGGCGTCGATCGGCAGGGGGTAGGCCCTGACCCACACGTCACGGTCCCCGCAGTGCACCAGCCCCCGCTCGAAGTCCACCTCCACGTCCAGCAGGTCCTGGCAGCACTGAAGGAAGTTGCGCCGGTAGGAGCGGGTGTGGAAGCCGATGATGTCGTTGCACAGGATCCCGTTGTAGATCTCGTCCCGGATCATCGTGGGTAGCACCCGCCAGGAATCGGATTGGCTCCACGGGATGTGCACGAAGTGATGCAGAAACGCATCCGGACGGGCGCGCCGGATCAGGCCGGGCAGCGTGTACAGGTGGTAGTCGTGGACCATCACCACCGGCTGGTCGACCCCCTCGATCTCCTCTAACACCGCCCGGGCCAGGTCCTCGTTGACCACGTTGTAGCCGAACTCGAACGCCTCGGTCTCGTGGCGGCGGATATCCGGTGCGTTGCTCAGGTCCCACAGGTAGTGCTGGATGAACCAGAGCATCGGGTTGGCGATGATGTTGTAGAAGCGGTCGTAGGCCTCGGGGTCGGACGCCACCAGCTTGACGAGGTAATCGCCACCCTCCGGGGCCCGGACGCTGAACGGGCGGCCCTGGTGGTGCTCGGCCGCCTTCACGTCCTCGTCTGTCATGGCCGAGGCGATCCAGGTCACCGGGCGGTAGGAAGCGAGGCCGGTCAGCGCGGTGACCAGGCCGCCGGTGCCCCGCCTGATCTCACCGTCGGGTCCGAACGTCACCGGGCCGCGGTTGGAGACCAGGACCAGCGGGGTGTCGGCCATCACACTTCCAGCTGTTGGAAGACCTTCAACCAGTCACGCAGCAGCCTGGGGGTCAGGAACTTCTGCCGGACTGCCTCTTTGCCGGCCCGCCCCAGTTGCTTACCCAGGGCCGGGTCATGGAGGAACTCGATCGCCCGCTGGGCGCACTGCTCGACGCTGGAGACCAGAAAGCCGCTCTCGCCGTCGGTGATCTGGATCGGGATCCCCCCGACGTCGCCGCCGATGAACGGCCGGGCCTTCCAGATGGCCTCGGTTACGGTGAGCCCGAATCCCTCGCGGGTCGACTTCTGAATCACCACGTCGCAGTGCGATTGGAACGCGTTGACCTCGATCGCGCCGACGTTGTTCAGGTTGTTAAGGATGTGGATGTCCGGGTCGCCGTCGGCGTGGGCTACGGTGGCGTTGAAGAAGTCCCAGCCCTCGGGGTCGTCGGTGGCCATGGACCCCACCAGCGCCAACTGGACGTCCGGAACCGCGCGCTTGACAATCCTGTAGGCGTCGATCACGCCTAGAGGATCCTTCCACGGATCGAATCGTGAGACCTGACAGAGCAGCGGGCGGTCCACGTCGATACCGAACTGGCTACAGATGTACACCGCGTCCTCGGGGGCGAACGCCATGTTCTTGGGCGCCAGCGGATCGATCGCCGGCGGGACCACGTGCGCCCGTCCGTCCATCCCCGGGGTGATGTATTCGTCCAGGTGGAAGATCGCGGCGTCGTACGGCTCCAGGTACGGCGTCAGGCGGTCCAGGGTCGCGGGATTCGGCGTGGACAGGTCGATATGACAGCGCCATACCCACTTTCTGGCCTTGCCGTTCACCAGCGAGGCGACGGCTGCCGGCTGGGGGTCGTGGACGATGCACACGTCCCAGCCGTCGGACAGTTGCTCGGCGTTGATGCGGTTGTAGTGCAGCCAGGTGTCCCACTGCTCGTCGCTCAGGTCCTGCGGGTTCCCCTGCAGGGCGTTGTGCATCAGCTTGGTGGTGTTGAAGAACTCCTCTCGCCCGTAGATCACCTGCCACTCGCAGTCCAGGCCCACGTCGCGCATCAGCGGGACCAGCGTGTTCAGGATCTCGGCCACACCGCCCCCGAATGCGGTGGCTGAGAGATGGAGCACCCGCTTACCCTTCAGCGCCTCGGCCAGCTCTTGGATGTCCTGGACCAGCGGGCGACCGACGATGCTCGCGTAATCGGAGAGTTGTTTGTGGGCTACAGAGACCGGTTGGAGCATCGAACGTGCTTTCGGGCGGACGATATCGGGCGGACCGCGCGGCTGGTCAGCCAGCCAGGGCGCGCAGGCGATCGATCCCCCGCTCGATCTCCGTCACTAGGAGCGCATGCAGCTCGGGGTTGGCGGCCGAGATCGACGATATCTGGTACTCGTGGCCGGCGCCGAGCAGCCGGTAACCGTCGAGCGGGTGGCCCCACCCGTCGGTCACCACCCCACCGGCCTCGCGCAGGCAGAGCCAGGGCGCGGCCAGGTCGTAGGGTGAATTGTTGAGCACCTGACCCCGGCCCACCCGCTCGAACTCCTGACGCATTCCCGGCACGTCCTCGATGAGTCGCGAGCCGACCTCGACCACGGCGTCGAACTGACCGGTGGCCACTCGCGTCATGGCGAACGCCTGGGATCCGAGCTCGAACGTGCCGCCGCCCACCGAGGAGGCGTCGATTAACTCGCCCAGCACCTCCACGGTGGGCCGGACCGGCCGGCCGCGGAAGCCGTAGGCCCAGAACAGGCGACTGAGGTCGGTGTTGGGACTCAGCCCTACCGGACGACTGGACGTCAGCCCGTGGCCTGGCTGGGCCAGAAACCAATCACCGGACTTGATCTCCACCACGCACCCCACCTGCACGTCGGCCATCGTGGGCTCGCCGTCTCCGAGCGGCGCCAGGGCCACCGCCACGCAGGCCGATTCCAGGCCGGCCATGGCCGGCCGGGTGCCGTCAATTGGGTCGATCACCAGCACCTGAGCCGCGGCGGGAGGCGCGACCAAGCCCTGGTCCTCGGAGTAAAACGCGGTACCCGGCGCGTGCTCAGCCACCAGCGCGGGCAGGGCGCGTTCGGCCAGGGCGTCCACGGCGAACGTGACGTCGCCTCCAGCCCCAGCTCCCGCCTGGGCACGGCCGGCGTGGGAGCCCAGCTCGGGTCGCACTAGGTCGCGAAGCGCGCGGGCCAGGTCAAGCACGGGTTGGGCGCGTGGGCCGAGGCTCACGCCTGGAGCTAATCAGGGATCTCTAGCGTGAACGTGGTCGTCCCCGGCTGGGAGTCCACCGACAGGCGCCCGGCCATGCGCTCGGCCAGCTCGGAGGCGATGGCCAGGCCAAGCCCCGATCCCTGGACGTCGTCACCGGTATAGAACGGCTCGAACACCCGGGGAAGGGCTCCGGTGTCGATTCCCTGGCCGTTGTCTCGGACCGACAGCCGGACATTCCCGTTGAACCGCCCGGCGGTGACCACGATCCGGGTGCCCGGTTGGGTGTGAGTGAGCGCGTTGTCGATCAGGATGCGGACGATCTGTGCCACCCGGACGGGGTCGCAGGTGGCGTCGATGTGGCGAGCCGCCAGCCGGAGCTCCAGGTGTGAGTCGTGCTGTGCCAGCGCCGGCTCGAACTCGCCGGATACCGAGCGGGTCAGCTCTCCCAGGTCGACCTCTTCTGGCCGTAGCTCGAGCGATCCGGACTCGAGCTTGGACAGGTCGAGCAGGTCCACGGACAGCTTGCGCAGGCGCTCCACCTGCTGCCTGACCTGGACCAGAAAGCGCTTGCGGGTCTCCTCGTCGAGCTCCTCATCCTCCAGCAGCTCCACGAATCCGCCCAGTGAGAAGATAGGGGTGCGCAGCTCGTGCGAGGCCGTGGCGATGAACTTCTCGCGAGCCGAGCTGAGCTGCGCCAGCTGGTGCTGCATCTGGTTGAACGCTCGGGCCAGCTGCCCCAGCTCGTCGGCCGAGCCCGCCGGGATCGTGTGCTCGAAGTCGCCCCCGGCCACTTGCTCGGCGGCCAGCTCCAGCCGCTTGACCCGGCGGGCCAGCGCCCGCGCCACGAGGTAGCCGACCACCAGGGCCAGCAGCAGGGCCAGGGCTCCGGCGATCAGGATCTGGCGCCGGACCACGGACACCGTGCGGTCGACGTCCGACACCGAAGCCGAATAGACGATCACGTCGGCCACCCGTCCGCCGTAGGTGACCGGATACGCGACCATGGCCAGCTTGCCCGTGGGCGTGGACACGGTGCCGCTGCGCAGCTCGGCCGAGCTGGCGGCGGCGTAGGCCAGCCCATAGGGCAGCGCGGCCGAGGCCCCGGGGTTGCTCGAGTCCGCCTGCGGCGAGAGCTGCAGGCCTCCCGAGGTGTGGGTGACCAGCAGGAGCGTGACCCGGTCTCCGGTTCTCAGCGCGGCCGTGTCCACCTTTCCCACGACCTGTGTAAGCGGGTCCGGGCTGCCCACCGTCCGCACGATCTGCCCCGAGGTGCCGGTGGCCACCGCCTCCAGCTCGTTCAAGCGCTCGGAGATCAGACGGCTGCGCAGGCCGGGAGCCACGTACACGTAGAGCACCACGATGGCCACGAACGTGATCGCGAAGAACGCCAGGGCCAGGCGGTTGCGCAGCGAGCGCCTCATTGCGGGTGGCGGCGGCTAGGTCTCGGTGTCGCGGAAGCGATAGCCCACGCCGCGGACCGTGAACAGGTATTCAGGGTCCTTGGGGTCCTGCTCGATCTTCTCTCGTAGGTGGCGGATGTGGACATCGATGGTCCGGGGATCGCGGTAGGCCGAATCGCCCCAGATCTTGGCCAGCAGCATGTCGCGCGTGAACACCCTTCCCGGAGCGTGGGCCAGCGCGGCCAGGATCTCGAACTCCACGAACGTCAGCTCGACCTCGTCGCCGCGAACCCGCATCGAGCGCTTGCCGAAGTCCAGACGCAGCTGATGAAGCTCCAACGGGGCCTCGTCGGTCGACGTCTCGGCCTCGCGGCTCATCTCGGCCCGCCGTAGCGCCGCCTTGATCCGGCTGGAGAACTCGCGCAGCGAGAACGGCTTGGTTATGTAGTCGTCGGCGCCGAGCTCCAGTCCCACCACCTTGTCGATCTCATCAGAGCGGGCGGTGAGCATGATGATGGGGACCGAGCTGCGACCGCGGAGCTGACGGCACACCTCCAGTCCGTCGACTTTGGGCAGCATGAGATCGAGCACCACCAAGTCGAACGGCTGCTCCTCGAACCGCTCCAGGGCCTGCCGGCCGTCCGTGGCCTGGACGACCTGGTAGCCCTCTTTGCGCAGCGGGTACGAAAGCAGCGTCTGGATCGACTGCTCATCGTCCACGAGCAGGATTCGCGCTGATCGGTCGGGCACTGTGTTCCTTCCTGTTCTGAGAAGAGTAGTGGTCGCCGCCGCTGAGTCGTACTCCGTACCGGGGGATAACCTCTAGCCGGATGCTGGATCCGCGGATCTACCGCATGGGGCTCATTCCGGTCATACTCGCGGTGATCGTGCTGGCGTTCTCCCTGGATGACCAGCAGGCAGGGCTGACGACCAACCTAGCTCCCGACGCCTTCATCGGCGGCAATGCCTACGCGACCATGAACACGCTGGCCGCGCAGTACCCGCAGCGCCGGCCGGGTTCGGTGGGCGATGCTAGCCTGGCCGCGTACGTGGCCGGACAGCTCCGGACCGACGGTTTCAATACGTCCACCGAGACGTTCAGCGCCAGCACCGCCGACGGCACGCGCACTCTGGAGAACGTCACCGGGGTGCGGGCGGGTCTGGGCTCAGGCACCATCGTCGTGGTCTCACATCGGGATGCCCTGACGTCTCCGGCCAAGGCGAACCTATCGGGCACCGCGGTGATGCTCGAGCTGGGCCGAGTGCTGTCCGGACGGGGACAGCAGCACTCGATCGTGCTGGCTTCCACCACCGGCTCGGTGGGGGCGGCCGGTGCACGGCGACTCGCGGCCACGCTCCCTCAGCCGGTCGATGCGGTGATCGTGCTGGGCGACCTGGCCGGGACGAGAGTGCGCGAGCCGGTGGTGGTGCCGTGGTCGGACGGTCAGCGAGTGGCTCCCTCGATGCTGCGCAACACCGTGGGTGCGGCACTGGGCACCGAGACCGGATTGCCGGCGGGCACCGACGGACTGGCCGGCCAGTTCGCCCGCCTGTCCGTACCCATCACCAGCACCGAGCAGGCGCCGTTCAACGCTGCCGGCGAGCCGGCCGTGCTGCTGTCGCTGTCTGGCGAGCTGGGACCGCGTCCGGATCAGCCCACCAGCCGAACCCAGATCAGCGTCCTGGGCCGGACCGTTCTGCGGACCCTGACCGCCCTGGACACGGGGCGTCCGGTCCCCGGGCCGGCGAGTTATCTTGTTTGGAACGGGAAGCTCATCCCGGCCTGGGCCATCCGGCTGCTGGTGCTGTTTCTCATCCTGCCGGTCGTGGGCGCGACGATCGACGGACTGGCTCGGGCCCGGCGTCACGCCGAGTCGGTGCTCGGCGGTGCCCTGTGGGTGCTGAGCGCCGCGCTGCCCTTCGCGCTGGCCGCAGGCCTGGTGCTGGGAGCCGGCAGGGCCGGCCTGCTCGGCGCCGCTCCCGGTGCGCCGCTGGGGGCGGCCGGGGTGGCCATGCACGCGGGTGGGATCGCCGTCCTGGTCGTCGCCGTCCTGCTGATCGCCGGCGGCCTGAGATGGCTGTGGCCGGCGCTCAGTCCGGCCATGGCCCCCGGCCGAGGACGCTCCGCCAGCGCGGACGGTGAGGGCGGTCGGGCCGCGGGCCTGCTGCTGGTGCTCTGCCTGGTGAGCCTGGCCATCTGGGTCGCCAACCCGTTCGCGGCCGCGCTCCTGGTGCCCGGGCTTCATCTTTGGATGTGGATCGTGGTACCTGACGTTCGCGTGCCCAGACCGGTGGCCGTGGTGCTGCTGGTTCTGGGTCTGGCCGCTCCGATCCTGGTTGGCCTCTACCCAGCGGTGGAGTTTGGGCTCGGCCCGGTGGCAGGCGTGTGGCACTGGATGCTCGCACTGGGTGGCGGGGTCGTCTCGCCGCTGTGGGCGATCGAGTGGAGCATCGTGGCCGGCTGCGTGGTCAGCGTGATTGCGCTGGTGGCCGGGCCGGCGCGTCGCACTCAGCCCGAGGAGGCGCCCGTCACCATCCGGGGCCCCGTGACCTACGCCGGACCTGGATCCCTGGGCGGGACCAAGTCCGCGCTCCGCCGGTGAGCGGCGGGAGCGTGGCCGGGGCCGCGGCCTCTCGGCTGCGTGGAGGTCGCGAGCGCCGGCCGCTGCTTCGTCGCCTGGCCCTCGATCTGTCGGCGGTGCTGTTGATCTCGGGTTGCCTGGTGGTGACCGACGCCGTGGTCACCCTGGTCTGGCAGGAGCCGTTGACCGCGCTGATCGGCTTGATCCGCCAGAGCCAGCTCGACCAGCGCCTTCTGAACTCCCAGAGCGCGGCGCTGTCGGCGCTCGACCGGCACGCCCTGGCCACGCTCCGAACCCCCCGGCGGATCGCCTACCTGGCCCGCGGCGAGCGGCGGCACGCTGTCACCGGTGAGGCCATCGGCCGGATCCGCATCCCCCGGATCGGGGCGAGCTTCCTGGTGGTTCAAGGCACCGACACCTCCAGCCTGGAGAAGGGTCCGGGCCACTATCCGTCCACGTCGTTCCCGGGCCTGGGGCAGACGATGGCCATCGCCGGGCACCGCACGACCTATCTGGCGCCGTTCCGCCATCTGGACGCGTTGCATCCGGGCGATCAGATCGTCGTGCGCATGCCCTATGGACGATTTGTCTACCTGGTTCAGTTCACCCGCATTGTGGCCCCGGATGCCTGGTCGGTGACCCGCAACGTGGGCTACGACCGCCTAGTGCTATCGGCCTGTAATCCGCTGTACAGCGCGGCGCAGCGGATCGTCGTGTTCGCTCGCCTGGCCGGGGTGGTGCCGCTCGGGGCAGCTCAGGGGCGGGTGTAAACAGGTTGCAGTGGTTCACCAGCGTGACTTGGCGGCAGGTATTTCCGTCTATGGGGTGAAGACCGGATGAAGGAACTCCGATCTTCTGCCGATTAGTCGTCTATTCCATGAAGGACGAGTCGCAGATGATGCGGGAGAACCAACACATGCGAACGCTTAGGGAACTGGTCCAGGACGACCGCTATAGCGTCGATCCCTACGTGGTCGCGGATGCGATTCTGCGCCGCGTGACGCTCGGCGGCGCTCAGAACGAGTGCTCGAAGCCGGCCAGCTCGGCGTCGGCGTCGATGAACCAGACGCCTGGATCACCCTCCACGACCGATCCGATCCAGGTCAACTCGGCGCTCGGCTGATCGGCCACGGCCGCCTCGGCTAGCGAAGCTGCCGCGGCCGGCACGCACGCGCACAGCTCGTAGTCCTCGCCCGCGGTCGCGGCCAGGCTCCGCGGTTCCGAGCCGAGTTCCTCAGCCACCTCCAGGACGCCCGGAGCCAGCGGCAGCCGGGCCAGCTCCAGCTCGATCCGCACCGCGCTGCGGCGGGCCAGGTGGCCGGCGTCAGTGGCCAGCCCGTCCGACAGGTCGATCATGGCCCGGGCCCCCGCGCGGGCCAGCGCTCTCCCCTCGCCCAGACGGGGCCAAGGCCGGCTGTAGCGCTCCCGCAGCTCCTGTGCCGCGATGGGCGGGAGAGACGCCCCGGCTCGCTGTTCGATCACCGCCAAGCCCGCGCCCGAGGCGCCGAGCTGGCCAGTGACGCAGACCCGATCCCCGGGCCGGGCACCGTCCCGCCCGATCAGCTGCCCCGGGTCAGAGCACCAGCCCACCACCGTGAACGAGACGGTCAGCGCTGGAGCCCGCGTCACGTCTCCTCCGGCGATCGCGCAGCCCGAGGCACTGGCCAGGTCGCGGGCTCCGGCCACCAGCTCGACTAGGTGCTCGGGCTCGGTCCCGTCAGGCACTCCCAGGGCCAGGTAGGCCTCGCCCGGGCGGGCTCCCATAGCGGCCAGATCCGACAGCGCGGCGGCCAGCGACCGGTGCCCGATCTCGGCCGCAGTCAGCTGCTCGGAGCGGAAGTGGACCCCCTCGACCATCATGTCGACCGACGTGACCGCGTAGTGCCCGCCTCGGGTGATGGCCGCGTCGTCACCTAGGCCCCGGATGACCCGGGGTTCTGTGCTCGAGAGCACCTCGTCGAACCGGTCGATGAGGTCGCGCTCCTTCATGCCGTGCCCAGGGCGGGTACTGACCGCATCCAGCTCTTGGCCGCGCTCGCTCCGCTCCTTGTTTGCGGTGACCGCTTCGCTCGCTCGGCGGTTACCACAGCCCAGCCTCCGCTCGCGCTTGCCGCGCGCTCGGCCTCCGGCCTCGCCTGAAAGCGCGGCGCGCGAGTCATCCGGCTGCTATCTGTGCCGGTAAACGATCCGCGCGCGGTCGAGGTCGTACGGCGACAGCTCAACTCGGACCCGGTCACCGGGCAGGATTCGGATGCGGAACCGCCGCATCTTGCCGGCCACGTGTCCGAGCACCGTCCGGTCCATGTTGTCGAGCTTGACCCGGAACATCGCGTTGGGCAGGGCCTCGACGACCTCGCCTTCCAGCTCGACCTTTTCTTCCTTTGCCATGCAGGAGCGAACGCTACCAGCAGTTTTTGCCGATAGCGGCTAGTGGCCGGTGTGGCCGGGGTGGCCGCCGCCGCCGTTGCCCCCACCGCCGTTGCCGCTGCCACCGCCGTTGCCGTTGCTGCCGCCGCCGTGAGTTCCCCCGGTCACCGGGGCCGCGCCCCCGCCGCTGCGGGTGGGGGCCTGCGGCGGCTTGGCATACAGCGTTGGGTTGTTGTACGGGTTGGTCGGTGCGGGCCCGGTGTTCCCGTTCCCGCTGCCGTTGCCCGAGCCGTTGTTGTTGGCTGAGGGCTTGCCGGTGGCCGAGTGCGGCCCGAAGTACGCGCTACCGGTCCACAGCTGGGCGGGCTGGGGGAAGTCCCCGCAGAAGCCATTCGAGGCCTGCTGCATGAAGTCGTGCCAGATGGGAGCGGCCAGGGCCCCGCCGAAGCCATCAGGCATCGGCACGTTCCCTTGCGGGTAGCCGACCCACACGGCGGTCGAGATCTTTGGGGTGTAGCCGACAAACCAGGCGTTGTCCATGTTGTTGGCCGTACCGGTCTTTCCAGCCGCCGGACAGCCGTAGTCAGCCGCCGTGCCCGTCCCGCTTTGGATCACGGTCTTCAGTATCTGGGTCTCCGCGTAGGTCTCGCCGGCGGAGTACACGTTGGTGTGCTGGGGGTTGCCCAAGTCGAGCGAGCTCCCGTCGGGGAACTGGACCTTGTCGATGATCGTCGGCGGCACGTGGCTGCCCCCGTTGGCCAGAGTCGCATTGGCGTCGGCCATCTCCAGCGGCGTTACGCCCTCCTTGAGGCCGCCGAGCACCTCGGAGTAAAAGCCGTCGAGGTGGGAGGTGATGCCCATCGCGTGCGCCGTCTGGTCGATCTTTTCCGGCCCCACGTCGGCCGCCAGTTGGGCGAACACGGTGTTGTCGGACACGGTGGTGGCGTGGGCCACGTCGATCGTGCCGGCATACGACTGCTCGGCGGTGTGGACCTCCCAGGTCGGGTCCTGGGGCAACCAGCCAGGGGCCAGGAACTGCGAGGTGTAGAAGGTCTGACTGGGATCGCCGTTGTAGTCGTGGATCAATGTCATCAGCGCGAACACCTTGAATGCTGACCCGGTCTGGCGGTGGGCCATGGCCGGGTAGTCGAACTTGGTCTGGGTGTAAGGGGCTGACTGGGCCAGGGCCAGGATGTGCCCGTTGGTCGGATCCACCGCGGCCAATCCGGCCGCCGGCTGATCGGTCAGGTTTGGGCCGCCCGGCTGGTGGTTGAGCACGGCTTGGGTGGCCTCGTCCTCGACCTTGGGGTCAACCGTGGTGTAGACCTTCAGGCCCCCGTTGTTCACCGCCGGGCAACGGGCGGGGTTCTGCGGGCAGAGCTTCTGCTGCAGCTGGTTGACCACGTAGTCGAAGATGAAGGGCAGTCGTTTGAGGTTGTACTGCGTGGTGTGCGCGACGCCGAGGGGCTCCGACTCGGCCTTGGCGGCGTCGTCGGCCGAGATGTAGCGGGCCGCGACCATGGCTTGAAGGACCTGGGCGCGCCGCCCCCGGGCCAGCCCGGGCCGCAGGAACGGGTTGTACTGCGAGGGCGCCTGCGGTAGTCCGGCCAGCATGGCCATCTGGGCCAGGTCGAGCTGCCACACCGGCTTGTTGAAGAACATCTGCGCGGCAGCGCCCACGCCCACTGCGGTCTGGCCGCCCACCGTGCCGTAGGGGACCTCGTTCAGATACGTGTTGAGGATCCAGTCCTTGGTGTGCTTCTTCTCCAGCTGTTCGGCCAGCTTGGCCTGCGTGATCTTGTACTTGAGGTCGTGGTGGACGGCGTACTTGGTGCCGTTGAGGTACTGGTTGTCCACCAGCTGCATGGTCAGCGTGGAGGCGCCCTGGAGCGAGCTGGCCTTGCCGAACACATCTCGGATCCCGGCCCGCAGGATGCCCTGATAGTCGAGCGCCCCGTGCTTGTAGAAGCGTCGGTCCTCGATGGCCACGGTGGCATCCTTGAGCTGCTTGGGGAACCGTCCGGTGGGAACCGGCACGAACAGCGTGTCGGTGTGGATGTAGCCGAGCAGCGAGCCGTCGGCGGCGTAGATGGCCGACGGCGGATGGGGCGTGCGCTGGGTCAGCTGGTCCAGGTTGGGGGCAGTGTCGGCCACCGCCACCACCCATCCGACGGCGAACAGTGCGGCCAGCGCGACGGCGGCCACGGCCACGAGCGCGGTCATCCCGACGACCTTTCGCCCAGAGTGGGTTCGCCGTCGACGTCCGTGCCGTCGGTGCCGTTGTCGTTCGCGTCGACTCATACGATCGCTGACCCACCCGAGCCTACGCTGCACAAGAAGCGGCATGCGCCGGCTGCGTGGGGGAGTGTAGCCAGACGCTGGTTTCTGCCCGTGGCGTCAGGCTCCTGCCCGGGATGCCAGACTGGTGCCGATATGAGTCTTGGGGCGCTCCAGGAACGGCGACGCTGGCGAGGCGTCAACCCGGCCGTGTGGCGCGCCGCGCTGGGCTCCGAGGCGGTACGCGTGACCTGGCGAGCGTTCTGGACCTCGCGTTTGCTGGTGTGGGGCGCGGGTGTGTTCGGGCTGCTGTCGATTCCCAAGGCCGACTGGGCTCCCCGGTTCGATCCCGCGTCGCTGACTGCGCCCTTCGGGTACTTCGGCAATCTTTTGGTGGCGCCGTTCGCGCGCTGGGATTCGGTCTGGTACCTGGCCATCGCCATCGGCGGGTACGACCACGAGGCCGCCCGCACCGCGTTCTTCCCCCTGTATCCGCTGACCGTGAGAGGACTCGGAGGGATCGGAAGCTCGTGGGGCTTCTACCTGATCGCGGGAATCGTGATCTCGCTGATCTGCTTCGCCATCGCGATGGTCCTGCTGTACAAGCTGGTCGAGCTCGAGCTGGGCGAACAGGTGGCCCGGGCCACGGTCATGCTCATGGCGTTCTGCCCCATGGCCTTCTACTTCTCAGCCGTGTACTCGGAGTCGATGTTTCTGGCCCTGTCGCTGGGCTGCATCTACTCGGCCCGCCACGGGAAGTGGCTGCTGGCCGGGGTGCTGGGGGCGCTGGCCGCGGCCACTCGCAACAGCGGGGTGATGCTGATCGTGCCGATGGTGCTGCTCTACCTGTACGGCCCTCGGACCGACCGCGAGCCGGTGCGGACTATCGCCTTCGGCGCCCAGCGCGGCCTGGCCCGGCTGCGTTGGCTGCTCCCGCGCTACCCCGTCGGCCCTGGACTGCTCTGGACGCTGCTGGTGCCGGTGGGACTCGGCGTGTACGTCCTCGTGCTCCAGCTCACCACCGGCGACGGGCTCACCCCGTTCCAGTCCCAGACCGTGTGGTTCCGTCACTTCGCCGGCCCGTTCGGCGGGGTGTGGAACGGCGCGGTGGCCGCGTGGGACGGGCTGCGTCAGCTGATCCACGGCTCGGCGTCGCACGTCTACTTCCCCCAGGCGGGAGGAGATCCGTTTGTGGCCTCGGGGCACAACCTGGTCCTGTTCGGGTTCCTGATCCTTGGGGCGGTGGCGCTGGTGGGTGCCTTCCGGCGCCTCCCGATCGCCTATGGCGCCTACGCCCTGGCGGCGCTGGCCATGCCGCTGAGCTACCCCGCTGATCCGCAGCCCCTGATGTCCCTGCCCCGCCACGAGTTGGTCCTGTTCCCGCTGTTCATGTGGGGGGCCTGGTGGATCACCAAGCGAAGATGGACCACCCCGGCCATCGCTTCAATGGCCGTCCTGCTCGGCCTGTTCACGGTCGAGTTCACCACCTGGCGCTTCGTGGCTTGACCGCCCTGGCAGCCGGTCCTGTGCGCGCGCTCCTGCTCGACGCCCTCGGCACGCTGCTCGAGCTCGACCCGCCGGCGCCCCGGTTGCAGGATCAGCTGCGGCGCCGGGGGATAGAGGTCGGCGAGGCCCTGGCCGAGCGCGCGATCGCGGCCGAGATCGCCTACTACCGATCACACCTCGACGAGGGGCGCGATGACCCGAGCCTCGAGCGCCTGCGCCGGCGCTGCGCGGAGGTCGTGACCTGCGAGCTGGCCCCCGGGCTGGACGCCGAGCTGCCCGGGCCAGCCGAGATGACCGAGGTCCTGCTGGCCTCGATCCGGTTCACGCGCTTTGCCGACGTCGAACCCGTGCTGGGCCAACTGAAGCGGCGGGGGCTCAGGCTGGTGGTGGTCTCCAACTGGGACGTGTCGCTGCACGCAGTGCTCGACCGGCTCGGGGTGGCAGCCTATCTGGACGGCATCGTGACCTCAGCCGAAGTGGCCGTCCGCAAGCCGGCGCCGGAGATCTTCGAGCGGGCGCTGGCGCTCGCCGGCGCGAGACCAGCCGAGGCCCGGCACGTGGGCGACAGTCTCGAGGAGGACGTCGCGGGAGCGCGGGCGGCCGGCATCGACCCGATCCTCATCCGCCGCGGCTCAGCGGCCACGCCGGCCGATGTGCCGGTCATCAGCAGCCTGGCCGAGCTGCCGGCGCTGGTTACTCGGCCCGCGGACTGAGTATCGTTTGCGGTGCGGTGGATGAGGGCGCCCCCATCTCCTACCAGGTTCTCGATACGGGCGTGCCGGTGTACTCGCTGGAAGGCGAGCAGCTGGGCACGGTCGACCACGTGGTGGCCGCGGTGGGCGCCGACATCTTCCACGGCGTGATCATGCGCACCCGCAACGGCCGGAGGTTCATCGCCGGCGACCAGGTGGCCTCCCTGCACGAGCGCGGGGTCGATCTGCGGATCGACGCGGCGGCCGCGGCCGATCTGCCCGAGCCGCACGGCGCCGCTCCGGCCCGGCGGGTGCACGAGCCGGGGCTCAAGCCCAGCCGCTGGCACCAGATCGTCGACAGGTTCACCGGCGCGCCTCCGCACCGCGGCGACTGGATCGACGAGGAATAGGTTTAGCTCCCGCCGCTAGCGGGTACCAACAGCCAGACCGGCCAAGGAACTGCGCCCCCACTTCCTTGGCCCCTCTGGGAGGGCTCAGATGGATCTGGGTCCTCCCGGAGACCCCTACCCAGTGGCAGCGGCGGGGTCGGCGGCCGCCACCGGCGTGCGGGCCGCGAGCCCCATTCGCAGCGCTCCAGCCGCCTCCAGCATGGCCTCCCGTCCCACCCGGCCGAGTCCGATCGTGCTGGCGAACCCGTGGATCAGCTGCGCCTGCCGGTGCAGCGCCACCGGCACTCCGGTCTCCCTGAGCCGGCGCGCGTATTCCTCACCCTCATCGCGCAGCGGGTCAAATCCAGCGGTGGCGATGTAGGCGGGCGCCACGCCACTCAGCTCGTCGGCCAGCAGCGGCGAGCAGCGCGGATCCCGCACCTCCTCGTCGCTGGCGTAGTGAGACTGGTACCAGTCCAGATCGGCCTCGGTCAGGTAGAAGTCCTGGCGGAACAGGGAGTGGGACCGGCGCTTCTCGGACAGGTCGAGCCAGGGGTAGAGCAGCAGCTGGAAGGCCGGGACAGCCTCGCCCTCCCGGGTCGCCGCCTGGGCCACGCCGGCGGCCAGATTGCCTCCCGCGCTGTCGCCGCCCACTGCCACTCGGGCCGGATCGATGCCAAGCTCCTCGGACCGGGCGATCACGTCATGTAGCGCGGCCAGCGCGTCCTCGGGCGCCGCGGGAAACCGGTGCTCCGGGGCCAGCCGGTAATCGACCGAGACGACCCGGGCACCGGACTTGGCGGCCAGGAATCGGCAAAGGTTGTCGTGGGTGTCGAGGTCGCAGACCGCGAAGCCGCCGCCGTGGTAGAAGACCAGTGCGGGATCGCCGTCCGCCGCCGCAGCGCCCCGCCCGGGCGTACGCGGCACGTACAGCCGGGCGCGCAGCGGCCCCTCAGCGCCGGCCAGCTGGAGCTCCGTCACCCGTTCCACCTCGATCTTCGGGCCTTCGAACGTGCGCACGTCCTTCCTCAGCCGCTCGCGAGCCTGGTTCACGGTGAGCTCCGGCAGCTCCGGCTCTCCGGCCAGCTCCAGCAGCTTGAGCGCCAGCTGCACCTCCGGGTGCAGCTGCTGACCATCCACCGCCACCGGCTGGCCGAGCACCCGGCGCAGGACTCGGGGCGGGAGCGCGACTAGACCGCGGACGACCGCTGCTTGAACCCGTTCAGATAGCTGGGCGGTTTGCGCGATGGGCGGATTCTATGGCCCGAACGGGGCCGGCGAGCTGGAGCCGATCAGCGCACCCAGCGCTTCGGCCACCTGGAGGGAATTCATCGGACCCAGGCGGACCGTCCACCCTCCGTCAGCCTCCTGGCGCAGCGCGTAATCTACGTCCGGCGCATACAGGTGCGCGGCCGCGTGTTCGGCGTCCTCGCAGGCCCACGGTCCCTGAAATCTGGCGTCCAGGCCGTATCGCTCGTCGTCGAGCGGCCACAGCGTGAGCCGGTCGGGGAAGATGCCGCCCCCGAGTACGGTCGAGCAGCCGGGCGCGAAGTGAGGCGCAGGGGAAGACATTGCCTAACCTGGATTTCGACAGCGTGCCCACCGTCCCTCCACCCCCAGCGACTGCCCCCACCGGCAGCCCTCCACCGGACGTCGATCGGGCGGGCCCCGGGGCTGACCAGCCGTCGTGGCCGCTTTGGACCGTCGTGGCCGCCGTGCCCCTGGGCCTGGTGCTGGGGTTTCTGGCTAGCAGCGTTGTGGTGGGCGGAATCGCCGCGGTGGGTGGATACGACCTGAATCACCTACCACCCGGGCTCAACCTTTCCGCCGACGTTCTGTTCGACCTGGGCTTCGTGGCCGCCGCGCTGTACGTGGTCAAGGTGACGGGCGGTCTGCGGGCCTCGGACTTCGGCTTTCGGCGGGTGCGCATCCCGCCTGCGCTCGGCGTGACCGTGCTCGCCGCGATCAGCTACTACGTGCTCACTGCCATCTACGCCTCGGCGCTCCACTTCCACGGGAACGAGAAGCTGCCTCGCGAGCTGGGCGTGAGCAAGAATACCGCCGCGTTGGCGGGCGCCGCGGTATTCGTGTGTCTGATCGCGCCGGTGGCGGAGGAGTTCTTCTTCCGCGGCTTCGTCTTCGGTGTTCTGCGCCGCTGGCGGATCGTGGTGGCCGGGCGTCAGCTGGGGCCGTGGGTGGCCGCGGTGATCACGGGGATCCTGTTTGGGCTGGCCCACTCCGGCTCGGCGTCTCCGCGCTATCTCGTCCCGCTCGGTTTCCTCGGCTTCGTCCTGTGTCTGGTTCGGTGGCGCACCGGCTCGCTGTATCCCTGCATCGCGCTGCACGCGTTCAACAACTCGCTGGCGCTGGGGGTCGGGCAGCTGAGCTGGACCGCGCCCGAGGTCGTGGCTCTGGTGGTTGGCTCGGTGGCCGTGGCGGTGGCCGCCACGCTGCCGCTGGCCGGGCCCAGGCGGAGCGCCACCTCGGCGGTGGTTTAGCCGGTGCTGGCCAAGCTCGATCCAACCAACCCCCCGCGGTGGTTTAATTGAGATTCATGTTAAGGGGGCGCATCAGCACCGCGATGGCTGGGCTGGCCTTGGCGGCTGGAGGGTTGGTTCCGGCCTTCGCGTTGGCTGACTCCTCACCGCCCTCCTCTACGCCGACGGCGACCACCCCAACGATCACCACTCCCACCACGCCGACGACGCCCGTCAAACCGCCGCCCAAGCCCAAGCCGGCGGTGAGTGGCAGCGTCCGGATCTACTTGCCCGACGCATTCTTCGTCAACCGCAACCCGGTGGAGGTGCCACGTCGCTCCTTCCACGTGGGAGGCGTCGTGAGGCCATATGTGGCCGGTCAATGGGTGACGCTGAAGGTGCGCGTCGGGCACCGTCTGGTCAAGACGCTCAAGCTGCGGGTGAAGCCGTCGCGCAACCATCGCTATGGGCACTTCCGCTACCACGTCTCCAGCCCCACCACAGGTCAGGTGGAGGTGGAGGTGAGCCACAAGCGGACGCCGCAGATGAAGGCCTTCAGTTCACGCCGTTCATTGGCGGCGCTGCAGCCCAGCGCCGGCTTCGGGTCTCGCGGACCGTTCGTGCAGCTGATGCAGCAGCGACTGGCGGCGCTGCACATCTTTATCCCTCAATCCGGCGTCTACGACCAGGGCACCGGGCTAGCCCTCGATGCCTACCACCGGCTCCTTCATCGGGGTACGTCGCAGGGTCTGGATGGCGTCACGATCAGCTACCTGCTGAACGGCTGGGGCGAGTTCAAGCTTCGGTTCCCTCACCACGGGCGCCACGCCGAAGGCAATCTGGGGCTCCAGCTGCTGGCTCTGGCCGATGGCAAGAACGTGCAGATGATCTTCCCCATCAGCTCCGGCAAGCCCTCCACGCCGACCATCCTCGGAGATTTCCAGGTGTACGACCGGGTGCCCGGGTACCTGCCCGACGGCATGTACTTCTCCAACTTCTTCTACGGCGGCTACGCCATCCACGGCTTTGACCCGGCGCCCGACTATCCGGCCAGCCACGGCTGCATGCGGCTGCCGATCGTCGACGCGATCACCGTGTTCAACTGGCTGAACTACGGCGACTGGGTCGACACGTACTACTAAGTCACGCGCGAGTATCGGGCCAGGTAGCCCAAGCCCAGGCCGTATACCAGCAGCGCCAACAGGGTCGATGCGAGCTCGACGCTCCACTGGCTGTTCGATCCGACCAGCGACCGGAACGGTGAGGTCAGGGTCCGGGCCGCGTCGTCGATGAACCGGCGCGGCTGACCGGGGCTGGTAGACGTCGCGTGGGTCGTGCTGGGGCTGGTCGTCCCGGTGGCCAGCTGGTTGACCTGGTGCTTGGAGGCGTGCGAGAGCTGGTCAAGGGCAAACAGCGCGAACGACGACGCGACCAGTGTGCAGCAGATCAGCGCACACCAAATAAGCGCTCGGGAGAGCACGGCACTTGGATCGACCCCAGGCGCGATTAGCATGAGCTTTCGCCATGGGCCTCGACACCGGTACGACCCCGCGTGAGCGATTGCTGACTGAGCTCCGGGAGCACGCCGTGGTGATCGGGGATGTAGTGCTCACGAGCGGCCGCACCTCCCAGTACCTGATTGACGCCAAGCGGGCGATCCTTCGGCCGGCGGGCTTCGCCGCGCTGTCCGAGCTGGTGGCCGAGCAGGCCCGGGCGTGGAACGCCACGGCGGTGGGCGGGATGACTATGGGTGCCGATCCGATCGCGTGTGCCGCCCTGGCCGGCGGCGCTCTGGTTAAGGCGTTCTTCGTGCGCAAGGAGGTAAAGCAGCACGGCCTGGCCCGTCGGATCGAGGGTCCGCCACTCAGCCC
>DASZGO010000024.1:0-9699 GCA_035938755.1 Solirubrobacteraceae bacterium | reverse complement strand
GGCCGGCAGCGACAACGTGCCCGGGACCTACGTCCTGGCCCACGTCGACCTCGACTACCACACCGAGGTGCGCAAGGACCACGGCCAGGTGGAGATCGTGGTCAGCGTGTCCCACGTTGGCACCTCCAGCTTCCGGCTGCGCCACGACATCAGGCTGCCCGACGGGACGGTGGCCGCGTCCGGTGAGACGGTGATGGTGGCCTGGGATGCCCAGAGCCGCGGCAAGCGCGCGCTGACCGAGTCCGAACGCGCGGCCCTGTCGTAGACTCGCCCCCTGAGGTGCGCCGGGGCTCCAAACTCATCGTCTGCCTCCTTCCCCTGCTCGTGGGGGCCTGCGGCGGATCGGTGATCCTGTCCAGGCCGACGGCGCAGACGGTGTCGAGGGCCGTCTACGAGCGGTCGGGGTTTCGGCCCACCGATGTGAGCTGTCCCTCAGGTGTCCCGGCCAAGGTAGGGGGTCGGTTCCAGTGTCACTTCACCGGCCCGGATGGCCAGTACACGGCGTACCTGCTGATCACGAGCGTTCACGGTCAACGAGTGATCTACAACATCCAGAGCCGGCGGACCGGCTAACCGGTCAGCAGCTCTGAATCGTGGGCTCGAAAGATCGCCGGGTAGTCTGACGCGCCGGGCTGGTGTAGGGCCTCGACCAGCGCGCGGATCCTGGGGGTCATCACCAGCAGGTAGCGGGCCGGCTCACCACGCCGGGCGTTGCCGTAGGCGTGAGGGGTTCCCTTGGGCGCCAGCACGGCACCCCCGGGGCCGACCTCGAGGATCTCCTCGCCGATCCGGAACCGCAGGCTCCCCTCGAGCACGTACCACGCCTCGTCGTCGCCGTGGTGGACGTGCAGCGGCGCGATCCACTCCCACTCAGATTCGCCGGCGTCGGACCACTCGACCACCACGAAGTCGCTGTCCGGGCCGCCCACCTGTCCCCCAGCCAGCGAGCTCACGCGCCGGATCATATACGCGTCTTAGCTCATTGACACGCGGTTCTGTGACCCGGCCTCGAACCTGCGTCGTCGGTCGTCAACTACCGAAGGGAGCAGTCACATGACGAGCATGCGACGCGGCGTATTAGCTGTACTCGTTGCCGGGTCGATGGCCGGTGGCGCACTGGGCGCCACCGTGATCAACGCGGCCACCAGTAGTGCCGCGACCACACCAACGACCACCAACAACTCGGCACCGCCCCCGGGCGGTCCGGGCGCCGGCCCGCAGGGGGGCGGCCTAGGTGCCGGCCCGCCCAGGGGCGGCAAGTTCGTGCCCAACGAGAACCCGACGCACGAGAAGACCGAGAGCGCCCAGCGTGAGGCGCAGGAGAACGCCGGGCAGGTCCCGACCGTTCCCTAGCCGCGGCTTCGTGCCGGCTCGGGGGTTGGCCGTTGGTTGGCCGGCCCCCGGGCCCTCACGCGACCGGGTCCGGCGGTAGCCGGGCTGCCGGGCGCAGGCACCAGCCGCTCGGCCTGGCGTTCGGGGCTGATCTGGACGACATTCCAGGCCAGCCCGGTCCGGCGCATGGCCCGGATCATCCAGCCGGTTGGGTCGAGCGCCGCCTCCCAGCCCCGCAGCCCGTGGAAGGCCGACCGCGCGAACGCGTGGTGGTTGTGATGCCAGGCCTCGCCCAGTGAGGGCAGGGCGAGCCACAACACGTTGGTCGAGTGGTCATCCAGCGCGAAGCGCCGCCGCCCGAAGAAGTGGCACACGCTATTGACCGACCACGTCATGTGATGGAGGACGAACAGCCGCACCGCGCCGCCCCATAGCAATGCCGTCAGCGCACCCCGCAAGGTGCCGGTCAGCGCAAATCCCAGCAGGGCAGGCAGGCCGAACGTGGCCAGGACGACCACGTAATAGCGGCGATGGAGGGCTCGCATGAACCCGTCTTCAAACAGTTCAGGCGCGTATTGCCTGGTGTGGGCGGCTCCCTGGGTTCTCCACAGCCAGGCCACGTGGGCGTGCCAGAGTCCGCGGACTGCGCCGCCAATCCCGGCGCCATGGCCCGCATGGGGGCTGTGGGGATCACCGTCCTCGTCGGTGTGTGCGTGGTGCTTGCGATGGTCGGCCACCCAGTCTGATGGTGAGCCCTGCACTGCCAGCGCTCCCGCCAGAGCCAGGCCGCGCTCCAGCACTGTGTGGGTGGCGAACGCACGGTGGGTGAGCAACCGGTGGTACCCGATGGTGATCCCGAAGCCCGTGATCACGTACATGACCGCCGCGACCACGACGTCGCTGGGACCCAGTAGGTGGCCCCACAGCAGCGGCACGGCGACGGCGATGCCCAGGGGAGGCAGCAACACCGCAGTTAGGTTGACGTTTCTCTCGAGTCGTGTCATGGCCTCAACGCTAGATGACAAAAGCTGGCAGTTCTTGGCCGGACTTGATCAGGGGCGGGTAGATTTCTTATGCTGCTGACATAAGACCTGTTTTGGATCCCGGGGTGGCAGCGGCGATCGAGCCGGCGC
The DNA here is from genome assembly GCA_035938755.1 of Solirubrobacteraceae bacterium. GTDB lineage: Bacteria > Actinomycetota > Thermoleophilia > Solirubrobacterales > Solirubrobacteraceae > Palsa-465. Next base: position 7,234 of record DASZGO010000024.1, on the reverse strand, counting down.
TGCCGGAGCTCGCTCGCGAGATGGTGGCCGCCATCCAGCGCGAGGTGCCCGAGTACGCCGGGCCGCTGCGGGGCGAGTTCGGCCGTGGAATCCTCACCGGTGTCGGGCAGGCGCTCGGCCGATTCCTGGCCGAAGGCACCCGGCGGGAGACGGACGTCGGGCGGATCTACCACGCGCTGGGCCGCGGTGAGTACCGGTCGGGGCGAAGCCTCGATGCGCTCCAGGCTGCATATCGGGTGGGCGCCCGCGTAGCCTGGCGGCGGCTCAGCCGGCTGGCCGAAGAGTCCGGCGCGCCAGTGGAAGCTCAGCACGACCTGGCCGAGGCGATCTTCGCCTACATCGACCAGCTTGCGGCCGAGTCGGTCGAGGGCTACGCCGACGCCCAGGCAGCCGAGGCGGGCAGCCTTCAGCGACGTCGTGAGGAGCTGCTGCGGCTGTTGCTCGCGCATCCGCCCCACCCACCCGCGGCGATTGAGGAGGCTGGGGCGGGTGCTGGCTGGAGACTCCCCCGCCAGGTGACCATGGTCGCGGTGACGCCCGACGCCGCGGCCCGCGTGGCTCGGCGGTTGAGCGGCGATGTGCTCCACGCCGCGGACGAGATCCACGGCTACCTGGCGGTCCCCGAGCCCGCGCGGCTGAGCGCGGAGCTGACCGCCGCCGCGCGCCGGTACGGGGTCGCCGTGGGCCTGGGTCCGACCGTGCCGCTGGCCGAGGCCGCTCGCTCCTGGCGCTGGGCCGAGCTGGCTAGCCATCGGGCGTCTCCCGGGACGGTCAGCGAAGCCGAGAGTGAGCTGGCACAGCTGGTGTTCGAATCATCGCCGGACATCGTGGCCGCGCTGCGGGAGCGGGCGCTCGCGGCGCTGGACGGAGAGACCGAGGCCAGCCGGGCCCGGCTCGAGGCGACCCTCCTGGCCTGGCTGCGCCACCGCGGAGCCCAAGCCGTCGTGGCGACGGAACTGGGCGTTCATCCCCAGACGGTCGGCTACCGGCTGCGGCGCCTGCGCGAGGCGTTCGGTAGCGCGCTTGATGATCCCGACGCCAGATTCGCGCTGGAGCTGGCGCTGCGCGCGGGCCGCTGATGGCGGTTCTGCCCTCGATCATCGTTACTTACTTGATGCGCGCGCGAATCGCCTGCTGTGCGGCGGCCCTCTTGGGCTGCGGCCTGACCCTGGCCGCTTCGGCGGGAGCGGCCACCGCGTCGCCCCCACCCGGGTCGCCGGCGGTGGAATCGGCTCCGTCGAGCCTGGTCGGGCTCACCCCTGAACTCCCGTCGGGCGTGGTCACGGCCAGCACGGCCCGGGGCAGTCGCTGGAAGCCGGGGAAGGCGATCTACGGAACGGCCTCGGTCAACGACATCGCCCTCCCCGGGGCGGGCGGAACCACGATCCGGGTCAATGAGATCTACCCGACCCTGGCCTCAGGCCAGCCAGCTCCGGGTCCGTTCCCTGTGTTGCTGACCATGACCCCGTATGGCAAGGGCCAGGGCGGTTCGAGCACCCCGGGCTCCGCGGCCTCGGCCTCAGGCGGTGCCGCGACCGGCGGCGCTGACAACTACCTGGCCCAGCGCGGATACATCGAGATCGTCGAGGACGTGCGAGGCACCGGCGATTCGAACGGCAGCTGGGGGCTGTTCGACCCCGTCCAGCAGCAGGACGCGATTCGGGTCCTGAACTGGGCGGCGCATCTGCCGCACTCCAACGGTCGGGTCGGCACGTACGGACCGTCCTATCTGGCGATCGACCAGATGCTGCTGGCGGGCGCGGTCGGTCCGCGCTCGCCCCTCAAGGCCATCTTTCCCATCGTCAGCGCCAACGACGCCTATCGGGATACCTCGTTCATGGGCGGGTTGGTCGATTTCGAGTTCGACGAGGCCTACCTGGGTTTGACCGCGGGCACCAACACCAGCAACCCGCTCACCGACACGCTCAGCGACCCGAGCCTGCTCTCCGACCTCGCCTCTATCGAGTCCGATCACGCCAACGGACTGGCCAGTTATCACGCTGCCCAGACGGCGGCCATCCTGAGCGGCGGCGACGAGGCGTACGACCAGTCGTACTGGCAGGCCCGGAACCCACAGAACGTGATCGGACGGATCGCGGCCAACCGCATCCCCGCCTACCTGGTCGGCGGTGAGTTCGACATCTTCCAGCGCGGTGAGCCGGTCAACTACGCCGAGCTTCAGAACGCCTGGGCTCACCGCAGCCCCACCGCGCCCATGGTTCCCCATCAGCGCACGACCGGGCGCTACCAGCTGATCGTGGGGCCGTGGGAGCACCTCAACGGTTCCAGCGTCAACGTGGACCCACTCGAGCTGGAATGGTTCGACACCTGGCTCAAGCGCCGGCGCACCGGTATGGACCGAACTCCGACGCCGCTTCACTACTACGACCTGGGCACGGGCCGCTTCGACGAAACGACGACATACCCGTTCACCCGCGCCACGCCCGCCCGGCTCTACCTGGGGGCCGGCAACACCCTGACCCGGAGCCGGCCGCCCCGCGGTGCCGCAACCGACAGCATCACGTGGAGCTCCAGCGGCTCCCCCTGCGGGCGGCCGGTGGACCAGTGGTCGATGGGTGGCATCTCCATCCCCGCCCACTCGGCGGGCCTGATGGCTCCCTGCGCAGACGACAACCAGGCCTCCCAGTCCGGGCCGTGGACGATCAGCTACACCTCGGCGCCGTTCACCCGACCCCAAGCCATTGCCGGTCCGGTCACCGCGACGATCTACGCCAGCTCGACCACGCCCGAGACAGAGCTGGTCGCATCGCTTGAAGATGTGACCCCCAGCGGAAGCTCATATCCGCTCACCGAAGGCGCCCTGCTGGGGTCGCTGCGGGCGGTCGATCAGAAACGCTCCTGGACGGCCCATGGCGTGACCCTGCTGCCCTACCACCCATACACGAAGGCCTCGGCCCGACCGGTCACACCCGGCGCGGTGACCGAGTACCAGATCGAGATCTTTCCCACGCTGGCCACAATCGCTAAGGGGAACAGTCTCCGTCTCACCCTGTCGACGTCCGACACGCCACACCTCACGCCACTCCCGGCGGAGCTGCCGCAACTGGCCGGCGGGACCTACACCATCCGGCGTTCGCCGGCCGGAGCCTCCGCGCTCAGCCTCGAGCTGAGCGGTTAGCCCCTGCCGCTCAGGCGCTCCGCGTGATGGCCCGGAGCGGTCGCGTCGCCGTGGCTCTACGCTTGAGGATCCCATGCCGCCTCCCGACTTGACACGGCGTAGCTTTACGGCCTGTAACGGGCCGTTTTTCAGCCGAAGGTTGAAAAATGGCTGACCCTGACAACCGTCCGCGTCTGAAACTGGTCGGGAGCGATCCGGAGCCACTGGGCCCGGAGCCCGATCCAGCACCGCCCACGCCCCAGCTGGACCAAGAAGCTCTCGGCGAGGAGGACCGGCCCGCACCACGGGTCGACGGGTATCGCCACGGCAGGGTGCCTCGGGCGGTCCGGGAGCGTCAGCTGCTCGACCTGGCCGAGGAGCAGCTGGCCGAACATGGATACGACGGCCTGTCGATCGAGGAGATCGCCCGGCTGGCCGGCGTCTCACGCCCGATCGTGTACGCGCACTTCAAGGATAAGGAGAGCCTGTACCTCGCTTGCTTGCGCCGCGCGCGCGAGGAGTTGGAGCAGATGATCCTCGAGGCCACGACGGGCGCCCGGGGCGCGAGGGAGATGGTCGAGTTGGGGACGAACGCCTACTTCGAGTTCGTGGAGCGGCGCGGCCAGCGCTGGGCGGTTCTGTTCGGGGGAGCCGAGCTGAGCGGGCCAGGGGCCAGGGAGATCACGCGCTTGAGATTCGCCACCGTGGTGCAGATCGCACAGCTGATCGCGGTCATCGCCCCACACGCCGACGAGCAGACGCGTGAGGCCTACGCCCACGCCATCTCCGGATCGGCGGAGCAGGTGGCGAAGTGGTGGCGAGAGAACCCGGACCTGACCCGGGAGGAAGTGGTCGCGCAACAAGTCGCGTTCGCATGGGATGGGCTCAGCCGGATCGTGAACCCCGATTCGACAGCTAGCTGACCACGAGGGCTCCGTGCGGCGCGCGGAACCGCGGCTGGATGCAACGGTTCAGCCAGTTGCTCATCGAGTAGCTCCAGAGCGTGAGGCGCCCGCAGCAGCCAGGCCGAAGGCGAGAGCATCCTCGACGACGGCGACGGCCGGATCGGGCACATGTTTGGCGACGACGGCGCGCACGTCGTGACCCACCTTGGCCGCTACGGCCGCGCTGGAGGCTCCGATCGCAGCGGCCGGAAGCCACCGTGCCTGCCGCGTCTGCGCGAAGAGGCCGCCGGTCAGCGCCCCGAGGACCAATCGGCCCGTGAGCCCCGCCGGAGCGAGCCTGCTCGGCGTACCCGGCAGCTTGTCGACAACGAGCTCGCTGGCGGCCGCCGCCGCCAAGAGCCATCTGGTCCAAGGCCGCCGGAATATCGAAGGCAGAGAGGGGTCTGAGCGCGCCACCAGGCTGGCCAAGCCGAGTTGGCTACGGAGGCCGGTGGCGGCTCCAAGCAGCACGCTGCCGACGGCCGCATCCCGGGAGGTGGTGCGCTCAGGCTCGGAGCTGCGGTCCAACGTCCGAGGGGTCTCGCTGTCAAGCGTTTCGGGATCAGGCGGCACAACGAATCTAGTCTCGCATCCTCGGACGCGGACCAGCGCAAGCCGGCAACGCGCTCCGGTGATCGTGAAACGGTGCACTAGCATCGGGTGCCATGCGGCGGGTGGGCGGTTTCGGGACCTTGCTGGGTGCTGTGGTCGGCGCTGCGGGGCTGGTCGGCGTGCTCACCATCGGGGACGGTGTGATGACGGCCGCAGCGGCGCCCGCGCCGCACGCCACTACCGCGGCGGTCGGGACCACGTCCGCAGCAGTGGTGCCCAGCTTCGGCAACCCCAAGGGGCACTTCTATGTGCCGCCCGCCGGGCGTGCGGTCAATACCGGGCATCCCGACCACGTGATCGGCAACGGAAGGCCGGCTAGTTGCACGTCGGCCGCCGTGGTGCGCGACGTTGCCGCAGGCGGCATCATCACCTTCAACTGCGGGCCTAGCCCCGTGACGATCGTGATGACCACGACCGCCCGCGTGATCAAGACCCGGCGCTTGGTCGTGCTGGACGGCGGCGGCTTGATCAGCCTGAGTGGAGGCGGCAAGCGCCGGATCCTGTACTCGGACACGTGTGCAGGCACCTGGTCAACCGACGACTGCGTCAACCAGCCGTATCCGCGGATCGTCGTGCAGAACATGACCTTCCAGGGCGGCTACAACGGCGCACGTCAGGCAACCTGCACGGCCAACATCCCGAAGTGCTGGTATGGCGGGGTCGACGGCGGGGGGGCCATCTACGTCGAGGGCGGTCAATTCAGGGCGGTCAACTCGCAGTTCCTCGATAACCGCTGCTACACCTACGGCCCGGATCTCGGCGGGGGCGCAATCCGCGCCCTGGCCCAGTACGACAACCGTCCCGTATACATCACCGACGACACGTTTCGCGGCGGCCGCTGCTCTAACGGCGGGGCGCTGAGCAGCATCAGCGTCCAGTGGGACATCCTCAACAGCGAGTTCACGAACAACAAGGCCGTCGGCTGGGGGGCCAACCCGGCCTCACGCGGGACGCCGGGCGGCGGCAGCGGCGGCGCCATCTACCTCGACGGCAAGGACGACAACGCGCTGATCGCCGGCACTGTGATGGATAACAACAGCGCCAGAGAGGGCGGCGGCGCCGTCTTCGACGTCGTGGACACTGGCTGGGGCGCGCTGACTTTCAACCGCTCGCATCTGCACAACAACGTCAGCGGAAAATTCCAGACCTCCCCCGGCATCTACTACGAGATCGACGGGAAGGACAGCGCCCCGGTGATGGTCAAGTCCACCGACGGCTAACCGGTCGCCGCCCTTCGCTCAGCCGCGTCCGTCCTGGGGTGCTAATCCGTGTTTGTGGCCCTGGCGATCTCGATACGATCGTTCGAGGGTGCACAGCCGACGGCAGAGGGCAGTGATGCTACGTCGTAAGGCGGTGATCGCGGTGGCCCTTGGGGTGGTCTGTGTAGCCGCGGGGTGTGCGGCCGGCGCGCGCGGTTTCAGCGCAGCGACGCGCGTCTCGGTCACGGCGGCCGGGGTGACGGCACAGCGTCCCCAGGCCGCACCGCTGTCCTCGGGGGTGGCGCGCCACTACGAGTACGTGTTCCCGGATGGAGCGATGTATGTGTATGACATCGACCACGGCCATCGGCTTGTGCGGCTGGTGCGGCTGCCAGGAGTCAAGGGCGTTCGCGGCGTCGCCGCGAGTCCGCGCACGCACATGCTGTACGTCAGCTATGGCGCGTTCGGCGGGCCGGGCACCACTGGCCGGTTGCTGGCGTACAACCTCCTGGCTGGTTCGGTGGTGTACAACCGGTCCTACTCCCGGGGCATCGACAGTATGGCCATCGATCCATCCGGGACTCGGATCTACATGCCTGATGGTGAGGGGTCACGCGATGGTGTCTGGAGCGTGATCGCTGCGCGGTCAGGGAACGTGATCGGATCGATCAACGGAGGTATGTCGCCTCACGAGACAATCGTCGGGCTGAGTGGACAGCGGGTGTACCTCGGGGGCCGGAACTGGCCCTTTCTTGAGGTGGCGAGCACCGCGACGGATCGGGTGGTCAAGCGGATTGGGCCGCTCAAGGCGGGAGTCAGGCCACTCACGATCAACGGACGTGAAACCATCGCCTATACGACCGCAACTGGCTTGCTCGGCTTCCAGGTGAGCAGCATCAGAACCGGCCGCGTCCTCTTCACGATCGGCTTCGGTCCCCGGTTCTCGGTGAACTCGGCGACCTTCGCCTTCTCGGCACCGAGTCACGGGATCTCCATCACTCCGAACGAGCGGCAGCTGTGGGTGATCGACTCCCCGAACGGCTATGTGCACGTGTTCGACGTAAGCCGAGTGCCGCTGCAGCGGCCGAGGCCGATCGCGGACATCAGGCTTGTTCACTCATTGACCGGGGATGGTTGGATTCAGATCAGCCGCAGCGGATGCTTTGTCTACGTAGGTGATTCGGGAGACGTACTCAGCGCCCAGAGCTTCCGGCCGGTCGCTTACCTGCCCGCGCTCCGCAGCACCAAGGAGTCGCTCGAGATCGACTGGCGCAACGGGCTGCCGGTGGCGACGAGCACGCGCACTGGGCTTGGTTACGTGACGCGAGGGCATGACCCCCCGCCTCCGAAATGCAAGTGAG
>DASZGO010000023.1:0-18404 GCA_035938755.1 Solirubrobacteraceae bacterium | reverse complement strand
CCGTAGGCGTTCGAGTACTTGTAGATCACGGCCGCGTACGGGTTGTAGGTCGCGTATCTGGTGTGCTCGCGGCGAGCGGCGGCGAATGGCGGCTTGCCGATCCACGAGCGCGTGTCATTGCCATAGCGACCGCCCCAGTATCCCCACGCAAATCCGGCGATCAGGTCTCGGTAGATGACCGCATAGACATCGTTATCAGATACGTGATGCGTGGCTCCGCCCCACAGGTATGGCCCGTCGACCGTGTAGATCGCCGGAGCCAGCACGGCCCCGTTTACCGAAAGGGTCTCCCCCTCCTCCGGCCGGCCGCTGCCCGAGGTGATCGTGCCGCGGAGAGCGATCGAGCCAGCATTGTCGAACCTGCCCGAGTAAACGAAGGTCTGAAACGGGATCCCGAAGTACGCGCCCCGCACGACAATCCGCCGGCCGACCATTGAGCCAACATACGGCCTGAAGCTGGGATAACTATTCGGGCTCAGCTGCGGCGACAGAACCCGGGCAAACTGGCCGCCGGTGGTCTTCACCAACGCTCGTCGCACCCCCGGAATGCTCACCAACGAGTGAACTATCGTCGCGGTCGGCGCGGAATAGCCGAGCATGCCGCGGACCTGACCACGTCCGTCGAGCGTCTGCAGCCGGAACCGGATCCCAAAGAAGTCGACCGCTGTCAGGTTGGCCACTCCCGGATAGCTGAGCTCGACCTTGTCATACCGCACGGGCACACGGGGCGGCTCGGCATTGTTCACCGGGGAGTCGTACGAGAACATGATCCGACCGCCGGGCAGTCTGTCCAGCACGAAACCCCGCGTTGCCAGCTCGCTGAGCTTGACCGGAACGTTGTTGGCAATCCGGCCGTCGCTGCTTGAGCCACCGCTCAGCATCACGAAGATCCGCTGGTCGGGTTTGCCGGTGTCGTTGATGATCTGCACACGGAGCGCCGCTTGCGCGGCGCCCCCAGGGCAAGCCGTCGCGACAGTCACGATCGTGGCGCAGAGCACCCAGAGCCTTATCGGCCGTCGGTGGTTATGCCCGCGGCCGGCCAGACGCGCTGGCGAGATCATGTCGGGAGCTGTCAAGCGCACGTGGCCAATTCGCGCATAATCCTCGCGCGGTGGCGATATTCAATCGCCGCGAAGCACAAACCGCGAGAAGCCACGGTGGCCTACGAACGTACCACCGAGTGTCGATGCTCGGCGAACATGGAGAGAGCGAATCGCCCCGCCGGGTGCTCGCGGGCGCGGTTGACGAGCGCGGCGGTGGTCGGAGCCAGGATGTCAGGCTGCGGCAAGCGGACGCCGTAACTCGGGGGAACGACCATCGGGGCCGATAGCGCAGCGAACGTCAGATCGGCGGCACCGAATCGTTCGCCGCATAGGTACGGGCCGGACCCATCGAGCCGGTCGGCCACGAAGTCGAACTCGCGCCAGACCACGGCTTCGTCGTCCACCTCCACGCCGGGACGTATGTCGAGCTCGCGCTCGACGAAGCGCGCCATCAACGGCCACCCCCAGCGGAGGGCGCGGTCTTCCCACCCCGGCACCCCCTGATTGTTGAAGTCGAGGGCGAGCTCGCGCTGGGCGAGCATGTGGACGTACATCAGCCGCCTCCCCCTCGGCCCGAGCTCGGCATCAAACCGGCGGCACAGACGCCGAACCTCCGAGCGCTCCTCGGGCTCTGAGCCGAACAACCACAGGTCCGAGGGCGTCCGCTGATCGACCCAATCGAGAATCACCTCCGACTCGCCGAGCACCTGGTGGGGCGTGACGAGCACGGGAACCGTGCTCGCGCCGCCGGCCCGTCGGGCGGCAATCCGGTGGATACCCTGAACGTGCCGCTCCTCCCTGTAATGGAGGCCGGCCCGCTCCAGGGCCCAGCGCGCCTTCTCGCAGTAGTGGCTGATGGGAATCGTCACGAGCCGGAGCACGGACGTGAAGCTACTCCCCGACGTTAGACCCGGCTCAGGCGCTCCAGCAGCTCGACCGCCTGGCCGAGGGTCCGGCGCTCCTCCTCGTCCAGCTCGGCCTCTATGGCGCGGGCCATCCACCCGTCACGCCGGCGCCGCTCCTCGGTCAGCACCTCACAGCCAGGCTGTGTCAGCTCCAGCAGCGTGCGGCGCCCGTCCTCCGGATCCGGGCGGCGCTCGATGAGCCCCTGAGCCTCGAGCTCGGCCAGCGTCTGGCCCATGGATTGCGGGCGCACCCGCTCGGCGTTGGCCAGGTCGACCGTGCTCAGGGGTCCCTCGCGATCCAAGCGTCCCAGCACCGACGCGTGCATGAGCGGGAACCGGTGCTCGGCCCGGAGGCGCCGCACCAGCTGCCCCAGGACCACCCGCAACTGATTGGCCATCCGGCCGACGTCGGCTTCGGAAGCGGTGACAGGACGCGGAGACATAGGAAGGCAGACTGCGAAGTTTACCTGTATATCATCTCGGATACATGCTGCCCATGCGTGCTTCCCGGGCTTCCCTCGCTGGCAACGGTTCGCGCCCCACCGCCCCGCGCCCGGATAGCTACAAGTGGATCGCCCTCTCGAATTGCACGCTGGCCGTGCTGCTGGCCACGCTCGACGCGTCGATCACGCTGATCGCTATGCCGGACATCTTCCGCGGGATCCACCTGGATCCGCTCCAGCCGGCCAACAGCTTCTACCTGCTGTGGATGATCCTCGGCTACATCATCGCGGGCAGCGTGCTGATCGTCAGCCTTGGGCGGCTCGGCGACATGTTCGGACGAGTGCGGATCTACAACCTCGGGTTTGTGATCTACACCGCCGCCTCGCTGGTGCTGTCCGTCGACTGGCTCACGGGTACGGCCGGGGCGGACTACCTGATCGTGTTCCGGATCGTGCAGGGGATCGGCGGCGCCTGCCTGATGGCCAACGCCGCGGCGATTATCACCGACGCTTTTCCCCAGAACCAGCGTGGGATGGCGCTCGGCATCAACAACATCGTCGGAGTGAGCGGACTGTTCGTCGGGCTGGTGCTGGGCGGGCTGCTGGCCCCGGTGAGCTGGCGCCTGGTGTTTCTGATCTCGGTCCCCGTGGGCCTGTTCGGGACCGTGTGGGCCTATCTGAAGCTCCAGGAGCTAAGTCAGCCTCGCCGAGCGCGAATCGACTGGTTGGGCAACGCGACGTTCGCGTTGGGCTTGATCTGCCTGATGGTGGCAGTCACCTACGGCATTCGCCCGGCCAACGGCCACCCGACCGGCTGGGCCGCTCCCCGCACGCTGGCCCTGCTGGCGATCGGCGTGGCGCTCCTGGCGGCATTTCTGGTGATCGAGCGTCGGGCTCGGGATCCCATGTTCCGCCTGCCGCTATTCCGCATCCGCGCGTTCACGTTCGGCACGCTGTCCACCTTCCTGTCGGCGGTGGCCCGAGGCGGCCTGATGTTCATGCTGATCATCTGGCTCCAGGGCATCTGGCTGCCTCAGCACGGCTATGACTTCGTGAGCACGCCGCTGTGGGCCGGGATCTACATGCTTCCGCTCACCGTGGGCATGCTGGTCAGCGGCCCCCTGTCCGGCTACCTGTCGGACCGGTTCGGGGCACGATCATTCGCCAGCGGGGGCATGATCGGCGCCGCGCTCAGCTTTGGCCTGCTGATCCTGCTGCCCATCAACTTCTCCTATCCCGTGTTCGCCGCCGTGCTTGCACTCAACGGGATCTCGATGGGGTTGTTCGCTTCCCCCAACCGGGCCGCAGTCATGAACAGCCTGCCGCCGGCGGACCGCGGGGCCGGCGGCGGGATGAACCAGACCTTTCAGAACTCGGCCCAGGTGGTGTCGATCGGCATCTTCTTCACGCTGATGGTGGCCGGCTTGGCGTCCACCCTCCCCCACGTCCTGGATGCCGGGCTGCGGGCCCACGGCATCCCGGCCGCGGCCGCCTCGCAGGCCGCGCATCTGCCCCCGATCTCGGTGCTGTTCGCGGCCTTCCTCGGCTACAACCCGATCCAGCACCTGGTGGGAGCGCACGCTCTGGCCGCGCTGAGCGCCCACAACCACGCTCTGCTGGCCGGGCGGTCGTTCTTCCCGCATCTGATCACGGGGCCGTTCCGCACTGGGCTGCACGAGACGTTCGTGTTCTCCATCGTGGCCTGTCTGATCGCGGCGCTGGCCTCGCTGCTGCGCGGCGGCCAGTACCACGACGCCTCAGCCGCCCCGGCGGACTCACAACGCAGCCCCACCGGCGCGCTGCAGCCATCGTCGGTGGGCTGAGCCGACCACCTGTCAGCGATGTGCAGCGGCTCACGGACACGAGCTTCGACACCACCGAGTTGCCCGACCGGGCCACACCAGCGGTGATTGTGCCGACGGCCCCGTAGCTGCAAAGCTCCCGCGAGTGACCACACCGACTCGAGGAGCTAACGCATGATCAAGCTGACGTTCGTGCTCCGGCGCCTGCCTGAGCTCGAGCCCGGAGAGTTTCGCCGCTACTGGCGGGAGCAGCACGCCCCGTTGGTGGCCCGCCACGCCGAGACGCTGCGGATCCGCCGCTACGTCCAGACCCACACCATGGGCAGCGACCTCGATGGCGCCTTGGCCGAGGGGCGCGGAACTCAGATCGAGCCCTACGACGGCGTCGCCCAGCTGTGGTGGGACAGCTTCGAGGACCTCCTGGCGGTGCTGGCTGACGAGGCCGGGCAACAGGCCGCGGCCGAGCTGGTGGAGGATGAGCGGCGGTTCATCGACCTCCCGGCGTCCAGCCTGTGGTTCGGCGAGGAGCACGTCGTGGTGGAGTCGGGCGCCTAGCGCGTGCGGCTACCCGGCCAGCGCGCCGGCCACCAGCGAGGCTTCACCGGTCAGGGTCTGGCTGGTGGCGCCGGTGATCCTGACGTCCACCAGATCGCCCGGTGCGGCCACGCCGTCGAAATTGACCACCTTGTTGTGCCGGGTGCGGCCGCGCAGGCGCGTCGCGTCCGTGCGTGACGGGCCCTCGACCAGCACCTCAAGCGTCCGGCCGACGAATCGCTGCGCCCGCTCATGGGCCCGGCGCTGGACCACCTCGACCAGCTGCTGCATCCGCTCGACCTTGAGCTCGTGCGGGATCTGGTCGGGCATCGTGGCCGCCTCGGTGCCGCGGCGGGGGGAATAGATGAACGTGAACGCGCCGTCGTAGCCCACTTCTTCGGTCAGCGACAGCGTCTGCGCGAAGTCTCCCTCGGTCTCACCCGGGAACCCGACGATGATGTCGGTGGTCAGGCCACAGTCGGGAACGTGCTCACGGATCAGAGCCACCCGGTCCAGGTAGCGCTCACGGCTGTATGTCCGGCGCATCCGCTTGAGCACCGGGCTTGAACCGGACTGCAGCGGCAGGTGGATGTGCTCACACACCGACTCGAGCTCGGCGTGGGCCCGGATCACGTCCTCTCGCATGTCCTTGGGGTGCGGGCTGGTGTAACGGATCCGGTCGATGCCCTCGACGCCATCCAGCCGGGACAGCAGCTCGGCAAAGCTGGCGCACTCATCGCCCCGCAGCTCGCGCCCGTAGGAGTTGACGTTCTGCCCCAGCAGAGTGAGCTCGCGCACGCCGTCGGCGGCCAGTCCGCGGGCCTCCGCCAGGAGCTCGGGCGCCGGGCGGCTCACCTCCCGGCCCCGAGTGGAAGGCACGATGCAGTAGGAGCACACACAGTTGCAGCCCACGCTGACCTGCATCCAGCCTTGGAATGGGCGCTCGCGCTTGGCCGGCAGCCGGCCGGTGAAGCCCTCGAACTCGAAGAACCCCTGCGCGCTGAGCGAGTCGCTGGTCAGGAACTCGGCCAGCTTGTGCACCTGGCCGGGGCCGAACGCCACGTCCACGAACGGAAACCGGGCGAATACCTCCTCCTTGACCGACTGGGCCCAGCATCCCCCCACCCCGACCACCACATCCCGGCGCTCGGCCTTGAGGCGTTTGGCCTCGCCGAGGTGGGACAGAAACCGCTCGTCGGCCTTCTCCCGGATCGAGCAGGTGTTGAACAGGATCAGGTCGGCATCGCCCTGATGCTTGGCCTCGTGGTAGCCGAGCGACTCGAGCATGCCCTTCATCCGCTCGGAGTCGTGCTCGTTCATCTGACAGCCGAACGTCGTCAGGTGGTACAGCCTGGCCGCCTGCATCGCGAGCAAGCCTAGCGAGCCCCTGGGCGCCGTCGGGGCGCCTCAGGAGGGGCGCTCAGGTGCCCGGCTTTGCGTACCCGCGGCGCGGGGTCGGGCGGTCACCGCACGTGCCTCCGGCACGTGCGGTGACTCGCCAAGCCCCGATCAGCTACTTGAAGGCGCGACGCACGTGCCCGCCCACGTGCAGGCGTTGAACCCGTCGGCGTCCGGATCCGGCGCCGACGGTGAGCCGATGACGTTGTTGTTCGAGTCGATCAGCTGCATCTGCTCGGATGCCTTGAGGTTCGCAGGCGCACCGTTGGTGGTGGACAGATCGAACGCGGGTGTCGTCAGGTTCGGAAGTGCGGCGAACCCGGCGTTGGTGCCGATGAGCAACGGCGTCTCCTCGATCCACTCCGCCGTGGCGTGGGTGGAGCTGTAGGGCACGGTGGTGGAGAAGCTCTCGTTGCGAGTCACATCCTTGATCGTGATCACCCACAGGTTGGAGTTCGCCACAGTCTCGGCCACCGAGGCGTGCATGTGATCCCCCGGCGAGACCGTGAAGTTGCTGATGCTCACCGACGGGGCGGGGACAAGCTCCCACCAGGCCGAGTAGGAACCCGCGCCGGTGGCGCTCACGTCCTGCTCGGTACCCGTCTGGATCAGCGTGTTGTCGGTGGCCGTGCACCCCGCGTCCACGCACCCGCCGCCGATCCCGATCCAGTCCGAGGAGTTCTCGGCCTGGCCCGCCGTGTGCTGGCTGGCGGTGGGCACCGTCCAGTCGCCGGTGACGGAGTTGAACAGCTTGCTGCCCTGCTCCAGAGTGCCCTGCTGGTAGCCGAACCAGTTGCTGCTGCTGTTGGTGTTGGCCCGCAGGTGGGCCAGCTTGAGCAGCTGGCCGTGTGCGCTGAGCGCTGACGCGCCAGCCACGGACATCAGGCTGGCGGCGCTCGCCGCCATCGACAGGATCAACAGACGCTTGGCGAACTTCGACGCGCTCGCCGGCATACCTTGGTTTCGCACTCCGGTACCCCTTTCAGGCAGCCAGCGGGCCATGGCCGCCGAACTCCCGCTGAGGGCGACCCGCGGTGCCATTCTTACCCATGGAGGCCGCCTCCGAACCCCTGGCTGCCCTCAATCCCGCCCAAAAATCAGCCATATTTCATACTCCCGTCCCGGCGGAGCCGACGCATCGGATCCGCTGGGCGTACCGCCCCGTCTCAGCGGGCGTACTCGACCGCGCGGGACTCGCGGATCACGGTGACCTTGATCTGGCCGGGGTACTCCAGCTCCTTCTCGATCTCTCGGGCGATGTCGTGGGACAGCAGCGTTGCCGCGTCGTCGTCGATCGCCGTGGGGGCCACCATGACCCGGATCTCGCGCCCCGCCTGCATGGCGTAGACCTTGTCGACCCCCTCGTGTCGCATGGCGATCTGCTCCAGGTTGCGCAGGCGTTTGACGTACTGCTCGAGCGACTCTCCCCGGGCGCCGGGACGAGCGCCGGACAGAGCGTCGGCGGCCTGCACGATTACCGCCTCGATGGTCTGCGGCTCGACCTCGTTGTGATGGGCCTCCATGGCATGGGCGACCGCTTCAGCCTCGCCGTGCTTGCGAGCTAAGTCACCCCCGACCAGGGCGTGCGGCCCTTCGATCTCGTGCGAGACCGCCTTGCCGACATCGTGCAGCAGTGCGGCCCGGCGGGCCGTCTTGGGGCTGGCGCCGATCTCGTCGGCCATCATCCCGGCCAGGCAGGCCACCTCAACCGAGTGGGCCAGGACGTTCTGGCCATAGCTGGTGCGGAACTTCAGACGCCCGAGCACCTTGACCAGCTCCCCGTTCAGGCCCTGGACGTCGGCGTCGAGCACCGCCTGCTCGCCGGCCTGGGCGATGTGAGACTCCAGCTCGGACTTGGCCTGGTAATAGGTCTCCTCGATCCGGGCCGGATGGATCCGCCCGTCTTGCAGCAGCTTCTCCAGCGTTATTCGCGCGATCTCCCGGCGGACCCCGTCGAACCCAGACAGCACGACCGCCCCCGGCGTATCGTCGATGATGAAGTCGACGCCGGTGAGGTTCTCCAGGGCCCGGATGTTGCGCCCCTCGCGGCCGATGATGCGGCCCTTCATGTCGTCACTGGTCAGATGGACCACTGACACCGTGGTCTCGGCTGCGTGCCCGGCGGCCAGTCGCTGCATGCAGACCGAGAGGATGTTGCGCACTCGCCGCTCGGCCTCTCGCTTGGTCTCCTCCTCTATCTGTCGGATGCGTCGCGCCGCGTCGTGGCGGGCCTGCTCCTCGACCTCCTGCAGCAGCAGCTGTTTGGCCCGGCTGGCCGACATTCCCGAGGCCTCCTCCAGCGCACGCTCGAGCCGCTGGCGGGTCTCCCCCACGCTCTCCAGCTCCTGGGCCAGCGCGGCTTCCCGGCGAGCTAGCGAATCCTCGCGCCGAGCCAGCCCGGCGCTGCGCTCCGCCATCTCCCGGTCGGCTGGTTCTGCTTCCCCGACGGTGGCCGCGCTGTCGTCGCCGCGATGCAGTCGTCCATACAGAATCGCCGCGATCACGATTCCCACCGCGATCAGGGCTGCGGCACCGATGATTTCCATGTCGATCCTCTCCTCCCTCGGGCGACGGCCCGAGGGTGCTTCTTCTTGAAGTTTTGGGAGCGACCGAGTGGCCCGTCGGGGACGGACAGACGGATGCCGGCAAGGCAGCCTCGCGCCCAGCGGCGCTGTTTAGACGCTGCTTGAAGCGGAAGTTCGAGGGCGCTGAGGTGGCGCGGTCGAGATCGCCGTCACGTTGGCTTAAGAATCAAAGTCGGGGTATTTCCTGGTGTTTTTCGGCCCGTTGGGCCATTCGTTCGCTGACTGGATCGTAGTACTGGGACGGGCCAGACGCAAACCGTGGCTGTCGCGCTGCAGGCCGCGCTAAGCCCTAGCGGTGCTTGGCGCTGAACTTCGTGGTGCCATGGCAGATCCTGCCTTCCTTGTGGCTCAGGCTGGCGTCCTTGAGGCTCCCTGTGACCTTGGTGGCACCGACGGTCCCGCTCAGCGTGGCCCTCTCTCCCTTGGCTCCGCCCACCGGAACGAACGCCCCGCCGAACCTTCCGTTGCTGACCGTCATCGGGGGATAGCGGCCGGTGACCCTGAGAATGTGGCCGTCCGGGCACTTGTCCAGGAGCACGATCTTGAAGCTTGTCACCTGCCCAGCAGACAGCTTCAAGCTGACCGCCTGCTTCTGCGCGGTCTTTCCCTTGTAGACCCCAGTCGCCGCAGCGATGGCCACAGCTGCTCCGGCCAGTGCCACCACTGCAGCCACTGCCGTGCAGATCCCCCAGAGCCATGTCCGTCGCATGTCTGCCTCCTTTGGTCGCTGGCTACCTGAGGCTACTTGCTCAGATGCTCCCGGAGCGCCGCGTCGGCCAGCTCATAGTCGTACCCGCGGCGCAGCAGCAAACCCAGGGCGCGCTCGCGTCCTCGGCGATCCGGTTCCGGGTTGGGCACCCGCCGGCGCAGCAGGGCCACGGCGCGCTCCAGCTCCCTGTGATAGCCGCCGTTCTCGCCGATCGCATCCTCGGCCAGGTCGCGATCGACGCCCCGGGATTCGAGCCCCCGTCGGATCCGCTCATCGCCCCACTGCTCGAGCTCGCGCTTGTCCTGGACGAACAGCCGGGCAAACCGCCGGTCGTCGAGATACCCCTGCCCGGCCAGCATGGCGATGACCTGGTCGGCGGTGGGGCCGTCGACATCGCGGGACGCCAGGTGCTCACGGGTCTCGGCCACCGTCCGTTCCCGGCGGCTCAGATAGCGATAGGCGAGCTCCAGCCCCCGCTCGGCGCTCACGGGCCGGGTTGGCCGCTCAGGCCGCGCGATCGGCGAGCACCGGTTCGGCCGGCGACACCGACGCCTCCTGGCGACCTTCGATCGGCTTGACCAGATTGCGGTCGATACCCAGGGCAGCGTAGATCTTGCCCTCGATCTCCTTGGCCACGTCGGGATGCTCGTCAAGGAACGCCTTGGCGTTGCCGCGCCCCTGCCCCAGC
The DNA here is from genome assembly GCA_035938755.1 of Solirubrobacteraceae bacterium. Classification (GTDB taxonomy): domain Bacteria; phylum Actinomycetota; class Thermoleophilia; order Solirubrobacterales; family Solirubrobacteraceae; genus Palsa-465. Next base: position 8,297 of record DASZGO010000023.1, on the reverse strand, counting down.
CGCTCGTCCCCATAGGAGAAGAACGAGCCGGATTTGGTGATGAAGTTGTGCTCGATCCCGTAGTCGATCAGGCATCCGGAGCTCGAGATCCCCTGGCCGAATTCGATGTCGAACTCGGCCTGCTTGAACGGGGCCGCCACCTTGTTCTTGACCACCTTGACCCGGACCCGGTTGCCCACGGCCTCGGTGCCGTCCTTCAGCGTCTCGATCCGCCGGATGTCCAGGCGCACCGAGGAATAGAACTTGAGCGCCCTGCCGCCTGGCTGCGTCTCCGGAGAACCAAACATTACGCCGACCTTCTCCCGGATCTGATTGGTGAACACGCACAGGGTCTGGGTGCGGTTCAGCGTGCCGGCCAGCTTGCGCATGGCCTGGGACATCATCCGGGCCTGGAGTCCGACTGTCTGGTCACCCATCTGCCCCTCGAGCTCGGCCCGGGGCGTCAGCGCGGCCACCGAGTCGACCGCGATCAGGTCCACCGCCCCGGAGCGGATCAGCATGTCCACGATCTCCAGCGCCTGCTCCCCGTAGTCGGGCTGAGACACCAGCATCTCGTCGATGTCGACCCCGATCTGCTGGGCGTACAGCGGATCCATCGCGTGCTCGGCATCCACGAACGCGCACACCCCGCCCAGCTTCTGGGCCTCGGCGATCATGTGGTAGACGAGCGTGGTCTTACCGGAGGACTCGGGGCCGAACACCTCGACCACCCGTCCCCGCGGGACGCCGCCGATGCCCAGCGCGACATCTAGCGAGAGCGCGCCGGTGGGGATGGCGTCCACGGCCACCCGGGCTCCGGGATCGCCCATGCGCATAACGGTGCCCTTGCCGAACTGCTTCTCAATCTGGCTCAGTGCGCCCTGAAGCGCCGCCTGGCGCTTGGCGTCGGGTGCCTTGCCGTTAAGCACCGCTTTCTCCTGGTCGCTCATCTTCGATCGGACTCCTTGTTCATGCGTTGGCCGTTGACGGTAGGCACACGCCCGGACAGAACCGGCACGCTAGATCCCCCGCCGGCAACAGAACAAGACACAAATGTCACGACTTTGGGTCGGGGCTGCATCAAGCGACCGCAACGGGCTTACTCAGAGGCCGGTTTGCGAGCCAGGAACAGGTAGCGGTTAAGCGAGAAGAAGTAATCGCCTGAGCGGGCGAGCGCGCGAAGATCCGCCGCCCACTCGGCGATATCGGCCTCGCTGACTCCGGAGGCGCTCGCGCCCAGGTGATCGATCTGCCGGGCGCTGTATGACCCCTCCTCGCCGCGCCGGTCCAGGATCGCTAACGCTTCGCAACCGGTTACCTCGAAACCGGCGTTCTGAAGTTCCCGCGCCAGCGTGCGTGGCAGATAGGGGTTGGCAGTACGGGCCCGCCAGCCATCAAGAACCCGCCGCATCCGCTCGGGGTCGCGGGAGTGCCAGACGATCGAGTCCCAATCCGTGTCGAGGATGACCACCCGTCCACCCGGTCTCAATACTCGATAGAGCTCCCCAAGCGCGCCTGCAAGGTCCTCGACAAACTCGTAGACCTGTGTGGCCACGGCCGCATCGAACTGGCCGTCCCCGAATGGCAGCGACGTGCCGATCACAAGACGCGCGTCGACGCCAGCCGCGCGCGCCAGCTTCAGCATCTGCTCACTGATGTCGGCGCCGTGAACCTGGCCACCTTCAGCCACCAGAGGCGCCAGTTCCCGGGCTAGATGTCCAGTGCCGCATCCGACGTCGAGGAGCCCCTCACCAGGCTGCGGCGCGATCAGTTCGATAACTCGGCGGCGCTGCGCCTGAATCTCTGGCGTCTCGTTGAGCGCCGCGATCCGGCGCGCGACTGGATCGTCATAGCGGATGACATCTGCTGCGATTTCCGAAGCGTACCCGACCTCGGCGCTAGCCGGGGTCCTCGATGTCCATTCGCGTTACGAGACCGTCGCGCAGCCGGTACACGTGTATGACCCGTCCGTCGCTGAGCGCATCGCCGCGGAGGTCGCGCACCACCTGATGGACCTCGACTGCCACGCGTCCATCCGACCGCGTGGTGATCGAGAGCGGTTGGACGTGCGGATCGATCTCACCCCACTGCCGTGACCAGTAAGCGCGAACTGCATCGCGTCCGCGTTCGCGCCCGCCTTCCCAGCCATTGGGCCAGTCGACGTCTTCGGCCGTGCCTGCGAGCGCCGTCTCCATGTCGCGAGCGTTGAACGCTGCGTAGAGCGCGCGGAGCCGACCCTCGGGTTCCATCGACCCACTATACGCAACCTCCAGGTTTCGCTTTCCAACCCCCTTCCGCGCAGGTGATCGCTGTCGCGTGGTGACCGAGCCGGTCAGGCGGCGCGGCCGACCGCGCCGGCACCGGCGAAATCGGCGATCAGCTCGGCCAGCCGGTCGGGTTGGTCGATCATCGAGAACGTGCGTGACTCCTGGATCACCTCCAGGCGCGCGTCGGGCAGGATGCTCGCCAGCCGACGACCATCTTCCCGCGGGAAGAAGGCGTCGTCGGCTGACCAGGCGATCAGCGCGGGCTTGGTGAATTGCGGCAGGCGCTCCGCGGCCTCGACCGTCGCCCTCTGCTCCGTCGACGCGGTAAAGCGCCGCAGGTCGCGCCTGACCCGGCGATCGCTCAGCGCGGGCTCGACCCACTCCGCCACGAGCCGGTCGATGTCGGCATGGGCGAGCGCACCGAAACCCTGCTTACGCCCGAACCGGGTACGCAACGGTTGGATTGCGGCGTCAAATGCCGGCCCCAGCTTGGCTGCGGCGATGAGGGGCTTGAGGATCGGGGGCGGGAAGTGCTCGAACGCGTCGCAGCTGGTCAGCACCAGCGCCCCCAACCGCTCCGGCGTGCGCCCGGCCACGATCTGGGAGATCGCGCCGCCGGTGTCGTTGCCCACCAGCACGACGTCTTCGAGCGCGAGCGCGTCGAGCAGCTCGCCGACCGTGGCGGCAATCCCCTCCATGGTCAAGTCGGCGTCTGCGCGCATCGGTTCGGAATGGGCACCCAAGGGCCAGGTCGGCGCAACGCAGGCAAACCCGCGGGTGGCCAGCCGCTCGCTCAGCCCTCGCCACAGCGATGACCCCATGGAATAACCGTGGACGAATACCACTGGGCGGCCATCGGCCGGCCCCGCATTCTCATAATGGATCGTTCCCGAGTTGAGCGTGACGACAGGCATGACATCCTCCGAGCGTGGTTTACGTGCAGACTGCCCGTAACATACCAACAGACTGTCCGTAAGTGGCGCGAACCCAAGCCGAAAGATCGGCGGCGACCCAGCGGGCGCTCTTGACTGCAGCTCGCCGGCTGTGGGGTGAGCGCGGATACGCGGCTGTCGCAACTCCGGAGATCGCCGAGGCGGCCGGAGTCACGCGGGGCGCGATGTATCACCAGTACGCCGACAAGACCAAGCTGTTTCTGGCCGTGATCGAGGCGGTCGAGGCCGACGTCATCGAGCGGTTGACCGCAGCGGTGGTCGCCGCCGAGCCGGGCACGCCGGCCGACGCACTGCGCACCGCCGCCGACGCCTGGCTGGATATCGCCAGCGAGCCTGAGGTCCGGCAGCTGGTGCTGCTCGACGCCCCAAGCGTCCTCGGCTGGGCCGGCTTCCGGGAGATCTCGCTGCGCTACGGATTGGGCATGACCGAGCAGCTTCTGAGCGCTGCGGTCGAGGCGGACCAGCTCACGCCCCAGCCCATCCGTCCCCTGGCCACGATCATGCTCGGTGCGCTCGACGAGGCCGCCATGAGCATCGCCAGCGCCGAGGACCCCGAGCACGAGAAGGGCGAGGTCCGGACCGTGGTCCACAACCTGATCGACGGCTTACTCGGACTACCGCATCCGCCCTCGTGAGGGCCCGCCATGCAGCTTGACCCGCGTGAGCTGGCGGCCATCTTTGCCGGAGGCTGCGTGGGGGCTGTGGCCCGAGCCGAGCTGGTCCAGGCGCTCCCGTTGGCACCGGACGGGTGGCCGTGGGCGACGTTCACCGTGAACGTCGTGGGCGCATTTGCGCTGGGCTACTTCACCACCCGGCTCCAGGAGCGCCTGCCGGTGTCCGCGTACCGCCGGCCGCTGCTGGGCACCGGCCTGTGCGGTGCCCTGACCACGTTCTCCACCATGATGGTCGAGCTGCTGGGCATGCTCGACACAGGCCGCGTCGGGTTGGCGTTCGGGTACGCGGCGGCCAGCATCGTTGCGGGCTTCCTGGCCGTGGCGCTGGCCACCAACCTGGTACGGCGAGCGAGGCTCACGTCATGAGCTTGCCGGTGGTGGTCGGCATCGCCCTGCTCGGCGGGACGGGCGCGGTGGCCCGGCTCCTGCTCGACGGCGCGGTCGCCGAATCCGCCAGCGGCTTCCCCTACGGGACACTGGCCGTGAACCTGCTGGGGTCGCTGTTGCTGGGGCTCCTGGTCGGCCTGACCGTCTCCACCACGCTGTATCGGCTGCTCGGTACGGGCCTCCTCGGAGCCTTCACCACGTTCAGCACCTGGGCGCTGGAGAGTCATCGCCTAGGTGAGGACGGCCAGCTCCGTCTGGCCGCCCTGAACTTCGTGCTCAGCCTGGTTCTGGGTGTCCTGGCGGCTTGGGTGGGACGGCACCTCGGAGTGTGGCTGTGAACCAGGACTGCTTGAAACTGACGACCTACTTCGGTGAGCACGACCGCGCCGACGATCGGTTTCTGGCCGACGCACTGACCGACATCTACGCCCGGCATCAGCTGCAGACCAGCCTGGTCATGCGGGGCACTGAGGGCTTTGGCATCAAGCACCACCTACATACCGACCGCCTGCTCACGCTCTCCGAGGATCTCCCGCTGGTGTCGGTGGCCGTCGACACGCGGGAACGCATCGACCGGGCTCTGGCCGAGGTCCAAGGGCTGGTGTTCGAAGGTCTGGTCACGCTCGAGCGCGCCCGGTTGCTCACCGGGGCGGTTTCGACCGGGTCGGCCGGCCTGCCGGAGCCCAGCCCGGAGGCGATCAAGTTGACCGTATACGTGGGACGGCACGAGCAGTCTGGTGGCCGCCCCGCCTACGAGGCGGTGGTGGATCTGCTCTGGCGCCACGGGCTGGTCGGGGCGACCGTGCTGCTGGGCGTCGACGGCACCGCGTATGGCGTGCGGCAGCGCGCGCGTTTCTTCGCGGCCAATGCCCGCGTCCCCGTGATGATCATCGCCGTCGGGGAGCGGGACCAGGTCGTCGAGGCGCTGCCCGCATTGGGCGAGCAACTTGAGCGGCCGCTCGTCACGCTGGAGCGGGTTCGCGTGTGCAAGCGAGACGGCCAGCGCCTGGCCGAGCCGCCAGTGCTCCTGGACGCCGACCCCTCTGGCCAGGGGATATGGCAGAAGCTGATGGTCCACTCGGGCGAGCAGGCCCGCACCGCCGATGACCAGCCGCTTCACCACCAGCTGATCCTCGCGCTGCGCGAAGCTGGTGCGGCCGGCGCCACCAGCTTGCGGGGGATCTGGGGGTTTCAGGGCACCCAGGCCCCGCGCGGGGATTCGTTCTGGCAGCTGCGCCGCCAAGTCCCGGTGCTCACTGTGATGGTTGACACGCCCCAGCAGATCCGCCGCTGGTATGAGCTGGTCGATCAGCTCACCGTCACGGCCGGACTGGTGACCAGCGAGATCGTGCCGGCGTTCCGCGCCACCGGGCCGGGAATGGTGCGCGGCGGCCTCAATCTGGCCCAGCTCGGCTAGGCGCAGGCGTTGCGCCAAGCGATGCGATCGGGGAGACTGGACGAGGTGCTCCGCACACCTCGGGTAGCGATCATCGGCGCCGGCATGTCCGGCATCGGTATGGGTGCCAAGCTGCGGATGGCGGGGATCGAGTCGTTTCGGATCTACGAGAAAGCGGGCGGCATCGGCGGGACCTGGCACGCGAACACGTATCCCGGCCTGAGCTGCGACGTCCCGTCGCGTTATTACTCCTACACGTTCGCGCCCAACCCGAGCTGGACACACGTCTACTCGCCCGGACGAGAGATCTGGGCCTACCTGGACCGGGTGGCGCGTGACTACGGCCTGTACGACCGGATCTCGCTGAACACGGACGTCGCGCAGGCCCGGTGGGTCGACGGGGAGTGGATCGTCCGCACCGGCGTGGGCGAGGAATCGGCTTATGACTTCCTGATCACCGGGGCCGGCGCGCTCGTGCACACCCACAAACCGGAGATCCCGGGTCTGCAGTCGTTCGCCGGCGCGTGGTTTCACTCTGCGGAGTGGGATCACTCGGTGCCGCTCGAAGGCCGACGGATCGGGGTGATCGGCACCGGGTCAACGGGCATGCAGATCACTCGCGCGCTGGCCCCGGTGGCCGGGCGGTACGAGCTCTATCAGCGCACCCCGCAGTGGATCCTGCCGCTGGCCAACCACCGCTACTCACGCCCCACGCGGTGGCTGTTCCGCCGGATCCCAGCGCTCAACCGGCTGGGCTACCGGGTCTGGCAGACCCAGATCGAGTGGATGCTGGGCCGGGCCACGGTCCAGGACGGATTCGCCCGCCGGTTCATCAGCACGGCCTGCCGGCTGCACTTGCGTCGCGTCCGCGACCCTGAGCTGCGCCGGCGCTTCACCCCTGACTACCAACCGATGTGCAAGCGGTTGCTCATGGGCACGCACTTCTATGACCAGTTCGAGCGCCCCAACGTCGAGCTGGTGGACACGGGGATCGATCACGTCGAGGCGCGCGGGATCGTGACCCAGGACGGCCAGCTCCACGAGCTCGACGTAATCGTCCTGGCCACCGGCTTCGACGCCCACGCCTTCCTGACGCCGATGGAGCTGATTGGCCCGGCTGGGCTGCACCTGTCCGAGCTGTGGGACGGAGAGCCGTTCGCCTACCGGACGGTGGCGCTTCCCGGATTCCCCAACGTGTTCACACTGATCGGCCCCCATTCGCCGTTCGGCAACCAGTCGCTGTTCACCATCTCCGAGACCCAGATGGACTATGCGCTGCGCTTCATCGAGCTGTGGCGCCGCGGCGAGCTGGACGCCGCGTCGCCCTCGCGGGAGGCGACCGACGCCTACAACGTCGAGCTGCGCGCCGCGATTCCCAACACGATCTGGGCCTCGGGCTGTCAGAGCTGGTACATCGGTAAGGACGGCCTCCCCCACGCCTGGCCCTGGACCCCCGCGCGGCACCGGGAGATGCTGGCCGAGCCGCTGCTCGAGGAGTGGGAGCTGGTTCCAGGCTCCGGCCACGCCCGCAACGGCGACGACGGTCAGGTGCCCTCGAGCGCCCGCGCCAGCAGTCCCTCGACGGCAATTCCGTAGTCGAGCCGGTCGCCCAGCGACAACGGCTTGCAGGTGGAGGCGTCGATGGTCAGGCCACGTTTCCGCTGCACGCTCTCAAGGCCCGCACCTGGCGGCCGCCGGGCGGCTGGAGCAGCCGCGATGACTCGCCCGTCCGGACGACGGAACCCCAGGCCGTGCTTGCCTCTGCGCTCCACGCTAAAGCCGCCCTCGTGTACGAGGTGGTGGTGGTAGGAGCAGAGTTGAACCAAATTGTCCAGCGAGGTCGGCCCACCCCGAGCCCAGTGCTGGATGTGGTGTGCGTGCAGGAACCGGCGGTGGGTACAGCCGGGGAACCGGCAGCCCCCGTCGCGGCTCCTCAGGGCTCGCCGTAGCGGGGTCGGCACCGTCCTTTTGCGGCGCCCCACGGAGAGCGGCCGCCCGTCGCGCTCGATGATCCGCGCCACCGAGGCATCACACCCAAGCCGGCGCATGGTCTCCGGCGCGAGCGATGGGCCATCGTCCAGCTCGCATCGCTCTTGAATCTGATCGTGGGCCAATGTCGCCGCATCCACGTGCACCGCCAGCTCGACGGGATCGCCGTCTGCCCCGAGCGATTCATCAGCCGCCAGTGCCGTCCGGGCGAGCTCCACCAGCGCATCCGCCCGGCGCATCTCCGCGGTCGTGTCCGCGCAATCGTCGCCGGTGGGAGGATCGGTCCCCGCATCGGGCGGCGGGGTTGAGCGCTCGGCTCCGTCCAGAGCAGCCATGACGAGCGCTCCAGCTTCCGCGGACAGCCGTCCCTCCACTCGTACCGACCCATCGTCCTCTCGGATGAGGTTCAGCCGTCGTCGCTCGTGGACCCGCTGTGTGTTCTCCAAGGTGGCCTCAAGCGCTCCCTTGTAGCCGCGCACCACCCTCTCAAGCTGGCCGCCGGTCGCATGCCGGCCAAGCTCAACAACACCCGCAAGGCCCGCCAGGTGTGCGCCGACGCCCGGGACATGCTCGGGGGCAACGGCATCCTGCTCGAGAACCACGTGATCCGTCACATGGCGGACATCGAGGCCATTCACACCTACGAGGGCAC
>DASZGO010000022.1:0-11647 GCA_035938755.1 Solirubrobacteraceae bacterium | reverse complement strand
CTATCAGGCCCACTTCGTGGTCAACACCGCCCAGAACGGCCAGGGCCCCAAGATCCCGGCGAATATTGGCAAGCAGGGCAACGAGCTATTGTGCAACCCGCCCGGCCGCGGGCTGGGGCGCATCCCCACGGGGGACGTCAGCCCTACCTTCGACGGTAAGAACTTCCAGGGCCTCGACGGCTTCCTGTGGACGGGCGTTCCGGGACGCAGCCACAATTCCAACTGCCCGGGCGGGCCGTGGAAGCCCGCCGGTACGTTCGACCCCAAGTTCGCACTAGAGCTGGCCCAGAACGCAAATCAGAAGCTGGGGCCAGGTAGCCCCAGCCAGCCCTACTAGCCGCGGTTCCGTTTCTCCACCGCGGCCAGGACCTCCTGGGCGATCTCGCGCGCGGCCTGGGGCCGAGCCAGCGACGCCGACGCGCGGGCCATCTCCCGGAGCCGGGGCTGGTCGGCCAGCAGCCGCCCCACTTCGGAGGCCAGCCGGGCCGGCGTCAGCTCGGAGTCGGTGATCACCACTGCTGCCCCAGCCCGCTCCAGGTAGCGGGCGTTGGCCATCTGATGGTCAGCCGTGGCGTACGGGTACGGGATCAGGACCGCCGGCCGACCGTGGGCCGCGATCTCGAACACCGACCCACCCGCCCGGGCCACCACCAGGTCTGAGGCCAGCAGCGCGTCACCGAACTCGGAGATGAAGCCGCGGAGGTCATAGAACGGGTTGGGCGCGCGGAGGTCGGGCAGGTCACGGTCGCCCGCGGCGTGCAGGACGCGAAACGTGGCGCCGGCGAATGCCTCCACCGCGGCCAGGTTGATCGAGCGGGCGCCCTGGGAGCCGCCGAACACCAGCACGCAGGTCTCGTCGGCCTCGATCCCAAACCGGCTCCGGGCAGCCCCGCGGTCGGTGGCCGGCTGGGGCACCGGCCGGCCGGCCACGCGGTAGTGCTTTCCCTCCCGGCCGACGATGGGGAAGGCCAGGAACACGCGGTGAGCGAACGGGGCCAGCATCCGGTTGGCCAGGCCCACGTGACTATCGGCCTCCATCAACACCAGCGGCAGTCGCCGGGCCACCGCGGCCAGCCCCACGGGAGCGGCCACGTATCCCCCGGCTCCCAGCACCGCGTCCGCCCCCAGCTGGCGGAGCAGGCGCGAGGCGGCTCCCACCGCCCCGGCGTCGGTCAGAGCCGCCCGCAGGGCGCCCCAGGGTCGGCGGCGGGGCAGCGGCAGGACGCGGATGCTGTGCAGCTCGTAACCGCGCCGGGGCACCAGCGTCTGTTCGGCGCGCTCGCCGCCGATGAATACGACGTCGGCGCCCTCAGCCTGTAGCGCGTCGGCGACGGACAGCGCCGGCACGACGTGGCCGGCGGTTCCGCCGGCCGCGATCACGACCCGAGGCTGGCTCACCCGCGCCGGTCCCGACCAGCCGCAGCCGATGCGTCCCCGGCTGCGCGATCGACATCAGGATCCCCACCGAGGCGAGCATCACGCAGAGGTTGGTGGGGGCGTAGGAGATGAACGGCAGCGGCACACCGGTAAGCGGGGCCAACCCCAGCACGACAAAGATGTTGAGGATTCCCTGACACAGGATGAGCGAGGTGAGCCCGGTGGCCAGCAGCTTGGCATACCGCCCGGCGGCGCGGCGGGCCGTGCGCAGACCGGCGTAGGCCAGCATCCCGTACAGGAAAACAACGCCCAGGATGCCCATCACGCCCAGCTCCTCGCCGATGACGGCCAGGATGAAGTCGGTCTGGGCCTCCGGGAGGTAGAACGCCTTCTGCACCGATCGGCCGAGGCCGACCCCGAACAGCCCGCCGGAGCCCAGCGCGATCTGCCCCTGGACGGCCTGATAGCCGGCGCCGGCCTTGGTGGCCGTCGCCCAGGGGTGTAAGAACGACTCCAGGCGGGCCCGCTGGTAGGGCTGAGCGATTACCACCAGGACCACCAGCCCGACCGCCACGGCGAGCAGGATGGCCATATGGCGGGCCGGCATCCCCGAGGCCAGCAACAGCGCGCCCAGGGTGAACGCGATGACCAGCGTGGTTCCCAGGTCAGGTTCCACCACCACCAGCAGGCAGGCCGGAGCCGCCACCACGGCGATCGGGGCGATGGCCGCCCGGAACCCGCGCATCCGCTTGGGGTGGTCTGTCAGATAGCGCACCACGTAGAGCACCAGGGCCAGTTTCATCAGCTCCGAGGGCTGGAACTGGATCGGCCCGAGGGCAAACCAGCGGCGAGCGCCGTTGACCTGGACCCCAAACCCCGGCACGAGCACGGCCAGCAGCAGCACGAACGACCCCAGCAGTAGCAGGTTCACCAGCCGCGGCTGGAGCAGCTTGGTCCCGGTGCGGGCGAACAGCTGCATGGCTCCCAGGCCCAGCCCGGCGAACACCAGGTAGCGGATGAACTCGCCGGTCCCGGTGCCGCCGTGGCCGCCGAGCACACCCAGCGGCGAGGATGCGCTGTACACCATCACCGCGCCGAAGGCCAGGAGGCAGAGCGTGGCCGTGACCAGCATCCGGTGCTCGATCGGAGGCCCGGAGCGGCTGGGGGCCGGGGCCGGCGTCCGCCGCTTGCCGCCTGCGCCGTCCGGCGCACGCCGGGCGGCGGCGGCCGGGCTCACGAGCGCTCCTTCACCAGCGAGCGGAAATGCTCGCCCCGCTCCTCGAAGTCCCGGTACTGGTCATAGCTGGCGCAGGCCGGCGACAGCAGGACGGTGTCGCCCGGCCGGGCCGCGCGCCCGGCCGCGGCAACTGCCGGCTCCAGCTCGCCGGCCTGGTGCAGGGGCACCGCGGTGCCAGCCAGAGCCCGCGCGATGTCCTCCGCCGCTTGGCCAATCAGGTACACGGCGCGGCAGCGCTCGGCCACCAGGGGAGCCAGCGGGGCGAACTCCTGACCCTTGCCCTGACCTCCGGCGATCAGGTGCACCCCGCGGGGAAACGCCTGGAGCGCGACCAGGGTGCTGTCGACGTTTGTCGCCTTGGAGTCGTTGATCCAGTCGACGTCGTCGATCGTGGCCACCCGTTCCAGCCGGTGCGCGACGCCCGAGAACGTGCTTAGGCCCCGGGCGATCGCCTCGGGGTCGAGGCCCCGGGCCAGGCACACCGCTGCCGCGGCCATCCCGTTGAATCGGTTGTGTGCCCAGGGGAGCTGGACCTGCTCGGCCAGTTCGGCCTCCTGACCCGAGCCGAATCGGACCTGGCGAGCCGCGCCACCCGGCTCGACCGCCAGACCCTCCGGGAGCAGCGCCACATCGTCTGGCGATTGGTGGGCGAAGATCCGCAGCTTGGCCTCGACGTAGGCGCCGAAGCCGCCGTGGCGGTCGAGATGGTCCTCGGCCAGGTTAAGCAGGAGCGCGACCTCGGGGGCGAACGCTTGGCTGTCCTCGAGCTGGAACGACGAGGCTTCGCAGATGATCGTGGCCGCGGGTGCGACCTGCCCGACTAGAGAGGAGGCCGCAGTTCCCACGTTCCCGGCCACGGCTACCGGAAGTCCGGCCTCTCGGTGGATGTGACCGATCCACTCGGTGGTGGTGGTCTTGCCGTTGGTCCCCGTCACCGCGACAAACTCGTTGGCCAACAGCCGCCAGGCCAGCTCGAGCTCGCCCAGTACCGGGATCCCCCGCCGCTCCGCCGCCACCACCGGCGGAGCGCCCGGCGGAACCCCCGGGCTCTTGACCACCGCGCGGGCCTCGCGAAGGGCGTCGTCGGCGGGGTCAGATACATCCAGGTGAACTTCGACGCCGGCCCGGGAAAGCCTCTCGGCGACGGCCTGAAGCGCTGGATCAGCGCTGCCGGCGTCGATGCCGATCACCCGCTCGCCCAGGGCCCGCAGCGCTAGGGCCGCCGCCTCCCCCGATCGGGCCAGCCCCACCACCAGGTACGGGCCCGGGGGCAGCGGCGGGCGCGACTTCACCCGCGGATGCTGAGCTGGTACACGACGAAGCCGACCGCCGAGAAGGCAGAAGCCACGATCCAGAAGCGCAGGATGATCTTGGTCTCCGACCAGGCCCGCAGCTCGAAATGGTGGTGGATCGGGGCCATCAGGAACACCCGCTTGCGGAATGTCTGGAAGGAGAACACCTGGATCAGCACCGACAGCGCCTCGATCACGAAGATGCCGCCCAGCAGGATGAGCAGCACCTCGGTCTTGGTCATGATGGCCAGGCCGGCGATCGCTCCACCCAAACCGAGTGATCCCGTATCGCCCATGAAGATGCTGGCCGGGAAGCTGTTGAACCACAGAAAGCCGATGCACGCCCCGACCAGGCATCCGGCCAGCAGGGCCAGGTCCCGTTCGCCCGTGGTGATGAACGTGATGCCGAGGTAGGCCAGCAACACGATCGCCGCGCAGCCGGCGGCCAGGCCGTCCAGACCATCGGTCAGGTTGACCGCGCTGGTGGTGCCCGCCACCACCAGATAGATGAACACCGGATACAGGGGCCCCACGTCGATCGAGACGTCGACGAACCGCAGCTTGACGCTCGGGGCCAGGTGCGCTTGCTTGGTGGCTATCCACCACAGCCCGACCGAGATGGCGATCGTGGCGATCAGCTTGGTGCGGGCGCGCAGGCCCAGCGAGCGCCGCTTGGCGATCTTGGTGTAGTCGTCGGCGAAGCCCAGCACGGCGCAGGCGATGGCGGCGCCAAACACGCCCATCGAGGCCCAGCGCCGATCGGACAGGATCAGGAACGGCACCGCGAAGGCCAGGAAGATCACGATCCCGCCCAGCGTCGGCGTGCCGGCTTTGGTCTGATGCCCCTGCGGGCCCTCCGCGCGGATGTTCTGACCGAACTCCCGGCGCCGCACGAACGCGATGAACTGGGGGCTCAGGAACAGGACTATGAGCAGCGACGCGGTACCCGCGATCAGCACCCGACCGGACACGGAGCCCATCAGCGACCAGCCCCCTGCGCCGAGCATTGGGGCGTGGCGCGCAGTGCGCCGCACACCAGCTCCAGACCCACGCCGCGGGAAGCCTTGACCAGCACCACGTCACCCGGCCCGATCAACGCGGGTACGAGCTCGGCCGCCTGGACCGCGTCCAGCACCGAGTGGGTCTCGGCGCCGAATCGTTCGGCCATCGCCGCCGCCCGTGGCCCCACGGTGACGAGCAGATCCACCCCGGCGGCTTGCGCATACTCGCCTACCGCGGCGTGGAATTCCTTCTCCTCGGGGCCGAGCTCCAGCATGTCCCCCAGCACCGCGACTCGCCGCTGAGCCTGCTCGCGGGTGGCGCTGGCCGCCAGCTCGTCCAGCGCTGCCCGCATGGACATCGGGTTGGCGTTATACGAGTCGTCGATCAGCGTGATCCCGCGCTCCAGGGCGACCGGCTGGCCCCGCCCGGGCGACAGCTCCAGCTCCACACGGCCCCCGGAGACCACTCCGATCGCCGACGCGGCGGCCACCGCCGCCAACAGGTTGGTGCGCATGTGCGCCTGCGCGAAGGAGACCTCGAGCTGGATGCGCTGGCCGGCCACCTCGAGCTCCAGCCGGTCCCCGCTCACGCGCTCCAAACGGACGTCTCCGTCTCCTCCGAAGCTGATGGTGCGCACGTCGCGTCGCAGGTGTGGCTCGAGCAGCGGCTCGTTAGCCGGAATCACGGCCGTGCCGTCCTGGGGCAGGGCAGCGATGAGCTCGGCCTTGGCCGCGGCCACCGCCTCCAGGCTGCCCAGGAGCTCTAGATGGACCGGCCCGACGTTCACGATCACGCCGACGTTGGGCTCGGCCACCCGGGCCAGCTCGGCGATCTGGCCGGCGCCGCGCATGGCCATCTCCAGCACCAGGACCTCGGTGCCCCAGGGGGCGGACAGGATTTCCAGGGGGAGGCCGATCTCGGTGTTGAAGTTGGCGCGCGAGGCCACCGTGCGGCGATGGGGGGCCAACAACCCCAGCAGCAGGTCCTTTGTGGAGGTCTTTCCGGTGGACCCGGTCACGCCGATCACCTGCGCCGCCAGGGCCCGGCGCCAGGCCGTGGCCAGGCGTTGGAGGGCAGCGAGCGGGTCCTCGGCCGCCAGCACGGTGGCTCCGTTGGGTGCGGCTTGGGCGGCGGCCGCTGCGTGCTGGGGCGCGACCAGCACTCCCCAGGCCCCGGCCTGCAGAGCCTGGCTGGCGAAGCTGCCGCCGTCGCTGCGGCTACCCGGGAGACCCACGAACAGCACTCCGGGTTCGGCCTGCCGAGAGTCGATGCTCGCCCGCTCCGGTCCCTCGCCGGAGCCGGAGGCCGAGGGCAGCACGCGAGCGCCGGCCGCCGCTGCGATCTGTTCCGCGCTCCAGCGTCTCATCGAGCCACGGCCGGACCCTTCAGCGCGTCGAGCGCCACGGTCGCGTCATCAAACGGGATCTTGCGCCCGGCCGCGAATTCCTGGCCCTGCTCGTGGCCCTTACCGGCGATCACCACCACGTCGCCCGGCTCGGCGCCAGCGATCGCCCGGGTGATGGCCTCGCGGCGGTCCACCAGGTGCTCGACGCCCGCCCCGGTGCCGGCCAGGATCTCCTCGATGATCGACTCGGGATCCTCCGAACGCGGGTTGTCCGAGGTGACCAGCACCCGGTCGGCCAGCCGGGTGGCGATCTCGCCCATCAGAGGGCGCTTGCGGCGGTCGCGGTCCCCTCCACACCCGAACACCACGTGCAGCCGGCCCGGACCGGCAATTTCGCGCGCCGCCCGCAGCACGTTCTCCAGCGAATCTGGCGTGTGCGCGTAATCGACCAGCACCGCGAACTCCTGGCCGGCGTCGACCGGGGCGAACCGACCCGGGACCTGAACGGCATCGCGCAACGCCCGGGCCGCGACCTGACCGGGCACCCCCAGGGTCATCCCGGCGGCAAACGCGCCGAGCACGTTGTAGACGTTGAACCGCCCCCGGAGCGGTGAGCTGAGCTCAAACTGTCCGCTGGGTGTCTCGACGGTGAACCGCGAGCCCTCGAGGCCGGTGACCACATCGACGGCCCGATAGGCCGCCGGACGTTCCAGCGCGAACGTGACCGGTCGACGCACCTCGTCGGCCAGCCGGCGACCGTAGGCATCGTCCAGGTTGACCACCGTAGCTTCGGGCTCCAGGTCCACGAACAGCCGGCGCTTGGCCTGAAAGTAGTCCTCCATCGTGGGGTGGAAGTCGAGGTGGTCCTGGGTCAGGTTCGTAAAGATCGCCACGTCGAAGTCGATGGCATCGGACCGGTGCAGCTCCAGGGCGTGCGAGGAGACCTCCATCGAGCAGGCCTGATCGCCCCCAGCGACCATCTCCCGGAACGTTCGCTGGAGGTCGATGGCCTCGGGAGTGGTCCGCTGCACCGGGTGCGGGGCCCCGCCGATCACGCTCTTGACGGTGCCCAGCAATCCGGTCTGCCGGCCGTCGGCCTCCAGCAGCTCACGGACCAGGAACGCGGTCGTGGTCTTGCCGTTGGTGCCCGTGACGCCAACGGTCTGCAAACTCGCCGTAGGATTGCCGTAGAACCGGGCCGCCGCCCCCGGCATGGCCCGCCGCACGTCGGGCACCAGGACCTCCGGGACGTCGAGCGAGAGCGGGCGCTCAACCACCAGCGCCACGGCACCCCGGGCCACGGCGTCCGGGGCAAAGTCGTGGCCATCGCTGATCATTCCCGGCACGCAGAAGAACAGCGTGCCTGGCGTCACGGCCCGGCTGTCGTAGGCCAGGTCGGAGATCTCGACGTCCAGCCCGTCCGTGACCGCCATCACATCATGGAGGCGCATCGGACGCGAGTGTAAAGAGGGGTGGCGCTGGAACCACCGGTGCGGGTCGCGGCGCGCGCGAGCGGCCCGCACCGGTGGTCCCACCGCCTAATCAAGCCGAACTTCCTACTTCGGCGAAATTCCTAGGTACGGGACGGCCCAGGCGACGATCTTCTGGAACGCGGGGGCAGCCACCGAGCCGCCGAAGATCGCGCCCTGCGGCCGGTCGGCCATCACGGCCACCAGCAACTGAGGATGGCTGGCAGGAACGAATCCGATGAACGAGGCCGCATAGGCCGAGTCCGAGTAGTGACCGTTCACCACCTCGTTGGCGGTTCCCGTCTTTCCGGCCAGGTCCCAACCAGGGATCGCGGCTCCCGACGCGGTTCCGCCGTCGGCCAGCACGCCCCGCAACATGTCGCGCAGCGTGGCCGCAGCGCCGGTTGAGATCACCCGCCGCCCGGTCGCGGGTGCCACTGCTTGGCCGCCGATCGACTTGACGATGCGGGGCGGGTGGAGCACGCCGCCGTTGGCGATGGCCGAGTACGCAGTCGCCATCTGCAGCGGCGTCACCGACTCGCCCTGACCCATAGGCAGGTTGCCCATCGAGGACCCCGAGTACTGGTTCCAGTGCAGGACGATGCCGTGCTCCTCGCCGGGCAGATCGACGCCGGTGGGTGCCCCGAAGCCGAACTGGTGCACCCAGTAGTCGAAGCGGCGCGATCCCAGCTTCATCCCGATCTCGTCGGCCCCGATGTTGCTGGACACCTTGAGGATGTCCCGCACCGACAGGGCCTCGTCTCCGTGGCCCTCCGCGTCGTGGATCTGGCGGTCTCCGACGGTCAGCGTGCCGGGGATGTCGAACACGGTGGACGGTGTGACCACGTGGTCCTGCAGGGCGCCGGCCACGGTGAACGCCTTGAACGTCGAACCCGGCTCGTAGTTGAAGCTGATCGCCCGGTCATCGTTGGCGTAGGAGGGGGCGCTCGACGGTGCGTTGGCGTCCACCCGGGGCCAGTTGGCCAGGGCCAGGATGTCCCCCGTGTTGGGATCCATGACGATGGCGGTGGCGCCCTTGGGCATGAACTGGGCCCCCAGCCCGGCCAGCACCTGCTCGACCTCGTCCTGGAGCGCGGCGTCGATCGTCAGCTGGACGGTCCGCCCCGGTTTGGTCGGCCGCGCCTCGTCGATCGAGATCGAGTGCCCCACCGCGTCGCTGACGATCTTGCGGACCCCGTCGGTCCCGCGCAGGACCGAGTCGTAGCGGTACTCCAGCCCGCTCAGCCCGCGGCCGCCCCAGCCCACTGCCCCGAGTACCTGCGACGCGGCCCAGGCCCGGGGATACAGGCGCTTGGTCTCCGGGATCAGGGAGATGCCGGCGATGTGCAACTTGTCGACCGCCGCCGCTTGCGGCGCCGGCAGGACGTGAGCTACGTACACGAACCCCGTGTGAGGTTTGGTCAGCAGCGACAGGACCTGCGCCTGGCTCTGGCCGACCAGCGGGGCCAGCGAGGCGGCGGCGGTCTGGGGATGTTTGATCAGGTACGGATCGGCCACGATGTCGTCGGCCGATTCGCTGATCGCCAGTTGGACGCCGGTTCGGTCGGTGATGGTCCCGCGCGGGGCGACGAGCGTCTCCACGGTGGCCTGCTGGGTGGCCGCGGCCTGGCGCAGCGAGCCGGCGTGCAGGACCCCGAGATAGGTGGCCCGGGCCAGGGCAATAACCAAAAGCGCCACGAACGCCAGGAACAGGAGTCCTATGCGGCGATCGATCAGCGCCACCCGGCTTACCCCCCGCTGGCGCTGCCGGAGCTAGAGGACCCGCTGGAGCTGCTGGAGCTGGAGGCGCCCGAGCCGCTGCTCGAGCTTGCGCCGCTACCGGAGGTGTCGGTGCTGCCCGAGCCCGCACCGCTGCCCGATGCGGCAGCGCTGCTGGAGGAGCCCCCGCTCCCCATGGTGTCGCTGCTCGCCGGGGACGGGAGCTGGGCCACGAACTGGTCCGGAGCCGGTGCATGGATGCTCTGCAACCCACGGGTCACGCTCGGATTGCCGGGAACGAAGCTCAGGGTGGTGGGCCCCGGCATGACCATTCCCATCCTGGCCGCCAGCCGCTCGATGCGGGTCTGATCGCTCAGCTCGGCCACGCTGACCCGGAGTGCCTGGTTGCGGATGGCCAGCGTGCTGTTCTGGCGCAACGCCTGACCCATGCTGGCGTTGAGACGGAGAACCTCGACCTGGCTGAACACGATCCCGGCCAACAGGACCCCCAGCACCGGGATCCACACCCGCCCCCGGACGATCCGGTCGAGCAGCGAGTGATCGGGGAGTGAGCGCACCCCCAGCAGAAGCCGCATTCCCAGAGTGGCGGCCTGCCGGTCCACGGCGGGCTGGGCACGGCCGACGGCCGGCCCGCTGGCGCGGCGGGGACGCGCCGGGGGGCGGTCCACGCGCCGGCGGGTTCCGGGTGCGGCGTGGGCCCTGGCGGTACTGCGTCCGGCAGCCGTCATGGCTCTCGGGCTCATCCTGTCTCCCTCCTCAGCTTACGCGCGCCGCGGAGGTGGGCTGATCTCGACCTGGGGTTCTCGGCCACCTCGCCCGGGGTCGGCGCGATGGCTCGACGGCTCAGCAGCTCCCCTTCGGGCTCGCGGCCGCACACGCAGATCGGTAGCTCCGGCGGGCAGATGCAGCCGCGGGCCTTGGCGGCGAAGAATCGCTTCACCGTGCGGTCCTCCAGCGAGTGGAACGAGATCGCAGCCATACGGCCGCGCACGTTCAGCAGCCCCCAAGCCTCCGGTAGCGCGGCCTGGAGCTGAGCCAGTTCGTCGTTGACCGCGATCCGCAACGCCTGGAAGGTCCGACGCGCTGGGTGACCGCTGGCGAACGGCGCGTGAACGGGCACCGAGGACTTGATCAGGTCGACCAGTTCGTGGGTGGTGGTCAGGTCGGCCCGGCGGCGCTCGCGCACGATGGCCCGGGCGATCTGGGTGGCGTATCGCTCCTCTCCGTACTCCCTGAGCACTCGGGCCAGCCGGCGCTCGTCCCAGGTGTTCACCACCTCGGCCGCCGTCAACTCCTGGTCAGGATCCATCCGCATGTCCAGCGGCGCGTCGTAGGCGTAGGAGAAGCCCCGGGGCCAGGTGTCGACCTGCATCGAGGACATGCCCAGGTCCAGATAGGCGATGTCGACCTCGAGCCCTTCCTCGGCCAGCTGCTCCAGGCCGCTCACGAAGTCGGCCCGGATGAACCGCACCTCGCAGGGCAGCTCAGCCGACAGCTCGGCGAACCGGTCTTCGGCCGCCGGGTCCCGGTCGATACCGATCAGCATCCCAGCCGGCCCGATCCGCTCGGCCACCAGCCGCGCGTGACCGCCGCCGCCAAACGTGCAGTCGACCGCGACCTCCCCGGGCCGCGGGCCGAGCAGGTCGACCAGCTCGCCGGCGAGGACCGGGATGTGCACCTGGGTCATGTCAAGTAGTGTCGCCAAGGCTCGCTGCGATGTCGGGAACACGGGCCAGTACGTCGTCGCTGTAAGCGTCGTACGCGACGCGGTCGAACACCTCCAGGCACTCCCCCGAGCCGGTGACGATGACCTCTTTGCCCAGCCCGGCGTACTGCTTGAGCTTGGTCGGGATCATCACGCGGTGCGCGGAGTCGAGCTCGGCGTCGTGGGAGTAGTTGAAGAAGAAGCGCTTCATGTCACGAGCCAGGGGTGAAAGGGGGTTCTTGCCCTCCAGCGCCGCCCGGGTGTAGCCGTCGTAAGCGTCGGGAGGCCAGATGGCGATCGAGCGCGGCGCGCCAGGTGCGGTCTCCTGCGTGGCCGCCAGTACGACCCCCCCGGCCAAGGCGGATCGGAACTTCGCCGGAATGGTCAGCCGGTGCTTGTCGTCGAGCGCGTGCTCGAACTGTCCGCGGAAGGCGATCAACGCTTCTCATCCGGTGAGTTCAAGGGTTCTCATGACCTGAG
>DASZGO010000021.1:0-24207 GCA_035938755.1 Solirubrobacteraceae bacterium | reverse complement strand
GTTCTACCTCAAACCGGCGGCGGATGTCGTACAGGGTGGTGCGCTCGGCCGCCGGCCGGCCCGCCTTGTGCGCGGCGGCCACCAGATCTTGGGGCGTCAGCATCACTCCGTGGTAGCTGCCCGCCATGCGGGAGATCGACTCCTCCATCAGCGTTCCCCCCAGGTCGTTGACTCCCCAGCGCAGCGATTCGGTGGCCGCATCCAGTCCCATCTTGACCCAGCTGGCCTGCAAGTTCGTAACCGTGCGACCCAGAGCGAGCCGGAACGCCGCCGTGTGCTTGAGGTTTTCCTCGGCCGAGATCTCCTCGATCCCGTGGGTGCGGCCCAGCAGCGTGTGGAACGGGATGAACGACAGGGGCACGAACTCGGTGAAGCCGCCGGTGCGCTCCTGGAGCTCACGCACCACCCGCATATGCTCGGCCAGCTCCCACGGCTCCTCGATGTGGCCGAACATGACGGTCACGGTCGAGCGCAGGCCGACCGCGTGAGAGGCTTCGATGATCTCCACCCAGCGGGCCACCGGAAGCTTGTTGGGGGAGATCCGCTCGCGCACGCCGTCGTGGAGGACCTCGGCGGCCGTGCCAGGTGTGGAGTCCAGGCCGGCTTCCCGCAGCCGCTCGAACACGGCTCGGGGCTCCAGGCCGCTGACGTCGCACATGTGAGCCACCTCCATCGCCGAGTAGGCGTGGAGGTGCAGCTGCGGCGCGAGCTGCTTGGCCAGCCGCAGCCACCGTTCGTAGTCGGACAGCTGCCAGTCGGGATGGATGCCCGACTGCATGCAGATCTCGGTCGCCCCGAAGTCCACCGCCTCCTGCACCCGGCGGGCGAACTCGTCAGCCGAGTGCTCATAGGCGTCCGGCGAACGTCGCGACTGGCCGAACCCGCAGAACGCGCAGCCCACCGTGCAGATGTTGGACACGTTGATGTTGCGGTTGACCACGAACGTGACCGTGTCCCCCGCCAGCCCGGCTCGGAGCTCGTCGGCCGCCGTGCGCATGTCCTCGATGACCTCAGGACGCCGCTCGGAGAACAGGGCCGTCAGCTCCTCCGGGCTGAGCGGCAGGCCCTCCCGGCCCCGTTCCACGGCCCGCGGTGCCGCGTCGTCGGCCAGCGTGAACGGGGCGGTCTGACGGCCGGATCCGCGCCGGGGGATGAACGACCAGAAACGGGTCTTGATGACGTCCATCACCGGCCGCGACAGCCACTCCGGATCGATGTACTCGGGATACACGCATAGCCGCTCAGTGAGCGCCCAGCCTTCGGCGGCGAGCCGCTTGCGCGTCGTGGCCGGCGATGGGAAGGGATGCTCGGGCGAGATGTGGTCCCCGTTGGCGCTGAGGCCACCCAGATCGGTCGCGCCCATCTGCACCAGCTCAACCCACCAATCGGACAGGTTGGGCGGCACCTGGATGCCCACCCCGGGCAGGAGCCGTCGAGCCTGTGAGACCAGCCACTTCATGTCCTCGATGCTGATTGGGCAGGCCCAGCTCGGCGCGGCGACGTCCGGGCCGTTCCAGGCGCCGGTACGCCAGTACTCGCTCGCGGCCTCGTCAGCGATCTGGGCCGGCTCGCGGCCGTAGTAGCTCTGATGAGGCACGAAGTTCTGGAGGATCACCTCCTGGATGTGGCCGTACTCGGAGTGCAGGTCGGCCAGCTTCTGCAGCGAGGCGATCCGCTCGTCCTCGGTCTCCCCGATGCCCACCAGGATGCCGCTGGTGAACGGGATCTTCAGCTCACCCGCCGCGGCGATCGTGTCGATCCGGTGCCGGGGGTGCTTGGTCGGCGATCCGGCGTGCACGGTGTCCATGAGCCGCTCGGACACCGACTCGAGCATCAGGCCCTGGGAGGCCGTGACCTCCCGCAGCCGGGCCAGGTCCTGGCGGGGGAGAACGCCCAGGTTGGTGTGCGGCAGCAGCCCGCGCTC
The DNA here is from genome assembly GCA_035938755.1 of Solirubrobacteraceae bacterium. Classification (GTDB taxonomy): domain Bacteria; phylum Actinomycetota; class Thermoleophilia; order Solirubrobacterales; family Solirubrobacteraceae; genus Palsa-465. The sequence goes on along the minus strand of DASZGO010000021.1, from coordinate 22,283 downwards.
CAGAGCTCGCTCACACGTCCAGGCCACGTACGAGGTGAAGTCGGTGTGGCCGTGTTCCTGCAGCCGCCCGGCCACTTCGGGGTTGTGCTCGGGCTGCTCGCCGGTTAGAACCAGCAACTCCTTTACGTTGCGGTGGGCCGCGTGGTCCAGGATCCGCAGCGTCTCCTCTGGGGAGTAAAGATGCGGCTGATGAGTGGCAAACGCGCAGTATTTGCAGTAGCAGCGGCACGTCCGAGACAGCGACAGCGTGAAATTCCGGCTGAAGGTGACGCGGCGGCGCATGCCTGCTCCAGAGTCTACGGCGGCGGCTGGTTGCGGCTGGTCGCCCTGGTGCTGGCCGGCCTACTGGTGGTGGCTTGTGGCTCCTCGTCGTCGCGGCCCCAGCCCCGGGACACCACGCTGGTGCTCGACTTCACCCCCAACCCGGTTCACACCGGGATCTACACCGCCCTGGCCCAGCACCTGGATCTGGACGCCGGCTTGCGGCTGCACCTGGTGGCTCCGACGGCATCGACCGACCCGATCAAGCTGCTGGAGACGGGCCGGACCGACTTCGCCATCCTGGACATCCACGACCTGGCCATCGCCCGCGAGCGCGGCCAGGACGTGGTCGGGATCATGGCCATCGTCGAGCGCCCGCTGGCCGCCGTGCTGGCAGCGCCGAACATCGGCCGCCCGCGCCAGCTCGCGGGCCAGACCGTGGGCATCACCGGTGTGCCCAGTGACACCGCGGTCCTCGACTCGGTCGTGTCCGGGGACGGCGGGGATCCCCGCCGGCTGAAAACCATCACCATCGGCTTCAACGCCGTGCCGGACCTGCTGTCCGGCAAGGTCGGGGGCGCGGTCGGGTTCTGGAATGACGAGGGCGTCACGCTCACCCATCACCGTCGGGGCTTTCACGTGTTTCGCGTGGACCGATACGGCGCGCCGGCGTATCCCGAGCTGGTGGTGTGTGCCACGTCGGCTGCGCTCCGGCGGGACCCGGGACGGGCCAGCGCGCTGGTCCGGGTCCTGACCCGCGGCTACGAGCTCACGCTGTTCGACCCTAAGCGCAGTGCGGCGGAGCTGGAACACCTGGTGCCCGGGCTTGACCCGGCGCTGGTCACCCAGCAGCTGGGCGCGCTGCTCCCGGCCTTCCGGGCTCCCGATGGCCAGGTGGGCGAGCTTGACCCGGCCATGCTGCGCCGCTGGGCGGCCTGGGAGGCCCGGTTCGGAATCGTGCGCCGACCGCCCGACGTTCAGGCCGCGTTCGACACCAGCTTGGTGACCAACGTCGCTGACTCACGCGCCATCCGCGAGCGCGGGACCACGAGGTCAAACCCCGCCTGATCTGCCAGCTCGCGGACGTCGGTCTCCGTATGCAAGTAGAAGGCCAGCCTGGGTACACCGCGGGCCGCCAACGGCCGGGCGTGCTCGATCCGCCCGACCGCATCGGCGGTGAGATCGACCACCAGCACATCGGCCTCGATGTCCGGGGCGAGCTCGCCCACCAGCTCGACCTGGTGCCCGGCCGCGGTCAGAGCCGCGTGCACGCGCGACCCGAACAGGAGGTCGGGCACGAACGCCACGACCCGGGCCACGCTACTGGACTCGGAGCCGCTTGAACTCGCGGCGCACCGACTCGGGCCTGCCCCACAGCGGGACCACCTCGGTCCGCCCGGTGCGGACCTGGCGAACCGCCAGCTCGCCGGCGATGGCCGCGTCGTCGAGCAGCGTGAGCGCCGTGTGCACGGCTTCTGGAGCCGCGGCGTGTCCGAACCGGTGGGCCACGAGCAGCCGCCAGTGCCAGTCGTGCTTGGAGTACGGCTGGGCGTTGCAGGTGACCAGGAGCACCGCGGCATCCACGTACCGGTGTTCGTCGAAGATCCGCAGGTCCAGCTCCAGATCGGTCCAGTCGTCGGGCAGCGAGCCCACGACAAGGTCGAAAGTGTCGGCGAGAGCCATGCGGCCTCGGAGCCTAGCTATTTTTTATATGTGACTCAGACCGTCGTAGCCAGCAGCGAGTACCGCACGGTGAGCGAAGCCTGCGGGCTGCTAGATCGCTCGGAGCGGGGCAAGCTGTCGCTGACCGGCAGCGGCTCCCGCGAGTTCCTCCAGGGCCAGGTGACCAACGACATCGAGTCCCTGGCGGCGGGAAACGGCTGTTACGCGGCGTTCCTGACCCCGAAGGGCAAGATGCTCGGCGATCTGCGCATCCTGGCCACCGAGGCGGAGCTCCTGCTGGACACCGAGCGGTCCACGCTACAGGCGCTGTTCAACCTGATCCGGCGGTTCAGCGTCGGCTACGACGTCGAGTTGCACAAGCGGACCCTGGAGCGCGGGCTGCTGTCGCTGCTCGGCCCGCGGTCATTCGAGCTGGCCGGGATCCCCGAGCTGGCCGGCCGGGATGAGCATGGGCATGAGCTGGTGGAGATCGGCGGCGTGAGCGTGCGCGCCATCCGCACCGACGTGGGGCTCGACCTGCTCTGCCCGAGCGCAGATACCGAGCGCCTGGTCGCGGAGCTCGAGCGGGCCGGCGCCGCGCCGGTGTCCGAATCGGTGGCTGAGTGTCTGCGGGTCGAGCGCGGGCGGCCTCGCTATGGCCTGGATCTCGACGACTCGGTGATCCCCCAGGAGGCGGGACTCAACCAGCGCGCGGTGTCGTTCACCAAGGGCTGCTATGTGGGCCAGGAGACCGTGGCCCGGCTCCACTACCGCGGCAAGCCGAACCGCCATCTGCGCGGACTCAAGCTCCAGGCCGAGGGGCGCACCGGGCAGGTGATCTCCTCCGGCGAGCGTGAGGTGGGGCATCTGGGTAGCGTGGCCGAGTCGCCCCGCCTGGGCCACATCGCCCTGGCCCTGGTCCGGCGCGAGGTTGCCCTGGGTTCAACCGTCGCGGTGGGTGATGAGGCCGCCGACGCCCAGGTGGTCGAGCTGCCGTTCGCCTGAGTCCTCGGTGAGGAACCGTTCGAGCTCGGCCTCGCCAGGTGGCGGCTCGAGCTCCAGCCGAGGCAGATCGGGGTGCGAGGCCAGGTACGCGCCGACGATCCGGACCTCGTCCACCTCGTCGGGCGGTATGTGGGCGCCGCCGCGCGGGCCGGATGAACCGGCGAGCGCCTGGAGGGTGCGCTCGGCGGCCTGCGACGGATCCTCGGCCAGCGGTCCCCAGTCCACCAGCCGCCCGCAGACCAGCCAGAACCCGTCGCGGCGGCTCGGATCGACGGGATGGGGGGCGAGGATCAGTCGTGGGCGTACGTGGGTGGCCTCCAGCACGCCGCCCAGCCGGCGGACGATCACCCGCAGGCGTCCGGCTCGCCGGCGCAACCAGGCGGCACGCTCGAACCGCTGCTCGGCCGCGGCCTCACGCATCTGCTCTTGCACGTGGGAGATCAGCGCCCCGGCCCCGTCGCCCAGGAACAGGTCCAGCGCCGCGTCGAGGCGTCGCCGGTACAGGTTCGGGTCGAGGTCCCCCAGACACGGGGACAGGCAGCGCCCCATCTGGCCGTAGGCCGAAGGCCATTCGCGCCGAACCAGCCGCCGGCCGCAATGCCGCAGCCCGAACAGCGACTCGATCTGCTCCACCAGCTCCGCGGCCAGGGCCCTGCCGCGAACCGGGCCGATGCTCACCGCGTGTCCCGCCGCCGGCTGACGCGCCACCTCCAGGATGGGGAACGGGATGTCGAGTCGGCAGCGGATGTACACCAGCCGGTCGTCTCGCCGAGTCAGGCGTAGGTTGCCGGGCGGCCGGAGCTGCTTGATCAGCCGGTTCTCCAGCACCAGCGCACCGAGCTCGGACACCGTGGGCCGGTAGTCGACGATCGAGGCCTGCGTGCTCCAGGCCGCCGGGGCGGATGAGGGCGCGAAGTGGGCGCGGGCGCGGCTGCGGATCGAGACGGACTTGCCCACGTACAGGGTGCGCCCGGTCTCGTCGCGGAACAGGTAGACGCCGGGGTCCCGGGGCAGCTCTGAGAAATCGAGCTCGGGACGATCGCCCACCACGAGCTGAGGGAGCTGGCTTTGGGCGCGCCGGCGCCGGCGTGGCTTGAGCAGCGCCACCGCCTCGCCCACGGTGGCCGCGTTGGCGCACAGCCGGGTGAACAGCGCACAGAACACCCGAGCGCAGGTTTCCGCATCGGGCAGAGCCCGGTGCGCCACGTCGACCTCGATGCCAAGGGCATCGGCCAGCGCGCTCAGCCGTCGCTCCCGCTGCAGCGGCAGGAGCACCCGGGCCATGGCCGCGGTGCACAGGACCGGCGGGTTGGGCCATTCCAGGCCGGACCGCTCGAACGCGCCGCGCAGCGCGCGCCGGTCATACGGCGCGTTGTGCGCCACCAGCACCCGGCCGCGGAGGCGGCGCTCGAGCGCCGGCAGCACTTCTGCCGCCGCCGGAGCGTCCTCCAGCATGTCCTGGGTAATTCCGGTCAGGCGGCGGATGACTCGGCGCAGCGGGATGTTCGTGCTGACCAGCGAGCTCCAGCGTTCGTGCAACTCGCCGCCGCCCACCAGCACGCTGCCTACCTCCACCACCTCCAGCGCGTCGCCGCCCAGACCGTTCGTCTCGGTGTCGACGGCCAGGAACTCCGCGCCGGCCAAGGGCTGATCGATCAGCTGCAAGGCTCGCGTGATACGCCCTGGTCCGGACGGCATGCAACTGACGCTTCAGGTCGGGCCGAATTGTGTTTTACCCTCGCGGTCCACTAGGGTTCCGCTCGTTGGTGAGGAGAGCCAGCCTGAGACCCTTTCTCACAAGGATTTACGCCCGACGAACAGCCCCCGCGCTGTTAGTCGCGGTGACGGCTGGCCTGACCGGCTGCGGCAGTAGCGGGGGACACTTCGCCAACAACCCGCGGCCGCCCACCCCGGTGAACCTGACGGTCTACATCAACGACCAGAAGGTGTCGATCTCCCCCGCGGCGGTCGGGGCCGGCCCGGTCGTGTTCATCGTGACCAACCAGGCCAGCCGGGCCGAGTCGGTCACGATCGTCCCGGCCGGCGATGCTTCGGCCCAACCGGCGGCCAACACCCCGGGATGCTCGTCGGGCTCGTCGGCGGTGGCCTGCACCGGACCGATCAGCCCGATGGCGACCGCTCAGGTCAAGGTCAGCCTGGGGACGGGCGCGTACACGGTCGCCACCACCAGCTCGAGTGGTACGGAGGCAGCCTCAGCCGCCTTGCCGCCGATCCAGCCCGCGCTGCTGCGCATCGGGGGCCAGCGGCCGAGCTCGTCTGGGCAGCTGCTGATTCCTTGACCTCCTCCGCGCGTTGAGGCGCGCGGATTTCCGGCGGCAGGGGTGGTCATGCTGCATCCGGCGGCGAACCGACCGACGAGGTCACACCACAGCCCCCCCATTCATTCCCGCCCCGAAGCGCGAGGCTCACTCGGGCGACCTAGGGTAGACGCTCCCGGCCGCCTCGGATGGGCGTACGGGGCTTCCCCCGGGTACGATCCCGCCACCGTCGTTTCGTCCCGAGAAGGGAGCTCCTAGCCAGTGGCCGTCGATCTCAACCAAATCGCCCAAGTCGACGCTGAGCCGGGCCAACTGCCCGAGACGATGGCGGCTTGGGTGATCCGCCAGGAGCGTGAGGGCGAGCCAATGGACGCCTTCCAGCTCGAGGAGATCGAGGTGCCGGAACCCGGCGCCTTCGAGGTGATCGTCCGGGTCATGGCGGCCGGGGTCAACTACAACAACGTGTGGGCCGCGCTCGGCAAGCCGGTGTCGGTGTTCCCATACGGCGATCACCCGCAGTGGGGCCACCACATCGGGGGCTCCGATGCGTCGGGGATCGTGTGGAAGGTTGGCGAGGGCGTCACCCGCTGGAAGCCCGGAGACGAGGTCGTCATCCACTGCAACCAGGCCTCATACGAGGATCCCGAGGTCCACGGCCTGGATCCCCTGGCCGCCCCCTCGCAGCTGATCTGGGGCTACGAGACGACCTGGGGCTCGTTTGCCCAGTTCACCAAGGTCCAGGCCCAGCAGCTGCTGGCCCGCCCCCAGAACCTGACCTGGGAGGAGGCGGCTTCCTACGGCCTCGTCTACTTCACCGCCTACCGGATGCTGATCGACCAGTGCAAGCTCCAGGCCGGCCACCGGGTGCTGATCTGGGGGGCGGCCGGTGGCCTGGGGGTGTTCGCCATCCAGTTGTGCCGGGCGGCGGGCGCCCAGTGCGTGGGGGTCGTGTCCTCGGACGACAAGGGCAAGCTGGCCATGGACCTGGGGTGCATCGGCTACATCAACCGCAACGAGTACGCGGGCATGATGCGCCGAGGTGGCGAGACGCCCGAGGAGGAGAAGGCACGGTTCGGCGAGTCACGCCGCTTCGCCAAGGCGGTGAAGGAGATCCTGGGCGAGCCGCCCGACATCGTGTTCGAGCACGTCGGCAAGGCCACGTTCCCCACCTCCGTGTTCTGCGCGAGGCCGTTCGGGAAGGTGGTCATCTGCGCTGGCACTACCGGCTACGACCTGGACTTCGACGTCCGCCACCTGTGGATGCGCCAAAAGCAGATCATCGGCTCGCACTTCGCCAACGCCTACGAATCCATGAAGGCCAATCAGCTGATCGAGCAGAACAAGATCCGGCCGGTGCTCTGGCGGACCCTAGGGTTCGAGGGCGTGCCGGAGGCCCACCAGCTGATGCTGGAGAACAAGCACCTGGGCAAGATCGCCATCCTGGTCGGAGCCACCGAGAGCGGCCAGGGCAAGACCGCGGAGGGTCCGGGAGCCATCTACGCCGAGGTGGGCGCCTAGCCATGGCCGGCGGCGTAGTGCACATCCCCTGGTACGCCACGATCCTGCGCCAGGACGCGCTGGCCAAGGAGGTCTGCCTGGCCGCCCGCGAGTCGCTGCGCTACGGCGCCACTCAGTACGCGGTCCACCGGTCCAACGACGACCGGTACAAGATCCTGCAGATGATCTGGTTCGAAAACAAGCAGGACTGGTACCGCTACTGGGAGGGCCCCGAGATGATCGCGTTCCGCCGGCGCAACTCCGGGCACTATCAAATCCCCATCGTCTACATATGGCACGATGAGCTGGCAGCCGATGCGCTGGGGCCGCAGGTGCCGCTAGAGTCAGAGTCGGCGCCGGAGCCGGAGCCACAGGCGGCTGGGAGCTAGACGATGCTCACCGCAGACACCACCAGCGAGGGCATGACCCTCCGGCACAAGATCATCAACTTGATCGCCGTCCCGCTGCCGCTGGTCGGCGTGGTTGTGGCGTTTGCGCTGCTGTGGGGCAACGGCATCGGGCCGGTAGAGCTGGGCCTGCTGGCCGGCTTCTACGTCCTCACCTGCCTCGGAGTGACGGTCGGCTACCACCGGATGTTCACCCACCGGGCGTTTGAGTCCTCGCGGGTTTTCCGGGCCACGATCGCGATCATCGGGTCGATGGCCGTCGAAGGCCCCGTGATCCGCTGGGTGGCCGACCACCGGAAGCACCACGCGTACACCGACCAGGCGGGCGATCCGCACTCCCCGCATCTCAGCGGCCCTGGTTTCTGGGGCGGCGTCAAGGGGCTGTGGCACGCCCACGTGGGCTGGCTGTTTGAGACCGTGGGCACTGCCGACCGCGAGCGGTTTGCGCCGGACCTGGTCAACGACCGTGCGCTACAGCTGATCGACCGGCTGTTCGGGCTGTGGGTGGTGCTCAGCTTCGCGATCCCATTCGCGGTGGGCTGGATCGTGGGCGGTGGGCTGGTAGCCGCGCTGAGCGCGCTGCTATGGGGCGGGTTCGTGCGGGTGTTCCTGCTTCACCACGTGACCTGGTCGATCAACTCGATCTGCCACTTCTTCGGCACCAAGCGGTTCGAGATCACAGATGAGTCACGCAACGTGTTCTGGCTGGCCCCGCTGTCCATGGGCGAGGCGTGGCACCACAACCACCACGCGTTCCCCACCTCGGCCTTCCACGGCCTGCGCTGGTGGGAGCGCCTCACCGACCCGGCCGGGCTGGTGATCATGACCCTGGAGAGGCTGGGCCTGGTGTGGAACGTGGTCCGGGTCAGCCCGGAACGTCAGGCGGCCAAAGCGCTGCGGTCGTCCGCCGGCCGGCCCTCGAGCGAAGCCACCCCGGCTTAGCCGGCCTCGAGCGGCGCCAGCGTCAGCCCGGCCGCGTCGAGCCGCTGCCAGTACTGCTCGGCGTCCTCCCGGGGGCCGCTCCACACGATCGCCTGTCCGGTGTTGTGGATGCGGTCGGCCAGGCGGTAGCCCTGAGCTAGCGTGACCCCTGGGAGCACCGAGGCCAGCGTCTCCGCTACGTAGTCGAAGGTGTTGAAGTCGTCGTTCAGCACGATCACGCGCCACGCCGCGCCTGATCCGCTCCCCGGCCCCCCCACCCGAGGCAGCTCGACCGTCTGGGACATCGGACGTCAGGATACCGGCGGCGCGGCCGGCCCTGGAAGGGCCTGGGCGCGCTTTTGCCAGTAACGCTCGAGCCCCGCGTACAGCTGCTCAGGCGGTGCTGCCTGGATGTAGGCGGGGAGTGTCCCCGGCTCGGCGGTGGCGTCGATCTCCGCCACCACGCCGGCAATGAACGTGTCGCGATCCTGCTCGCGCACCCGGTCGGCCCAATCCTCCAGGCGCTGGGCCACCTCATCCAGCTGGCCGACCGGGTCCGTGGTGGCGCCGAAGTGGGCGAAGGCCAGCTCCTGCGGCGACCACGCCTTGATCCGCTCGATCGACTCCTGCCAGGCCTCGACGTCGATGTCGGGGGGCGGCGTGGGTGGAACAACCGGGGACTGAGGGGTGATCCGCACCCCGCCCACGTCACCCACGAACACGATGTCGCCGTGCCGGTAACAGACGTGGTGCGAAGCGTGGCCGGGCGTATACGCGACCTCGAACTCGTCGCCGAGAATCCGCTCGCCCCCGCTCAGCACCCGGAGGTTGGCCTCGGGCACCGGCAGAACGTCGCCCCATAGGCGGTCCATGTCCTCCCCGTACAGCCGCCCGGCGCTCTCCAGCAGCCGGGACGGGTCGGCCAGATGCGGGGCGCCCCGCTCGTGCACGTAGACCTCGAGCCCGGGGAAGCGCTCGACCAGAGAGCCGGCGGCGCCGGCGTGGTCGAGGTGGATATGAGTCAGCAACAGGGCCCGCGGGGCCGGTTGGCTAGCGTGGGCCAGCAGGGTGGGCAGCGTCGACGCGGGCCCCGGGTCGACCAGCGCGTCCCCCACCTGCCAGCAGCCGATCACCCGGGCGCGGCCCAGATGCTCCAGGTCGATTACCCGCATCAGTGCTCGGGAGGAGGCATGACCCGGGTCGACTCGGTGTCGTCGTCCGGGAGCGCGGCGTGGTCGAACGGCCGCTCTGCCGGGTCGTCGGGCTCCGCCGGATCCTGGTGGACCGTCGGGTCTTCGGGGTCCACCCCAGGCAGCGCGTCCTCGGGGTCCACCGGCCCGGGCTGCGTCTCGCCGGTCGCCGGGTCCTCGGCTGCCGGAAAGCGCTCGGCGGCGGAATCGGTTAGGGCCAGCAGCTGCCGGGACAGCTCCCGCGCGTCCTCGACGATCCGGTGGCGCTCGGCCCAGATCCGGTCGGTCTCGGCATCCAGGTCGGTCAGCTTCCGCTCGGCCGACGCGCGAATCTCCACCCCATCCCGGCGGGCCTTGTCCAGCTCGCTTTCGGCCTCGGCCTTGAGCTTGACCGCCTCGGCCCGCGCCGCTTGCAGCCGATCCTCGGCTTCGGCGCGGGAATGGGTAGTGATCTTCTCGGCCGTGTCGTGGGCGCGTTGCAGGATCCCCGAGACCTCCTCGCCAACCCTCTCCAGCGCGCGGCGCACCGCTGCCTCGGGCGAGCTGGTGGCCCGCAGGTCGTCGATCACCTGCCGGGTCTGCCTGAAGTAGGCATCCACCGCCACCCGGTCATAGCCGCGCAGCACGATCGGAAAGTCCGCCTCGCCGGGATCCGCCTGTGGGTCCTGCCGCACCGCGGCGAATGGGGCCGTGATCTCCTGGATCAGTTCGTGTTCGCTGGAAGCGAAGTTCTCTTCGGGCACCTACCCCTCACAGTACCCAAGCTGGCCGACTCGCAACGCACACTGCCCACGGACGGCTCAGCCGACGCTCGCGAACTCGTACGTCCCCGGCGGGATCGTGGCCGCTCGGCGACGGTACGTGCTCCACCGCCACGGCCACTGGTTGGGGTCGTTTCCGTTCTCGTCCAGGTACCAGTTGGTGCAGCCGGTGTGCCAGACGGTGCTCTGGAGCGCCGTTCGCAGCTCTCGGTCGAACGCCTCGGCCGCCGGGGGACGGATCTCGATCGCCCGAGCCCGAGCAAGCTCGAGCTCTCTGAGCGCGGCGATCACGTGGCTGACGCCGGCCTCGATCGTGAAGATCACCGAGCCGGTTCCCCCATTCGTGTTCGGCCCGTAGAGCAGGAACAGGTTGGGAAAGCCGGGCACGCTGAGGCCCAGGTAGGCCCGCGGCACCTCGGACCACTGCTCGGCCAGAGTGCGGCCTCCGCGGCCCACGATCTCCATGGGAGCCACGAACCCGTGGGTCTGAAAACCGGTGGCCAGCAGGAGCACATCGGCCGGCCGCTCGACGCCGTCCCGCGTGCGCACCCCAGACTCGGTTATGGCCTCGATCTGCTCCGTAACCAGCTCGACGTTGGGCTGGGTGAGGGCGGGATACCAGTCATCGGTAAGCATCACCCGCTTGCACCCGATCTCGTCCTTCGGCGTGACCTTGGCCCGGAGCTCGGGATCCTTGATCGCCTGGTTGATCTGCCACCGGCCCACGGCCCGGAAGGCCGGCAGCAGCCAGGGCCGGTTGGTCATGGCCATCGCGCCGAGCTCCTGGAAGGCGAAGTTCGCCTGACGGTCGAGGCGCTGCAGGATCGGATAGCGCTCCAGGACGCGCTTGGTCCGCTCGCGGTAGGCGAAGTCCATCCGCGGGAATGTCCAGCCCGGCGAGCGCTGGTAGACGTCTAGCTGCGCCACCTTGGGCTGGATGGCCGGCACCACCTGGATCGCGCTGCAGCCGGTGCCGATCACCGCCACCCGCTGGCCCTGCAGGGGGACGTCGTCGCGCCAGCGAGCGGTATGAAACGAGGGCCCGGAGAAGCGCTCGAGGCCCGTGATCGCCGCGACCTTGGGGACCGAAAGCTGCCCGCACGCGGTGAGCAAGACATCGGCCTCGTGCGGGCCCACGGTGGTCTGCAGGTTCCACTTGGCTCGCTCCCCGTCCCAGCTGGCCCGTTCAACCTCCACGCCGGTCTTGATCTGATCCAGGACGCCGTGCGACCGCGCCACGTCCTCGAGGTAGGCCTGGATCTCGGTCTGGGGCGCATAGCGCCGTGACCAGCGTGGATTCGGGGCAAACGAGAACTCGTACAGGTGGGAGGGCACGTCGCAGGCCGCCCCGGGGTACGTGTTGTCATTCCACACACCCCCCACCCGGGGCGAGCGCTCGAACACGGTCACGTCCCGGTAACCCGCCCGGCTCAGCATGGAGACCGCGCCGACCCCGGCAAAACCCCCTCCGACCACGGCAATCGAGACCATCCCCGGGTAGCCTATCTTCATGGCCGAAGTACCTTCACCACGGCTCCCGGAGCGTGACCGGCCGTGGCTGATGCGCACCTACGCGGGGCATTCCGACGCCATGCGGTCCAACGAGCTGTACCGCCGCAACCTGGAGAAAGGCCAGACCGGGCTGTCGATTGCCTTCGACCTCCCCACCCAGACCGGCTACGACCCGGACCACGAGCTGGCTCGCGGCGAAGTGGGCAAGGTCGGGGTCTCGATCGCCCACAAGGGCGACATGCGGACCCTGCTCGACGGGATTCCGCTGGACCAGATGAACACCTCGATGACGATCAACGCCACCGCGGCGTGGCTGCTGGCCCTGTACGTAGTGATCGCCGAGGAGCACGACGTGCCCCAGGAGAAGCTCCAGGGCACGACCCAAAACGACATCCTCAAGGAGTACCTGAGCCGCGGCACGTACGCCTTCCCGCCCGGGCCGAGCATGCGGCTGATCGCCGACACGATCGCCTACACGGTGCAGCACGTTCCGCGGTGGAACCCAATCAACATCTCCTCCTATCACCTCCAGGAGGCGGGAGCCACACCGGTTCAGGAGATCGCCTACGCCCTGAGCAACGCCATCGCGGTGCTCGACACGGTGCGCGATCGCGATCGTGGGCGGGATCCCGATCTAATGGGCAGCGTGTTCGGGCGCATCTCGTTCTTCGTCAACGCCGGGGTGCGGTTCGTGGAGGAGCACGCCAAGCTCCGGGCCATGGCCAGCCTGTGGGACGAGCTGGGCCGCGATCGCTACGGCGTCCAGGACGAGAAGCAGCGACGGTTCCGCTACGGCGTGCAGGTCAACTCTTTGGGCCTGACCGAGGCCCAGCCGGAGAACAACGCCTACCGGATCGCTCTCGAGGCGCTGTCCGTGACGCTGGGCCGCAGCGCCCGGGCTCGGGCCATCCAGCTGCCGGCCTGGAACGAGGCCCTCGGCCTGCCGCGCCCCTGGGACCAGCAGTGGTCGCTGCGCCTCCAGCAGATCCTGGCCTACGAGACCGACCTACTCGAGTACCCGGACATCTTCGAGGGCTCCAAGGTGATGGACGGCCTGGTGGCCGAGTTGATCGAGGAATCGCGTGAGGAGATGGCCCGGGTGGCCGAGCTGGGTGGCGCGGTCGATGCCGTGGATTACATGAAGGCTGGGCTGGTCGAGTCCCACCGCGAGCGCTGGCGGCGGATCGAGTCGGGCGAGCTCGTGGTGGTGGGCATGAACCGGTTCACCTCTACCGAGCCCTCCCCCCTCACCGCCGACGCCGACGGCGGGATCCTGGTGGTGGATCCGCAGGTCGAGGCCGAGCAGAAGGCTGCGCTGGAGCGCTGGCGAGCCGAGCGCGACCCGGCCGCAGTGGGGGCGGCGCTGGCCGAACTCGCCCGCGTGGCCCGCAACCCGGACGAGAACATCATGCCGGCGAGCATCGCCGCGGCGCGGGCCGGCGTGACCACCGGCGAGTGGGCCCAGACGCTGCGGGAGGTGTTCGGCGAGTACCGCGCCCCGACCGGAGTCGGAGAAGCGGCGGCGATCCCCTCCGAGGACCTGGCCGACCTGCGCGACGAGGTGGAGCGGATCAGTGAGGTTCTCGGGCGCCGGCTCAAGTTCCTGGTCGGCAAACCGGGACTCGACGGGCATTCCAACGGCGCCGAGCAGATCGCCGTGCGGGCCCGCGACGCCGGGATGGACGTGGTCTACGAAGGCATCCGGCTCACCCCCAGCCAGATCGCCAACTCCGCCGCCCAGGAGGGCGTCCATGTGGTCGGACTGTCGATCCTCTCCGGATCCCATCGGCAGCTGATCCCGGCCGTGCTCGACGCGCTGGCGGCTGCCGGGGTCGGCGAAGTTCCGGTCGTGGTTGGGGGGATCATCCCCGAGGCCGACGCCGAGGCGCTGCGCGAGGCCGGAGTGGCCGCCGTGTACACGCCCAAGGACTGGGATCTCAATCAGATGATGCGGGACATCGTCGCGCTCGTTGCGGAGCGCAACGGCATCACCGCGACGGCTTGACCGACCCAGGGCTCGACGGCCGTCAGCTGGCCCGGCGGCTGCGCGAGCGTGACCTGCGCGCCGCCCCGTCGGTGCTCAACCTGCTGGAGAGCGACTCCGTCGCGTCGCGTGAGCAGGCCCGCGAGCTGCTGGCCGGAGTGGCGCCGTCCGAGCTGGGCGGCGAGGCACCGGGCCACGTGGTGGGGATCACCGGGCCACCGGGCGTAGGCAAGTCCTCGCTGCTCGCACGACTGATCTCCGAGTGGCGCCGGCGGGACCGCTCGGTGGCGGTGCTGGCGGTGGATCCGACGTCCCGACGCTCGGGCGGCGCGCTGCTCGGGGACCGCGCGCGGATCGATGTCGACCCCGGCGATCCCCGAGTGTTCGTTCGCTCCGCCGCTGCCGGCAACCGCCTGGGCGGGCTGGCGGCCGCCACCCGGGCCGCGGCGGCCGCGCTGTCGGCCGCGTTCGACGTAGTGGTGATCGAGACCGTGGGCGTGGGACAGTCGGAGACCGAGGTGGCCGAGGTGGCCGACACAGTGGCGGTCGTCGTACAGCCGGCTTCCGGTGACGTGCTCCAGTTCCTGAAGGCCGGGATCATGGAGGTCCCAGACGTCCTCGTGGTGAACAAGGCGGACCTGGGCCGGGTGGCCCAGCGGGCCGTGGCCGACCTCGGGGCGGCCGTGCGCGCGCTGGGGGCCAGCGACACCCCGGTGGTGGCCGTGTCCTCGCTGCCGCCCGGATCGGGTATCGACGAGCTGGTCGACGCCATCGACGCCCACCGAGCGCGGGTCGACCTGCCGGCGCGGCGGCGGCGGGCCCGGCGGATGCACGCGCTGGCCGACTTCGTGGCCGAGCACGGGGAGCGCGGGCTGCGCGGGCTGGGCGGCCGCCGGGAGACCGAGCGCTGGCTGGCCGAGCAGGATCCGGGACTCGACGCACCCGCCCTGCTCCAGGCGCTGGAGCGGCGCGCCCAGCTCGGCTGAGCTACCGGGCAGCCGCGGCCGAAAGCGGGGACCCGAGCGCGGAGATCCGCCAGCCCTGGCTGGTCCGAACCAGCTCGATCGCGGCCAGGGATGCCTGCTGGCCGCGGGCCACGGTCAGGGTGATCGCGGTGGCGCGAGAGCCGTGGAGGTTGATCCGGCCGATGCTGATCACGGGCTGCTGGACCCCCTGGAGCCCGATCCGTATGGCCTCGATGCACGGAATCCCGCGGCCTACCAGATGGGCCAGCAGGGAGGGCGCAAGAACCTGGGTGCAGATCGTCTGGTAGTCATGATCGCCCACCGACTGGGCGAGCTGCTGGACCTTGGCGGTGATCTGGTCGCGGTCGCTGCCGGCGCAGCCGGCCAGCGCCAGGGCCACCCCAGCCGCGATCGCCGCCACCCTGAGCCGCATCCACCGGAGAGTAGCCTTGGGTCGATGGAGCCCCTGGTCGACGGCCACGGCCGGGTGATCGGCGACCTTCGCGTGTCGGTCACCGATCGCTGCAACTTCCGCTGCCAGTACTGCATGCCTGCGGAGGGACTGCCCTGGCTAGAGCGCGGCGAGATCCTGTCCTTCGAGGAGGTGACGCGGCTGGTCGGGGTGCTGGCGGCGATGGGCGTGCGTGATGTCCGGCTGACCGGCGGCGAGCCGTTGGTCCGCCGCAACTTCCCGGCGCTGGTGGGCATGTTGCGCCAGGTGGAGGATGTGGCCGAGATCTCCCTCACGACCAACGGCTTCCTGCTGGACCGACAGGCCGAGGCGCTGGTCCGGGCTGGCGTGGATCGCTTCAACGTCTCCCTGGATTCCCTGCAACGCGATCGCTTCTATGCCCTGACCCGCCGCGATGCGCTGCCGCGCGTGCTGCGGGGGCTCGAGCAGCTGGCCCGCTTCCCGGAGGCCCACCCGATCAAGATCAACGCCGTGGCCATGCGCGGCTTCACCGAGCAGGAGGTCATCCCGTTTGCCGAGCTGGCTCGGCGCACCAGCTATCAGGTGCGGTTCATCGAGTTCATGCCGCTGGATGGCGACCGCGCGTGGTCGCCTGAACAGGTGCTCACCGGAGCCGAGATCCGTGCGGCGATCGCTGCCGTGTATCCGCTGGAGCCCGAGCCGCGCGAGCCGAGCGCCACGTCACGCGTGTATCGGTTCGCCGACGGACGGGGGCACATCGGCTTCATCAATCCGGTGTCCGAGCCGTTCTGCGCGGACTGCAACCGGATCCGGCTGACCGCCGACGGGCGCCTGCGGACGTGTCTGTTCTCACTCAACGAAACCGACCTGCGAGGCCCGTTGCGGGAGGGCGTCAGCGACCGCGAGCTGGAGGCGATCGTCCGCCGCGCCGTGTGGCGCAAGGAGCTGAAACACCACGTGGGCGAGCCCGGGTTCATCCAGCCGGACCGCACGATGTCCGCCATCGGCGGATAGCCGCGCTGGCCGCGGTTAATCACTTCGCAACATCCCTCCACCATCATCTGGCGTAGGCCATGCTGCTCCTGATG
The DNA here is from genome assembly GCA_035938755.1 of Solirubrobacteraceae bacterium. GTDB lineage: Bacteria > Actinomycetota > Thermoleophilia > Solirubrobacterales > Solirubrobacteraceae > Palsa-465. The sequence continues at coordinate 6,318 of DASZGO010000021.1, read as the reverse complement.
TTGTTCGCCTTGGTGGCCGGAGCCGGCACGGCGATCACGCCGTGCGTTTTGCCCGTGCTGCCCGCGCTGCTGTCGGCCAGCGCCGCGGGCGGCCGCCGCCGGCCGCTGGGGATTGTGCTGGGCCTCGCCATCACGTTCACCATCGCCATCGTGGCGCTGGCTCAGCTGGTCAAGGGCGTCGGGCTGGCTTCGACCGCCGCACGAGATCTGGCCATCGCCGTCCTGATTGCGTTTGGGCTGATCATGCTGATTCCCCAGGCGGCCGCGCGAGTCCAGGCGCCGCTGTCCCGCCTGGCTCGGTTTGGCCCCCGCACCCGGGGGGACGGGTTCTGGACCGGCGTCGGGGTGGGTGGCGCGCTGGGCTTCGTGTGCGCGCCTTGCGCGGGTCCCATCCTGGCTGCAGTCACCGCGGTCAGCGCGTCCAGCGGACCCTCGCTGCGCATCGCCTTGGTCGCGCTGTCGTTTGCGGTGGGCCTATCGGCGGTGCTGCTGCTGTATGCCGTGGGGGGCCGGGCCCTCATCGGGCGCATCAAGCGCTTTGCCCGCGGCCACCTGGTCGAGCAGGCGCTCGGCGCCGTCCTGATCCTCACCGGTGTGGCCATGGCGGCCAACCTCGACGTGCGCTTCGAGGAGACGCTGGCCCGCAGCACCGGCCTGCCGTCGTTTCTGACCGACCCCACGAAGTCGCTGGAGAACTCGTCCGCGGTCCAGAACCGACTGGCCTCGCTGCGCCCGCCCTCCCGGTTCGCCGTGCGCCAGGCCTCCGATTCGCACGCCTACCGCTCCTCACTGCCCGACCTCGGTCCAGCACCCGATTTCACCGACAACCAACGGTGGTTCAACACCCCCGGAGGCAGCGCGCTCAGCCTGGGGGGGCTGCGCGGGCACGTCCTGCTGGTCGACTTCTGGACCTACACCTGCATCAACTGCATCCGGACGCTGCCGTTCCTCAAGGGGCTGTACGCCAGCTACCACCGTTCCGGGCTCCAGATAGTGGGAGTGGAGACGCCCGAGTTCACGTTCGAGCAGGACGCAAACAACGTCCAGCAGGCCATCCAATCCGAAGGCATCCGCTACCCGGTTGTCCAGGACAACAACTACGGGACCTGGAATGCGTATAGCAACCAGTACTGGCCGGCCGAGTATCTGATCGACGCTCAGGGCCACGTGCGCCACACCCATTTCGGCGAGGGCGACTACGCCCAGACCGAGGGCTACGTCCGCCAGCTGCTCCAGGAGGCCGGGGGCAATCCGCTCCCTGCGGCCCGGGACCCGCACGTGATGTTGCCCACCGCGAATCTGGGCACCCCTGAGACCTACCTGGACGACCAGCGCTCACAGGGCTTCGCCCAGCCGCTGGTGTCCGGCACGCACTCCTACCCCGGCGTAAGCCAGCCGGCGCTCAACGAGTTCGCGCTGCGCGGTCAGTGGAACGTGAACTCGGAGGGGGCCACGCCGGTCTCGAGCCCCGGCTCGATCATGGCCGGATTCCAGGCCGCCCACGCATACCTGGTTCTCACCTCGTCGGACAACGTGCCCCGCCAGGTTCGAGTGCTGCTCGACGGCAAGGCCATTCCGGCCAGCGTCGCCGGACCCGACGTCCACAGCGGGTTAGTCACGGTCCAGGGCCAGCGGCTGTACTCGCTCGTCTCGCTCCCCGGGGACGAGCAGCACGCACTCACCGTGGTCCTCCCCCCCGGGGTCAAGGCCTACGACTTCACGTTCGGCTGAGTCGGCCGGCGCCGCTCCAGGCCGGCTCGCGCGTGGAGCAGGTCCTCCGGTGTGTTGACGTTGAGCAGCTCCTCGGCGTCGCTGACCTCGAACAGCTTTGGGCGCAGCGCCTCGACCATCTCGCTGAGGGCCTGGTCAGGTCGTTCCAGCGCCCGGGCCAGCGGCCTCAGCGCCTCCGAGCCATAGCGCCCCAGCGTCGGCTGGATCCGCCCGTCTGCCCACGCCAGCACCGCCGGGGCCGCGCCGGCATCTGCTTCGGCCAGCGAGCGGATCAGCGATGCGGAGACCAGCGGCAGGTCGGTGGCGCACACCACCACCGGCCGGCCGTTGGCGCAGCGGAGCGCGTGCACGATCCCGGTTAGCGGATGCCGCGGCTCCTGTGGCTCGATCCACACCGTGACGCCGGGCAGCGCGGGCAGCTCCGAGTCGAGCTTGGCCACCACTGCGACGGCGCCCAGCGCCCGCCCCAGGGCATCCAGCGGATAGGAAATCAGCGGCCGGCCGGCCAGCCTGACCGCCGCCTTGCTGCCGCCCAGGCGCCGACCGGCACCGCCCGCCAGCACCACGCCGATGGGATCCCTCACGGGGCCATCGTAGAATCACTTCGATGGAGGGCTCAACGTCGGTCAAGAGCTGGTTGCGCTGCTATCGCTGCTGGTCGCAGAACCTCGAAGTCCAGGTGCATTACGAGGGGATCCACCGGATCGACCCTGAGAGCGGCGAGCGCGGCGATGTGGTGGACGAGATGCAAGAGGCGGTAGTCCAGTGCCTGGAGTGCATGCACGACCAGCCGCACCTGGGGTTCCACAACGGACGGGTGGAGCCGATCGAGGACCGTTGGGAGCGGATGATCGCCGGCACCCCGTGGGTGGCCTCGTGCACGGTGACCGTGGACGCGGACGATGTCGAGACGTGCTCCGGCCCAGAGGCCGGAGATGCGCTGTCCTACGCCGCGTTCGGCGATCACGGCACCCGCGAGTTCTTTACCCACGTGCGGTTCCACAAGCACGACGACGACAGCATCGTCGTGCACCTGCTGGTCGAGCTTTACGCACGCTCGGGTGAGGAGGCCACCCAGGTACTGGAGGACGCGGCCCGCGGCTTGCTGACCATCACCTCGCTGGCTGAGGAGTCCCGGCCGCCCGCCGCCACAGCAGATGGCCACAATTAGGCCAGCCGCGGTTTCGGCCGGCGATCCCAGATCTCGAGCACGATCAGAGCCAGAGCCACCGGGACGGTGGCCGGCAGCTCGTTGACGGTCAGGAACAGCAGGTCGAACCCGCCGGCCAGAACCAGCGTCAAGCCCGCGGCGATCAGCTGACGGCGCCGACCCGAAGCCAGAACCGCCCCCAGCAGTGCGGCCACGAACAAATCGCCGTAGCCCATGGTGACGGAGCCGAACACCTCGGTCTGAAGCCGGGGCAGACCCGCGCCCGGATGGGCCGCGATCAGGCTGGCATTCGGCGCCTGCAGCAGGTCGGCCACCACCAGCCAGGTGTCCGCGACCGCCATCGCAATGATCCCCAGCTTCAGCCACCCGCTGGGCGCCACGGCGCCCAGCAGCGCACCCAGCGTCACGCAGCTGAGCGCCGAGAGCAGCGCCGCAGCGGCCTCGCCGGTCAGTGACCGGCGGAACACCCAGGCCAGGACGAACAGCACCACCGCGCCGATTGCCGCGGGCGGCCGGGCGCCGTGGTTGATCCAGCCCAGGGCGGCGGCAGCCAGCGGTGGAACCGCCACCAGCGCCAGGTAGGTCAGCCCGGTGGCCGTGTTGGACAGAAAGCGGATCGCGAACACGACCATGACGATCGAGGCAATCGGGACCAGCGCCCAGGCCGGACCCCGCAGCCGGCGGAACAACGGCAAGCTGGGCAGCGGCTTCGGCGCAGCCACCACCCCAGCCTGCAGGACGAGCAGACCGGCGTCCGAGGGGATGAACGGAAGGGCCACGCAGGCAGGCTACGTGGCCCGGTGAAGAATTCGCGCAGCCAGCGAGGCGCTAGGCGCCCAGCCTGCCCTCGAGCTCCTCGAGCTGCGCCCGCAGCTTGCCCGGCAGCCGGTCGCCAAAGCGGGCGAAGTGCTCGTGCATCTGCGGCAGCTGTCCCCGCCAGCCGTCGGTATCGATCTCGAGCAGCCGGGCCATTGCGTCGTCGCTGATGTCAAGGCCGGTGGTGTCAACGCCGCCGTCGCCCACCGATGGCACCAGACCGATCGGGCTGTCCTCGGCACTTGCCGTGCCTTCACAGCGGCGGAAGATCCAGGCCAGCACCCGCGAGTTGTCGCCGAAGCCGGGCCACAGGAACTTGCCGTCTTCGTCCTTGCGGAACCAGTTGACGCCGAAGATCCGCGGCAGCTGGGCTCCCTGGCGCCGGCCGATTTCAAGCCAATGGGCGAAGTAGTCGGCCATGTTGTAGCCGCAGAACGGCAGCATGGCCATCGGGTCGAACCGCAGCTCACCGACGTTTCCGGTGGCGGCGGCGGTCTTCTCCGAGCCCATCGTGGAGCCCACGAAGACGCCGTGGTCCCAGTCACGAGCCTCGTACACGAGCGGAACCACCGTCGATCGCCGCCCGCCGAACAGCATCGCGTCGATCGGCACTCCGGCCGGGTCGTCCCACTCCGGGGCCACCGAGGGGCACTGGTCGATCGCCACGGTGAACCGCGCGTTGGGATGTGCCGCGGGCGTGTTGGAATCCGGCGTCCAGTCATTGCCGCGCCAATCGGTCAGATGAGCCGGCACCTCGGGCGTCATGCCCTCCCACCAGATGTCCCCGCCATCCGTAACTGCGGTGTTGGTGAACACCGCGTCGTGCTCGAGCATCTTGATCGCATTGGGGTTGGTTCGCTCGCCGGTGCCGGGGGCGACCCCAAAGAAGCCGGCCTCCGGGTTCACCGCGTAGAGGCGGCCGTCGGAGCCGAACTTCATCCAGGCGATGTCATCGCCGATCGTTTCGACCGTCCAGCCCTCCAGCGTGGGGATCAGCATGGCCAGGTTGGTCTTGCCGCACGCGCTGGGGAAGGCGCCGGCGATGTACTTGGACTCGCCCTCGGGAGAGGTCAGCTTGAGGATCAGCATGTGCTCGGCCAGCCAGCCCTCGTCATGGGCCATGGCCGAAGCGATGCGCAGGGCGAAGCACTTCTTGCCCAGGAGCGCGTTGCCGCCGTAGCCCGAGCCGAAGGACCAGATCTCCCGCGTCTCTGGGAAGTGCACGATGTACTTGTTGTCCGCGTTGCACGGCCAGGCGACGTCTTCCACCCGCGAATCGAGCGGCATCCCCACCGAGTGCAGACACGGGACGTACTCACCCTCGTCGCCCAGCACGTCGAGAGCATCCTGGCCCATCCGGGTCATGATCCGCATCGAGGCGACCACGTAGGGCGAATCGGTCAGCTGGACTCCGATGTAGGAGATCGGCGAGCCCAGCGGGCCCATCGAGAACGGCACCACGTACATCGTGCGGCCGTGCATCGACCCCTGGAACAGGTCGGTCAGCGTCTGGCGCATCTCGTCCGGGTCGCGCCAGTTGTTGGTGGGGCCGGCGTCTGACTCCTCAGCCGAGCAGATGAACGTCCGATCCTCTACCCGTGCAACGTCGGCCGGGTCCGACAAGGCCAGATAGGAGCCCGGCCGCTTGGCGTCGGACAGCCGCTGGAACGTCCCGGCATCGAGGAGCGTCTGAGCCAGCTGGTCGAACTCCTCGGCCGAGCCGTCGCACCAGTGAATCTCGTCCGGCTCGGTCAGCCCGGCCACCTCGTTAACCCACGCCCGGAGCCCCGCATGCTTGGTGCTGGCTTGGTTCTTCGGTGCGGTATGGGCCATGTGTCTAAGCAGCTCCTCGTCGTCGGTGGCCCCGGAAAGGGTACCCGCGACCGGCGGACGGTGACTCCAAACCTGTCCGGATGTCGGCCATAGAACCCACGTCCAGGCAGCCGGTAAACCCCTCCAGTACCGGCGTTTCAGGCGTTAGACTTCCGCGCAACGGACTACCCAAAGGGGGAAGCAGCATGGTGCGCCTACGGAAGCTTTCCGCCGCATCTGCACGCTGGCGCTCGGCTTGGGCGTCGCGGCCAGCCCTGCGGCCGCGCGCCGGCTGCCGTTCAAGATCGCGACCTACAAGGTCGTGTACAGGGCTCCGGGACCTATTCGGTCAACCAGAGCGGGGGCGGCGGAAGCTTCACGCGCACCAGCGCGAGGTTCCACTGGGCGGTGCACTACAACCTCCTGTTCATTGACAAGCCCGGCGAGCACGTGGCCGGCATCACCGGCCCACTGAGCGTGGGCGCCGGCGACTGGTCGATCAGCTCAAACAACGGCGGGAGCGAGAGCTGCGTGCGCTCTGGCGGCCTGGAACTCAACAAGAACGGCGGGATCTCGGGAGCCGTCCAGCAGTCCGGCAAGGTCATCATGCGCCTCACGCCCGGCAGCAACGACTACAAGACCACCGACGGCTCGAGCGGCTCACAGGCCTGCGACACCACCGACTTCTGGCACGACTGGGTCGAGAACTTCTCCAAGGTCGGCAGTGGTGGGGAGACGATCGATCCGCTGACCGGGTTCGTGACGCTCAGCAAGCAGGAGCTGAACTT
>DASZGO010000020.1:0-6604 GCA_035938755.1 Solirubrobacteraceae bacterium | reverse complement strand
TGGCGCTCAAGCGCACGTGGTTCCTGGTGGCCGTCGGGGCGGTGGCCATCGCCGAGCCCGTGCTGCTGCTCCAGGCTTCCAGCAAGCCGGCCGGATTTGCCGCCGTGGTCCTGGCCGTGCAGGCGGTCGGGGCGCTGCTGGCGTTCGCCCTGGCACTGCGGCGAGACAGCGCGCCCCCGGCCACGGTGGCCACACCCGAGCCGGCCTAGCCTCGGCTATCCCCCGGTGCCGTGGGCTTTCACCCCGCCGGAGCACCCGTTCGGCCCCTGGCGCACCTGCGATACCGAGGGCGGGTCGGTGGCGAACAGCTCGGGCAGGCTGACCGACCGAAGATGGCGCCGCTGCAGCTCGGGTAACAGCGTGGTCAGGGCGCGGATCGTCTGGCCCCGATTCTCGTGCATGAGGATGATCGCGCCCGGCCGCAGCCCCGCCTCGACGTTGCGGATGATCCCGTCCCACTCTGCGCCCAGCGAGTCGGCCGAATCCGTGCTCCACAGGATCTCCAGCATCCCCAGGCTCTGCCCGATCTGGTCGATCGTGGAGTTGCGCGCCCCGTACGGCGGGCGCCACAGCTCGACCGGCTGTCCCGAGTCCGTTTCGATCTTCTGCTTGGTCGTGGCCAGCTGGGAGCGGACCTCGTCGGATGACAGCGCGGTCAGCTCGGGGTGCGTAGCCGTGTGGTCCCCGATCGCCCCGACCTTGAGCTCACGCGGCAGCCAGCCCGGGAAGTTGTCCATGCTCCTACCAACCACGAAGAACGTCCCCCGCTCCCCGGCCTCCGTGAGCTTCTTTACTGCGTAGTGGGTGTACGGACCGGGTCCGTCGTCGAACGTGAACGCGACGGCGTTGCCGTTGGGGCCTGCGCAGTAGATGGGCAGCCCGAGAGCGATTAGCCTTTTGATGTTGGAGTCGCCCGCGGCGGACGCCCCCGTGCGCGGGGCGACGCTCGCAGTCGAGACCCCTCGGCTCCCGCTATCCGCGCGAGCACCGCGCTCGGGAGCCCCCGCGACCGACGAACCTCCGGGACTCCTAGAGCCGCCACTCGCCGCCACCGCGGCCGCCACTCCCCCAGCCACCACAACCACAGCCACGGCCAGCGCGGTCATCCTCCGCCTCCGTAGCTGACCCCGGCGCTGGGCGCGGCGAGCCTCGCGATGGCCTGGACCGAGCGACACCGCTCGTCAGGCTAGAACAGACCCATCTGAGACGCAGCCGCCTCGGCTTCGACCCGCGCCGCGGGGACCTCGGGTTCCGGTTCATCGATCTCGGGCAGCTCCTCCAGCGGCTCGGGCTGCTCAGGGACCCCGAGCGCCAGCAGCTCCGGGATCCGGGCAAAATCCGCCCGCAGCATCTCCAGCGTGGACGGGGTGTAGAGCGCCGCTGCCGGGTGGTACAGCGGATACAGCCGCACCACCCGCGGACCCACCGCCCGGATCTCCTCGTGCCCGTGCAGCCGTGAGATCCCGGTGGAATCACCGCGCAGCAGCTTGGTGGAGAAGTTGCCCAGGGTGCAGATCATCGTCGGTTCGATCAGCTCGATCTTCTTGAACAGGTGGTCCTGGCAGGCCTCGATCTCCTTGGGATGGGGATCACGGTTGTCCGGAGGTCGACACAGGAGCGTGTTTGCGATGAACACGTCCGCCCGCTCCTTCCCGATCTCCCCGAGCAGCTTGTCCAGGAGCTTGCCGGCCTGGCCGACGAACGGCAGACCCATCCGGTCCTCGTTGGCTCCAGGGGCCTCCCCCACGAACATCAGCTCAGCGTCGGCATTGCCCGACCCGAACACCACCGTGGTCCGGGTCTGATGCAGGGGGCAGCGGATGCAGTCCCGGGCCTCGAGGTACTCGGCCTTTAACAGCTCCCGGCGCTCACCCGCGCTTCTCACGGAGGCCGATGGTAGCGGTGGCTCCGGCCAGGTATTATGAAACCAGGCCGTCATCGATCATCGGGACGGACCTACAACTCTCTTCTCAAAATTTCAGCTAACCGACCGGTATCTCTGATGCGGGAACTGGAACGGGATCTCTCCCTCGACGATCCTCCCTGTCGCCTGGCCCTGGTGGGCCAAGGTCGTCTTGGCAATGCACTGAGCCAGGCCCTCGGCGACACCCCTGAATTCCGCGTCGAGGGGCCGTTGGGCCGGGGAGCCGACGCCATCGGCGCCGACGCGGTCCTGCTCTGCGTGCCCGACCACGAGATCGCGGCCGCGGCCCAGGCCTTGGCGCCCGGACCCCTGGTGGGCCACTGTTCGGGCGCCAACGGGCTTGACCTGCTGCTCCCCCACGAGGCGTTCTCGCTGCACCCGCTGATGACGGTGACCGCCCAGGGCGCCTCCTTCGCCGGCGCCGGGGCGGCGGTCGCAGGGACGTCCGCGCGCGCCCTCCAGCTGGCCCGGCGGCTGGCGCAGGCGCTGGGCATGGTTCCAGTGGAGATCGGTGACGCCGACCGCCCGGCGTACCACGCCGCGGCCTCGATCGCGTCCAACTTCCTGGTCACCCTGGAGGCGGCGGCCGAGCGGCTGGCCGCCGATGCCGGACTCGAGCGCCGGCTCCTCGTCCCGCTGGTTCGGGCCACCGTGGACAACTGGGCCGAGCTCGGGCCCGAACGCGCGCTCACCGGTCCGGTGGCCCGCGGCGATCAGGCGACCGTCGCGCGCCAGCGCGTCGCAGTCGCCGAGCGGACGCCGGACCTTCTCCCCTTGTTCGACGCGCTGGTGCGAGCCACCCGCGAGCTGGCCCAGGTCCCGGAGGCGGCATGAAAACTATCCCCACCGTCTCCGAGCTCCGGACGGCGCTGACCGAACCGCGTCGCGCCGGGCGCCGCATCGGGCTGGTCCCCACCATGGGTGCGTTCCACGCGGGTCATCTGGCGCTGATGCGCCGGGCGCACGAGGAGTGCGACGTGGTGGTGGTCTCGCTGTTCGTAAACCCGGCGCAGTTCAACGAGCCCGGCGACCTGAGGGCATATCCTCGCGACTCCGAACGGGATTCCCAGCTGGCCCAGCAGGTCGGCGTCGACTACCTGTTCGCGCCCGCGGTCGGGGAGGTCTACCCGCCCGGATTTGCCACCACCGTGTCGGTGGCCGGCATCACCCAGGCGCTGGAGGGCGAGCACCGCGGCCAGGCTCACTTCGACGGGGTGGCGACGGTGGTGACCAAGCTGCTGAACATCGTGACCCCCGAAGTGGCCTACTTCGGCCAGAAGGACGCCCAGCAGGCGCTGGTCATTCAGCGCCTGGTCCGGGACCTGGACATGCCGGTGCGGATCGAGGTCTGCCCCACGGTGCGCGATCCGGACGGCCTGGCCCTGTCCAGTCGCAACCGGCGGCTGTCGGATCCGGAGCGCGTGCAAGCCCGTTCGCTGAGCCGCGCATTGAGTGCGGTCCGCCAAGCGATCTCGGCCGGCGAGCGCGATCCGGCCGCGGCGCGGGCCGGCGCCCTGGCCGAGCTGACCCGCTCGGGCGTCGAGCCCGAGTACCTCGAGCTGGTGGCCCCAGACACCCTTCAGCCGGTGAGCTCGCTGAACGGCGAGGTCCTGGCGGTGGTGGCCGCCCAGGTCGGCACCACACGACTTATCGACAACGAACTCATAACTGACAACGGGAGTAGGTGAAACCAATGCAACGCACGATGCTGAAATCGAAAATCCATCGGGCCACGGTGACCGACTGCGATCTTCACTACGTCGGGTCGATCACTATCGATCCCGACCTGCTGGAGGCCGCGGACATCATGGAGTTTGAGCAGGTCGCCGTGGTCGACATCGACAACGGCGCCCGGTTCGAGACATACACGATCCCCGGCGCGCGCGGCTTACGGGAGATGAAGATCAACGGCGCGGCGGCGCGACTGGTGCACCGCGGCGACCGGATCATCGTCATCTCGTACGCCGCCTACGACGCCGGTGAGCTGCGCGAGTACAAGCCCCGCGTCGTCCACGTCGACGCCGACAACGAAATCGTCCAGGTCGACCACCAGGTCGCCTCATTGCAGCCGGACGACGCGGGCGCTGCCCGTTTAAGCGAGGCCGGAAGCCGAGCGGGCAGCGTGCCCGCGGAGCCGGTCGTCGCCTGAGAGGAGTCAGTCATGTCAGCCACACCCCACACCCCCGTCCCTGCGGATCTGCGTGATCCAGTCCCCATGACGCTGCCCCGGCTCGCCGAGAAGAAGCGGCTCGGCGAACCGCTCGTAATGGTCACCGCTTACGACTACCCGTCGGCCCAGGTGGCCGAGGAGGCGGGGGTCGACCTCGTGCTGGTCGGCGACTCCGGCGCCATGACGGTGCTTGGCTATCCCTCCACCGTGCCCGTTTCGGTGGATGAGATGCTGGTGCTGGCCTCGGCGGCCCGGCGGGGACTGAAGGCTCCCCTGCTGGTGGGCGATCTGCCCTTTGGCTCGTATGAGGCCTCCGACGAGCACGCCGTGGCCACTGCCCAGCGGTTCGTCAAGGAGGCGGGCTGCGACGCGGTCAAGCTCGAACGTGGCGGCACCAGCGCCGACCGCGCCCGGGCGATCGTCGACTCGGGCATCCCGGTCATGGGACATGTCGGACTCACGCCCCAGACAGCCACGTCGCTGGGCGGCTATCGCGCCCAGGGTCGGACATCAGATCGGGCCATGGCCGTGGCCCAGGAAGCCCTGGCGCTCCAGGACGCGGGCTGCTTCTCGATCGTGTTCGAGGCGATTCCAGCCGCGGTGGCGGCGACGCTCATGGAGCACATCGAGGTCCCGGTGATCGGGATCGGGGCCGGACCGGCCACCGACGGCCAGGTCTTGGTGTTCCACGACCTGCTCGGCATCTACGACGGCCATGCCCCGCGGTTCGCCAAGCGCTATCAGGAGGTCAAGGCGCAGATGGTGGCCGGGGTGGCCGAGTACGCGGCCGAGGTGCGCAGCCGCGCGTTCCCCGCGCCCGAGCACACCTATTCGATCGACGAGGAGGAGCTCTCCCGGTTCAAGTCTTCGCTGAACTGAGCCAGCACCGTCCGGTCGCGTCCGCTGCGTTTGGCTTCGTAGAGGGCGCGGTCCGCGCGGTCCAGCAGCTCGGAGCTCATCTCCTCGCCGTCCCAGCACGCAATGCCGGCCGAGCAGGTCTGGGCTGAGGGAATCACCGCCCGCAGCCGCTCCGCGGTGGCCATCGCGTCCTCCACGCTGCACCCCGGAAGCGCCAGCGCGAACTCCTCGCCGCCGTAGCGAACCAGGATGTCAGTGGCCCGCAGCTCGGCGGTCCAGGCTCCAGCCACCCGCTTGAGCAGCCGGTCGCCGGCCTGGTGGCCCTGCTGGTCGTTGTAGCGCTTGAAGTGATCGAGGTCGAGCATGGCCACGCACAGCGGCTCGCCGGAGCGACGCGACCGGGGCAGCTCCCGGGCCAGCTCCTCCTGCCAGGCCCGCCGGTTGGGCAGGCCGGTCAGCTCGTCGGTGCGCGCGATCGACTCCAGTCGCGCCAGGAGGCCGACGCGCTCCAATGTGACCGCGGTCTCGGTGGCCAGCAGGTCGCTCAGGTTGAACACGGACGGATCGTTTAGCGCCGCAGCCGATTTCCAGTAGCAGGCCAGCACGGCCACGGTGCGCCGCTCGCGCACGATCGGCTGCCACAGGCAGGCGCCCGGCCGCGCGTCAGCGGAGTCGAACTCCGAGCACACCGCGCGTGGGGTGTGCAGCGAGGACGCCACCTTGCCGGTGGTAAAGGCCTGCGGCACGCCAGCCGGAGGTCCGGTGAATGCCAGCGATCGCTCGGGGGGCTCCCAACCCGCGCCGCCGGTCCGGGCCAGACCGCTGCCATCTGGGATCGGCTCCCACAGCGCGATACCGTCGGCGTGGGTGACCCGCGCTGCGGCCTGGCACAGGGCCGGCCGCGCGGCAACGCTCTGGGACACGCCGGAGAGCTCGTGGGCCAGGTCGGCTACGCGGGCCATCAGCTTGGCGCTGGTCGCGGCGGCGGTGGCCTCGCGACGGGCTCGGCGCACGAGCATGTCGATGAAGACGCCGGCGACGATCAACGTGGCCACGGTGGTCAGCCAGCGGGCGACCCCGGAGCTCACCTGTCGGTCGAACAGCGTCCAGGCGTACACAGCCGAGACCAGCGCCACGTGCGCGGCGGCCACCGGACGTGAGAGGAAGTAGAACGCGTACAGCCCGACCCAGATGAACCACACCGAGTAGAAGCTGACCGCTTCGCTGCTCAGAAACACGGCGCGAGCGATGAGCAGCGTTCCTGCCACCAGGCTGACCTGCAGCAGCCAGCGCGGCATCCGCGACCCCAGGAACAGGAGCACCGCCGCGCCCGCGTAAGCCAGGCCGACGTTGGACCACAGCCCCGGCACGTCGGCCTTGGCCGGATGGGGCAGCAGCAACGAGACCGCTCCGATCGTCGCCCCCGCGACGTACAGCGACCCCAGCGCGCGCGCCGGCAGCGCGGACGAGGCCTCGAATCCCTCTATGGAAAGGCGAGCGCTGAGCCTTCGCCAGGCCCGCCGGACCCTAGACATTGAGGCTCGGTTCGAGAGTGGCCACACCCCCGGCCGCTGTATTCATGTCGTAAACATCGGCACCGGTCTGGCGCAGCTGAAGTACCGCCGGGAGTCGTCCAACCAATCATCCGCCCA
>DASZGO010000019.1:0-3225 GCA_035938755.1 Solirubrobacteraceae bacterium | reverse complement strand
ATGTCGTCCAGGCGATTGATGAACTCGGGCTTGAACTGCGCCTCGACGCCGGCCCGGCCCCCCGGGATGTTCGACGTCATGATCAGGACCACGTTCTTGAACGACACGGTCCGGCCCTGACCGTCGGTCAGCCGTCCGTCGTCCATCACCTGCAGCAGCGTGTTGAACACGTCCGGGTGGGCCTTCTCGATCTCATCCAGCAGGACGACCGAATACGGCCGGCGACGCACCGCTTCGGTGAGCTGCCCGCCCTCGTCGTAGCCGACGTAGCCGGGTGGGGCCCCGACCAGGCGGGACACCGAGTGCTTCTCCATGTACTCGGACATGTCGATGCGGATCATCGCGTCCTGAGAGTCGAACATGAACTCGGCCAGCGCTCGCGCCAGCTCGGTCTTGCCCACACCGGTCGGCCCCAGGAACAGGAAGGTGCCGATCGGCCGGTCGGGGTCCTGGAGTCCGGCCCGTGAGCGCCGGAGCGCCGCGGAGACTGCCTCCACCGCCTCGTCCTGTCCGATCACGCGCTGGTGCAGGCGCTCCTCCATGTGCACGAGCTTCTCGATCTCGCCTTCCATCAGGCGACTGACCGGGACGCCGGTCCACTTGGCCACAACTTCGGCCACATCCTCCGCGTCCACCTCCTCCTTGAGGAACTTGGGCCCCTTGCCAGCCTCGGCCTCGGCCTCAGCCGATTCGGCGACCTCCAGCTGCTTCTCCAGTTCGGGGATCGTTCCGTACTGGAGCTCGGCCGCGCGGCCCAGGTCGGCCTCACGCTGAGCCCGCTCGAGCTCGCTTCGCGCCTGATCGAGCTGCTTGCGCAGCTCGTCGGCGGCGCCGATCGTCTCCTTCTCCCGCTGCCATTCGGCGTGCATAGCGGCCGAACGCTCGCGCTCGTCGGCCAGGGAACGCTCGAGCTGCTCGCGCCGAGCCAACGTGCCCGCGTCGTCGTCGTCCTTGAGCGACTCCAGCTCGATCTCCAGCTGCATGATGTGGCGGTCGACCTCGTCGATCTCGGTCGGCTTGGAGTCGATCTCCATCCGGATCCGCGACGCCGCCTCATCGATCAGGTCGATCGCCTTGTCGGGCAGGAAGCGGTCGGCGATGTAGCGGTGGCTGAGCGTGGCCGCGGCCACCAGCGCGGAGTCCAGGATCTTGACCCCGTGATGGACCTCGTAGCGCTCCTTCAGCCCACGCAGGATGGCGATCGTGTCCTCGACGGTCGGCTCGCCCACGTACACGGGCTGGAACCGACGCTCCAGCGCCGCGTCCTTCTCGATGTGCTTGCGGTACTCGTCCAGTGTCGTCGCGCCGACCGCGCGCAGCTCGCCGCGCGCCAGCATCGGCTTGAGCATGTTGCCGGCGTCCATCGCGCCTTCGGCCGCGCCGGCGCCCACGATCGTGTGCAGCTCGTCGATGAACACCACAATCTGGCCCTTGGCGTCCGCGATCTCCTTGAGCACGGCCTTGAGCCGGTCCTCGAACTCGCCCCGGTACTTGGATCCGGCGACCATCGCGCCGAGGTCAAGCGCCACCAGTCGGCGGTCGCGCAGGCCCTCGGGGACGTCGCCGTCGACGATCCGCTGGGCCAGGCCCTCGACGATCGCGGTCTTGCCCACGCCCGGCTCGCCGATCAGCACGGGGTTGTTCTTGGTGCGGCGGCTCAGCACCTGGACCACCCGCCGGATCTCCTCGTCCCGGCCGATCACCGGGTCGAGCTTGCCCTCACGCGCCGCCTCGGTCAGGTCGTGGCCGAAGCGCTCGAGGGCCTGAAACTTGTCTTCGGGGTTCTGGTCGGTCACCCGCTGGGCATCCAATTCCTCCAGCGCCTTGAGCAGCTGGTCTCGCGTCACACCGTTCAACCGCAGTGCCTCGCCGGCCTTGCCCGGGTGCCCGGCGATCGCCAGCAGCAGATGCTGGGTCGAGATGTACTGGCCGCCGAGCTCACGGACCTCCTTTTCGGCCTCGCGCAGCACCTGGACGAACTCGCCCGACGGACCGCCGGCTTCGGCGTTGGTTGGCCCGCTCAGCGTCGGCAGTGCATCGATCGCCGGCCCCAGAGCGTGTCGCACGACGGCGGGCTCGACCCCCAGCTTGCGCAGGACCGGTGCAACCAGCCCGTCCTCCTGCTCAAGTAGGACCGCCAGTAGATGCTCGGGCGTGGTCTGGGGATTGTGGCGCTCGTCGGCCAGCCGCTGAGCGGCTGCTAGCGCCTCTTGGGATTTGATCGTAAAGCGGTCAGATTGCATGCAGGTAATATCTCAGTCGGGTTGACTTAGATTTTAGCATCGCGGTCTGGTCTCGCCGGGCGCTTCACACCGAGTGCGGCCGCGGCCAGATCGGCCAGCCGGACCAGCTCGCCGGCCGGCTGGTAGGGCACGATCTCAGCTCGCAGCTCCTGGCGCAGCGCCTCCAGGCGCTCGACCTCCGCGGCGAGCTGCTTGGCCCGTCGTTCCATGGCCTGGACCTTCCGGGCCATAGCGTGCAGCTTCTCCTCGAGCTCAAACACGCGCTCCACCCCGGCCAGGTTCATGCCCAGCTCGGCCGTCATCTCCTGGATGCGACGGAGCCGGTCGACGTCGCTCTGCGAGTACAGGCGCGTGCCCTTGGGTGAGCGCTGGGGCTCGATGAGGCCGCGAGCCTCGTACATGCGCAAAGTCTGCGGGTGCATCTCGGCCAGCTCCGCCGCCACCGAGATCATGAACACGCCGCGCCCGGATGAGACCTTGACCCGGGCCGTCGCCCGCTGCTCGCGGCGCGCCGCCACTAGCTCGCCCCTTCACCGGTGGCCGCGAACAGCCTCGACCGTGGGTTGCCGTTCATCACCGCCGACAGTCGCTCGACCGCATCCTCCTGCTCGGGAGACAGCGACTGCGGAACGTCGAGCACAAAGCGGTAGTGGATGTCCCCCCGGGCCTTGCCACCGGGCCGTGGGGGGCCCTCGCCGCGCAGCCGCTGGACCGTGCCGCTCTTGGTCCCTGGCGGGACGCGCAGGCGCTTCGATCCCTGCAGCGTCGGCACCTCGACCACGGCGCCCTGGAGCGCCTCCGGGATGGTCAGCGGGACCTCGACCTCCAGGTTCTCGCCATTGCGCCGGAACACCGGGGACTCCTGAACCCGAGTGATCACGTACAGATCGCCGGGCTGGGATCCGCGGGGGCCCGCCTCGCCCTTGCCGGCCAGCCGGATACGGCTGCCGTCGTGCACCCCAGCCGGGATATTGACCCGCAG
>DASZGO010000018.1:0-9389 GCA_035938755.1 Solirubrobacteraceae bacterium | reverse complement strand
CTGATCAGCCCGTACTCGCGCACGGGATACGTCGATCATCAGACGCTGAGCTTCGACGCGTACCTGAAGTTCATCGAGGACGACTTCCTGTCCGGACAGCGCCTGGACCCGCGGACGGACGGCCGTCCCGATCCGCGCCCGGACGTGCGTGAGCGGGCAAAGATCCTGGGCGACCTGCGCAAGGACTTCGACTTCAACCAGAAGCCGCGACGGTCCCTGGTGCTCGACCCCGGTGTGACCAACGTCCCCGGGCCCGCGCCGATCGGGCAGCCCGTGCTGCCGCCGGTACCCACGAGCTAGCGGCGGCCTCGGCGCCGACGGGCCTGTGGTACGTTCGCGCCATGGCCGAACGCGGGTTATCGCCCGGGCCGCCCCCCTTCGACCCAGACCCCTCGCCGACCGCCACTGACCGTCCCCGTCCGGACGGGAGCGACATTCGCAAGATCACGGCCGCCGACGTTCCGGCGGTCGCCCGCACGCTGGCCAAGGCGTTCGAGGACGATCCGCACTTCTCCTGGATCATCCGCGACGCGACCAAGCGGCTGCCCCGCCTGGAGCAGGGATTCGCCCTGTTCGCCCGCCGCGTGTGGCTGCGCCCCGACGAGGGCTACACCCAGGACCGGCTGGCCGGCGCGGCGCTGTGGATGCCACCTGACACCTGGCACACGAGCGTGCTGACCCAGCTACGCCTCGGCCCAGCGACAGTCCGGATCCTCCGCGGGGACACCCCCCGGCTGCTCAAGGCCCTCAACTTCATCGAGCGAAAGCACCCGCGGACCCCGGGGCACTGGTACCTGCCGATCATCGGAGTGGCCCCGGCCTGGCAGGGCCGGGGTTATGGCGCCGCGCTGCTACGCCCGCTGCTCGAACGCTGCGACACCGAGCGCACCCCGGCCTACCTGGAGGCATCGACACCCCGCAACCGAGCCCTGTACGAGCGTCACGGCTTCGAGGTCCTGGAGGAGTGCTCGTACGCTGACGACGCGCCCCCGATGTGGATGATGTGGCGCGACCCGCAGGCCAGTTAGGTCTCGCCGCCCGACCGGCCACGGGCATCCAGGTAGTCGACCATGGCCTGCCTCGACTCCTCGTCCTGCAACGCGGCGGCCGTGATCGCCGCGTCGCGGAAAGCCTGGCCGGTGGAGTAGGCCTCCTCAACCAGCGCGTCGACGTGCTGCTTGGTGTGGCGGATCAGAAACCCAGACTTGGCGGCGAGTACACCGGCCAGGGCCTCCGCCTCGGACTCCAGCTCGTCCTCGGCCACCACCCGGTTCAGGAACCGCGCGGCCTGAGCCTCCTGGGCCGAGAACGGGCGGCAGGTCAGCACCAGCTCCTTGGTCAGCGCCGGGCCGAGCTCACGCACCAGCCGCGGGATGCCTCCCCAGGCCAGCGGGATTCCGAAGTCGATCTCGGGGATCGCGAAGCGGGTCTCAGGTGTGGCAATCCGGAGGTCGCAGGCCGCGGCCAGGACCAGCGCGCCGCCCACGCAGTGACCGTGGATCGCCGCGATCGTCACGGCTGGGATGTCGCCAACGGCGGCCGCCATCTGCCGCCCCAGGTCAGCCCGCTCGGTGACCGGGCTTTCAGCCGCGGCATCCAGGTCGAACCCGGCCGAGAACGCGCGGCCAGCTCCGCGGACCGTCACCACCTTGATCGCACGGTCCCGGCTCAGCAGCTCCGCAGCCTGGATCAGCTCGCTCAGCATATTCGGACTCAGCGCATTCAGCCGGTCGGGCCGGGTCAGGGTCAGCCGGGCTCGCGGCCCCTCGACCGCGACCGCCAGCGTGGCGAACTCGGGCATCCCCGGCACCCTACCGGGGGCCGGACCGCTGGCTACGCGCTCGGCCGCTCCAGCCCCACCAGATCCAGCACGCGCGCCACCTGCGGTGGCATGTCCGGAGCCAGGCTGAGGTTCCAGCCGTGCCGAGCGCTATCGGCAAACGCCCGGATGAGCATCCCCGCCCCGGCTGCGTCGATGAACTCCAGCCCTGCCAGATCCAGCACCACGTCGTCGCCGCGCGTCCGGGCGCGGAACAGCCGCCGACGCAGCTCGCCTTTGGTGGCGAGATCCAGTTCGCCGGTGAGAGCCACTCTCAGACCACTGGACTCGACGCGCTCTTCGATCCGCAGCGGCGACGGACTCGACATTGGCCCACCTGCCCCTTCGTTGGCTTGTCCGGAGCGGCGTATGCTGGCACCGGCCAGAGGGTTACGCAACGCAACCGCTGGTTGCGTGACGGTCGTCCGGCGGTCCGTTCCGGTCAGTCAACCGCTACGCCGGCAGCGGCTGGCGATGGCTGCCTTGAGGCGGCAGCCCTCGACGGCCAGGGCAGCCTTACGGAATGCCGTGTACGCCGGCTTGGCGTGAATCGAGTCGGTGCCCGGCAGGAACGCGAACAGCCCCGAGTAGTTGAACGCCGTGGACCCGGGCGCCTCGTCCCCCAGCCACGTGTAGACGTCGAACCCGGTGACGCCCAGCTGGCGACGCGCGGCGGCCAGCATGGGAATGACACTGGCCAGGCGCTGGGCCTGGCCCTTGGGGGTGGTGGCCAGACCGAAGGTCTGGGATACGCGCCCCAGAGACGACGGCCACCCCAGCTCGGTGACCAGCAGCGGCTTGCTCCGGTCCCCGTAGCGGTTCATTACGCCGCGGACCATCCTGAGGATCGTCACCACCCCGGCGGCCTGAGCGGTATAGGGGTGGATGGCCACCGCGTCGAATAGCCGCTGGGCTCCATTCACCTGGTAGATCGCGTCCAGCGCGTTCCACGAGTCGTTGGCCAGGCCGGCCAGCACGACCTGGGCGCCGGGGTCGGCCGCCTTGATCGCGTCGTGGGCGCTGCGGAGCATCGTCACGTAGGTGTCAGCGAATGGCTCGCTCGACCAGAAGTAGCTCAGGTTTGGCTCGTTCCACACCTGCCATCGGCGGATGGGCAGACGCGGTATCTGGGGATTCGACTGCCAGAACGACCCATGGGGGCCGTAGCGCTCGACCAGCGCAGCCAGATACTTGGTGAACGGCCCGTTGTCGTGTGGCTGGATCGGCCAATCCACCGGGTTGACGTCCCAGCGCGGGGGATTGGTCTCCAGGTCCCAGGACGGCGCGTACATGGCGACCGGAAGCACGGACAGGCCGCGGCGGGCCGCTAGACCGACGATCCGGTCGGTGGCGCTGAAATCGGTCGGCACGCCACCGACGATGTCGTTGAACTGTCCGGCCAGCGAACCGGGGACGGCGGCCACGGTCGGGTAGGGCTGGGCGGCGCTCCAGCTGAACACCACGCGCAGGCTCTCCACCCCACTGGCCACCATCGTGTCCAGCTGGCGGGGCAGGTTCACTCCCGGGTCGAAAAGTGGTCCGTCGGCCATCATTCCGACGAATCCCTGCGGGACTCGCGGCGCGGCCGAGGCCGGGGCCGGGGCCGGGGAAATCAGCACGACGGCCAGGCCCAGCCCCCACGCCACGGCCAGGCTCCAGGTGCGGCTGGCCCACGCCGGGCCTCTGCCTTGGGCCCGTGATAGCGAAAGGTGTTTGATCTTCAGTCCTCGACTCGGCCTACGTCCACGGCCGAGAAGTTGCTTCGGCCAGACAGTACATCGTCACCCTGGCGGGGAATCCGTAGTCCCTACGGCTTCGGGCCGGGTCGAGGGCTCAGACCCGCGCCAGCACTGGGTAGCCGGCGCTGGCGTCGGGATACGGGATGCCCGGCTGGCGGCCGGGCGGATTCGGGTAGCGGCGGCGGATCTCCAGTACCCGAGGCAGGACGGCTTGGAAGGCATCCAGGACGCGTTTATCGAACTGGGTCCCCCGGCCCGCCTCGAGGATGGCCAGCGCCCCGTCGATGCCCACGGCCGCCCGGTAGACCCGGTCGTGGGTCAGCGCATCGAACACATCGGCCACCGCCGCGATCCGGCCCGGCAGGGGTATCGCGTCACCGCGGAGCCGCCCCGGATAGCCGCAGCCGTCAACCCACTCGTGGTGAGTCAGGGCGACGATCGCGGCCAGCCGCATGACCGGGTCGCGGGAGCCGGACAGAATCTGATGACCGATCTCAGAATGGAGCTCGATCATCGCCCGCTCCTCAGCGTTGAGCGGGCTCGGCTTCAACAGGACCGCGTCCGGCACTCCGATCTTGCCGATGTCGTGCACGGCGCTGGCCTGCTTGAGGTTGGACGCGTCGCGCTGGGTCAAGCCCAGACGACGGGCGATGAGCGAGCAGGTACGGCTCACTCGCTCGACGTGCTCAGCCGTTTCGGCATCCTTGAACTGCCCGGCGCGGGCCAGGCAGGCAAAGATCTCCCGGGTGCGCGGATGGGCACTACTGGAACGGATCGCGCTACTCGCTCCCATACACCACTATTCGGCGGGCCCCCGGCTCACGGCAATACGTTGATCTACGGATATTGCGCGAACGATCAGACACAGGCTGTGCCGGCTCTCAGCCGCTGAGCATGGGCGAGCGCGGGATCCGCGTGTGGCCGGTGATGTCCGGGATGATCATCGCCACCTCGTCCTCGTAGCACCAACTCCAGTCCTCGCCCGGCTCGAGCGAGCGGATCAGGGGATGGCGGCTGGAGTTGAAGTGCGCGGTGGCGTGCCGGTTCGGAGACTCGTCGCAGCAGCCGACGTGCCCGCAGGTCAGGCAGATGCGCAGGTGCAGCCACTCGCCGCCTTCGCGCAGGCAGTCCTCGCAGCCGGCCACGCTGTCCGGTAGCTCCAAGAGCTTGATCTGGTCGAGGTGGGTGCACGTAGACATGGCGAAGCCTCGCTTCAGGATTTGGATTTGACGGGGAGCCAGACGTGGAACGTGGTGCCCTGGTCGCTGGTATCGAACGTGAGCGAGCCGCCGTGGCGACCCACGACGATCCGCCGCGCCGTGTCCAGCCCCAGCCCCGTGCCCTGGCCGACTTCCTTGGTGGTGAAGAACGGTTCGAAGATGTGCGGGCGGGCGTCCGGCGGGATCCCCGGCCCGGTGTCGGCTATGTCGACCACGATGCAGTCATCGTCTGGCCGGGTCCGGAGGGTGATCGTGCCCGACTCACCGACCGCGTCGATGGCATTGGCGATCAGGTTGGTCCACACCTGATTCATCTCCGAGCCGTGCATGGTCAGCGGCGGGAGGGTCCGGTCGTAGTCGCGCTCGATCTGGATCTCCTTGTGCTTGAGCTTGTAGCCGAGCACGGTGAGGGTGGTCTCCAGGCCTTCGTGGATGTCCGCCTCGACCACCCCACCCCGGTCCATGTACGCGTAGGCCTTGACCGCGGTGACCAGCGACTGCATTCGTTCGGTCGACTCGCGCAGATCGCTCACCAGTCGCTGAGCGTTCAGCGATGCCGCAATCGAGGCCAGCGCGGCCGGCGTGGCCGGTCCCGCCGCCGCCTGCACCTGCTCTAGCCAGGCATCGTCCGCGCCGGCCAGGGCGAGTGGTTCCGCCAGCCGCCAGGACTCGGACACCCCGAGGGCCTCGAGCTTCTCCTGCATCGCCTCCTCGGCATCGGTGGCGTCCAGCGCTGACAGCACACTGCGCGCCGAGCACTGGTGAAGCGCCTGATCACGCAGGTCGGCGATCCGGGCGGCGTCGTCACGCTCCATGCCGGCGTCTACGAACTCCCGCACCGTCGAGCCGATCACGTCAAGCGCTTCGGCCAGCTGATCGGCAGACCGGCGCGCCGCGGCCGCGGGATTGTTGAGCTCGTGGGCCAGTCCGGCGGCCATCGTGCCCAGCGCGGCCAGCCGTTCACGGTTCTGCTCGATCGACGTGAGGCGGGTCATCAGCGGTCCCACCTGGCGCAGGATGCGGCGATGCACCGGCGGGTGGGCGAGGGCGAGGCGGCGCACCGCCTCGGCCGGGATCAGGGCCAGGCGGACGTCGGTCAGCGCTGTCATGCGGGCGCCCAGGACGTCTTCGGTCAGGCTGGCCACGGCCCCGATCCACGTGGGAGCGACCTGCTCACCAATCGGCTCGAAGCGGTCCTGGTTGCGGATGTAGGTCTGGAGGGTCCCCTCGAGCAGGCACATCAGGCCGGCAGGCTCGGTTTCGGCCTCGATCACCAGGTCGCCCGGTTGGGCGTATTGCCACTCCGCAGCGGCCGCCCACTCGGCCAGCGCCGCGTCGTCCAGATCATCGAACAGGTCGACCGGGCGGAGGTCGCCGGCGGTAACGGGGTCTTTGCTGGTGCTGCTCATGCCTCCGCCAGATACTGGTGCACCAGCGAAACCGCCATCGACCCCTCCCCCACCGCGCTGGCCACCCGCTTGATCGAGCGGGCCCGGACATCGCCGGCCACGAACACCCCCGGCACGCTTGTCTCGAGCGGGAACGGGTCTCGCTGCAGAGGCCAGCCGTCCGACTTGGCGTCCAGCCCGGCCAGGATGAAGCCCCGTTCGTCACGCGCCACCACTCCGGACAGCCAATCGGTCCGAGGGGCGGCTCCGATGAACACGAAGCAGGCATCGACCTCCTCGTCTGACTCGGCCCCCTCCCCGTCGCGGACGCGCAGCGCCTCGAGCTTGCCGTTTCCCATCGCCCCTACCGCTTGGGTGCGAAGGCGCACGTCGACGTTCTCCAGCTGCTCGATCTGCTCGATCAGGTACTGCGACATCGACTTGGTCAGCGAGTCGCCGCGCACCAGGATGCTCACCCGGCCGGCGTATTTGGCGAAGTAGACGGCGGCCTGGCCGGCGGAGTTGGCGCCGCCGATGACCACCACGTGCTGGTTCTCGCACGACCTGGCCTCGCTGGCCGCCGCGCCGTAGTAGATCCCCTGGCCGGTCAGCGCTGCGAATCCCGGGACGTCCAGCTGCCGGTAGGAAACGCCAGAGGCCACGATGATGCTGCTGGCGCTGAGGCTGTTGCCGTCGGTCAGCTCGACGATCCGGCCTGAGCCCTCCACCTGGAGCCCCGCGGCATCCTGGAGCGTTACCAGCTCGGCGCCCAGACGCCGCGCCTGATCGGTGGCTCGGCGGGCGAGGTCAGAGCCACTCAGGCCAGCGGGGAAGCCGAGGTAGTTCTCGATCCGGCTCGACTGGCCCGCCTGGCCGCCTGGGGCCTCCCGCTCGACCATGATCGTGCGCAGACCCTCAGACGCCCCGTACACCGCCGCGCCCAGCCCGGCCGGCCCTCCGCCGACGATCACCAGGTCGTAGTGGTCGGACGCCGGCTGGGCCGCGATGCCCAGCCGCTCGGCCAGCTCCCGCACGGTCGGGCGCTCGAGCACCGCCCCATCCTCCAGCAGAGCCACCGGCAGCCGGTCCTCGGCCACGCCGGCCACAGTGAGAAGCTGACGCGCCTCCGCATCGCGCTCCACGTCCATCCAGCGCGCCGGCACCCGGTTGCGGGCCAGGAAGTCACGCAGGTCGTGCGACTGGCGGGAGAAACGATGGCCGATCAGCCGCACGCCACCGGACTCCAGCGCGGCGCCCGCCTCCCACCCGGTGAGCAGGTCCTCGACTACCGGAAACAGCTGCTCCTCGGGCGGATCCCACGGCTTGAGCAGGTAGTAATCGAGGCTGACCTCGTTGATCGCCTGGATCGCGGCCTCGGTATCGGCGTAGGCGGTGAGGAGCACCCGCTTGGCCCCGGGCACGATCTCCTGGGCGCGGACCAGATAGTCCGTGCCTGACAGCCCGGGCATCCGCTGGTCGGCCACCAGCAGCGCCACATGGTCGCCGCGGCGCACCAGCTCTCGGAGAGCATCCAGCGCCTCGTCGCCTGAGCTGGCCCGGACGATCCGGTAGTGCTCGCCGAAGCCACGCCGCAGATCGCGGGACACGGCCGCCAGCACGGCTGGTTCATCGTCGACCACCACGATCGCGGGATGCCGGGCGCGCGGCTCAGCCATGGCGGGCTCCGGAAAGTGCGTCCAACAGGGTTGGCGCGTCGTAGCCGCCCGTGTGCAGGACACCGTCGATGAACAGCGTGGGGGTTCCCAGCACTTCACCCGACTCCTCACCGCTACGAAGATCCCGCCATATGCGCTCCTGCACGGCTTCGCTGTCGCCGTCCTCGTCGAACCGAGGCAGGTCGAGCCCGAGCTCACGCGCGTAGCGGACCAGATCCTCGTCCTCGAGCGCGGCCTGGCGGTGGAACAGGATGTCGTGCATGTCCCAGAACCGGCCCTGGGCTGCGGCGGCCTCAGCGGCCTGGGACGCGGCCAACGCGTGGGGATGAATGCCGGTCAGCGGAAAGTGGCGAAACGCGAACCGCACCCCGCCCTCCAGCTGCTGCTCAACCCGCTGGACGCTCCGGTAGGCCCGGCGCGAGTACGGGCACTCGTAGTCGCCGTACACCGTGAGGAGCGAGGCCAGTACAGGCCCGCGCACATGGTCCACCGTCTCGTCGAGAGCTTCGATCACCTCGTCCACCCGGCCATCACCTGAGGGTAGCCAGGGCCGGGAAGTACACCCCCGCCACCGCGCGGGATTAGGCTGTCACCGTGACGCAGATCGGGATCTCGATCGTTCCGGACACCGAGTCGCTGGACAGGCACATCGAGCTGGCGCAGGTCGCCGATCGGGGCGGCCTGAGCCTGGTGGCCGTGCAGGACCATCCCTATCAGCGGCACTTCTTTGACACTTGGTCGCTGATCCCGGTGCTGCTGGCCGAGACCCAGTGGGTCTCGTTCTGCACCGACGTGGCCAACCTGCCGCTGCGCCCCCCGGCGGTGATGGCCAAGGCAGCGGCCACCCTCGACGTGGTGAGCGGCGGGCGCTTCGAGCTGGGCCTAGGGGGCGGCGGATTGCCCAATCTGATCAGCAACTTCGGCGGCCCGCGCCGCACTCCGGGAGAGACAGTCGAGGCGGTGGACGAGGCCATCGACGTGCTCCGGTTGCTGTGGTCGGAGCAGCGGTCGGTGTCCTTTGAGGGAAAGCATTACCGACTCAACGACGCGCGGCCCGGTCCCCGGCCCGCACACGAGATCGGAATCTGGCTGGGGGCGTTCCGACCCCGCATGATCCGGCTGGCCGGTCGCAAGGCCGACGGATGGATACCGTCGCTGGGCCCGCTGACCCGCGACGAGCTTCGGGCGGGCAACCACCAGATCGACCAGGCGGCCGAGGCGGCGGGACGCGACCCGGGATCGATCCGCCGGATCATCAACATCCAGGGGTTGATCGGCGAGGGCCGGCCGCCCAGCCGGGCCGAGCTACCGGTCGGCTACCTGGCCCACGAACCGCTGTCCGGGCCGCCCGACTGGTGGATCCAGATCCTGGCCGAGTTCGTCGAGGACGGGTTCGACACGGTCTTGTTTTGGCCGGTCGAACCCACCGCCGATCAGGTCCAGCGGCTGATCGACGAGGTGGCGCCGAACCTCTAGGCGGGATCCTCCGAGCTGTACGGCTCGTCCTCGCCCCGGATGTCCCGGTAGCGGCGATCGAACAGCTCGAG
>DASZGO010000017.1:0-1748 GCA_035938755.1 Solirubrobacteraceae bacterium | reverse complement strand
GGCCGTGAACATCGCCATGGAGGCGATCGACCGGCTGCACACCACGGCGGAAAGCCACCACCGCGCGCTGATCGTGGAGGTGATGGGCCGGCACGCCGGCTGGATCGCCCTGCACGCGGGGCTCGCCGGCGGCGCGAACGTAATCCTCATCCCGGAGCGGCCGTTCGACATCGAGCGGGTCTGCGCCTACGTGCAGCACCGGTTCCAGACCAGGTTCGCGCCGATCGTGGTCGTGTCCGAGGGGGCCCACCCGGTGAGCGAGGAACTCGCCACCAGCTCCGAGCAGCTCGACTCGTTCGGGCACGTGCGCCTGGGCGGAGTCGGGCAGCTGCTGGCCGATGAGATCGAGAAGCGGACTGGCAAGGAAGCCCGCTGCACGGTGCTCGGCCACATCCAGCGCGGCGGCACCCCGACCGCGTTCGACCGGGTGCTCGCCACCCGGTTCGGCGTACACGCGGTCCAGGCCGTGCACGAGGAGGCGTTCGGCCTGATGGTGGCGCTGCGCGGCACCGACATCATCCGCGTGCCCCTGGCCGACGCCACCAGCCAGCTCAAGCTGGTCCCGCCCCAGCGCTACGCCGAGGCCGAGGTCTTCTTCGGCTGACCCGGTAGCGGCCCCCACCACTTCCGCACACTGCCGCCCGGCCCGGCCCCAGGCCGCGCGTCCCGGTTTGCGTGTCGATGACGCATCGTGCTTGCTCTTTCTGGTACGCCGTGACAGCGACTCGCTTCCAGCAACGGGACCGGCCGCGCGGATCCCGGCGGCCGGCATACCGAAGGGGATAGCGGGACGGGTGAGGCGTCGGCCTCCGAGTAGTGCCATGACCCTCCCATTGCGCTCGCACCTGCGGTTCGTCCGGCGGTTCCTGCGCGAAGCGGAGCATCCCCCGCTTATCGCGGAAGATTAAGGTTCCGCGGAAAGTTTGGTGGACTCTGGCCCCCAAAGGTCTCCGCCAAGCCCGAATCTTCCGCGGAATTGAGGCGGGTGGGGCTTACCAGCCGCTATTGCCCGGCTGGCTCCCGTCACGCGAGGCGAGCCGGGATCCCGGCCGGTGGCGCCACGGTCCGTTCGGAAGAAAAGATCTCCAGGATGCGGGTTGACACGCTCAATGCCCGTATGCGTATACTCGTCTACGAGTACTTGGGAACGAGTCCTCGTGAACGATGACTCGGAGACGAGGTGATTCAGGATGGCCAAGCGGCGCAAGGTAAGCAACCTGCTGGCGCTGTCGCTGCTCACACTGCTGACCCAACGCCCGATGTACCCCTATGAGATGGCGTCGATGCTGCGGGAACGCGGCAAGGACAATGCCATCAAGGTCAACTGGGGATCGTTCTACACGGTGGTCCAGAACCTGGAGAAGTACGGGTTTATCGAGGCCGTCGAGGTCGTCCGCGAGGGCAGGCAGCCGGAGCGGACCACGTACCAGCTCACCGACGCGGGTCGTGCGGAGCTGATGGACTGGTTGCGAGAGCTGCTCAGCGTGCCCGAGCGGGAGCACAGCAGCTTCGAGGCGGCCCTCAGCGAAGCCGCCGTCCTGCCTCCCGACGAGCTGATCGACCTGCTGCAGCAGCGGCTGGCCGTGCTCGAGGAGGCCAACGGCCGTATCCAGGCTGAGCTGGCCACCCTGGTCACCCAGCTGCCGCGGTTGTTCCTCATCGAATCGGAGTACTACCTGTCGCAGCGCCGGGCCGAGGAGGAGTGGGTGCGCGGGCTGCTGAAGGAGTTCACCGGCGGCACGTTCCCT
>DASZGO010000016.1:0-2290 GCA_035938755.1 Solirubrobacteraceae bacterium | reverse complement strand
GTCGGCAATGGGCGAGTGGAGGTCGGCGATGACGGGAGCGGGGTCGAGCCGGTGAGCCAATCAGCCGCAGAGCAGATGACCATCGCCGGCGCGGCCTGGAAGAAGCTGGGCGAGGAGGCCACACTGGTGGTCCTGGGTCGGGGACTAATCGGCGGTCTCGGAGACGCGGCCAGCGCGGCACTCACCGTCTATCACCACGGGCGCAGCTACCGCTTCGACGGGCGCGTGACCGTGCCAGGGGCATCGGCTTCGGCGTCCAAGCAGACCTATCGGTTCGAGTTCCGGCTGCCGCGGCGGGTTCAGCGCTGGTCGCTGGATGGCCTGGTGCTGCGCTGGGACGGCGGGGAGTTCGAACTGCCGCTGCCGGCAGCGTCCGGGGCCGCGTCACGCGGGCTCCCGCCGGCTGCCATCAAAAGCGTGGCTCCCGAGCCCGCCGACCGCGCCGAGCCTGACACGCTCGGCAATGCACCGGAGGAGCGCTACGGTGGGCAGATACGTGAGGGTGAAACAGAGCTGACCAAACTGCGCCAGGAGCTGGAACGCGCCAGTTCGGAGCTGGCCCGGGTTCACGCCGAGACCCGGCAGGCTCAGGTTCAGCGCGACGAGGCTCAGCGCGAGCGAGACCGGGCCTGGGAGGAGCGCGACCGCGCCCGCTGGTTGGCCTCGGTGTCCAGCGAGCTGGAGTACGTCGAACGGGAGCTGGTGGAGCGCCGTGGCGACCTGGAGCAAGTGGGGCGGGACCTGGCAGTCAGACGGGCCGAGCTTGAGCGCCTGGAGCTCGATCTCGACCTCGCGGACCAGGAGCCGGAGGACGGCGTCATCACCGACTTCCGCAGCCAGGCCTCAGTGTCGCCGGCCCCGCCGCGCCCACCGACCTATATGGTCGACACGGATCCGCAACGGACGGTGTCCTCGGCCCAAGGGCAGCTCACGGCCGCGCTGTCCGAGGTGCGCAAGCAGATGGAGCGCGTTCAGCTGGCCGCCGAGGCGCCGCCACTCGACGAAGAGCTGGTCGAGCCGCCGCCCCCGCCGCCGGTCCCGGAGGCGCGGGTCGAGACACCGCCGCCGCCTGCCCCGGAGGCGCCGCTCTACGAGCCCGAGCCGCCGCCCATGGCCTCCGAGCCCGAGCCGCTGCCGGTCTACGAGGTGCCGCCACCGCCGGTGGAATCCGCGCCCCCTCCGCCGCCCCCGGCTCCGGAGCCTCTAGCGCCCCCCCCGCCACTGGAGGCCGTGGCGCCACCCGAGGCTCCAGCACCCCAGCCGCTGGCCTCGGCACCCGAGGCTCTCACTCCGCCCACGGCCCACGAGGCCCCAGCACCCGAGCCTCCGGCACCCGAGGCCCCGCCTGGATCTGAGCCGTACGACGAAGCGGCCGCGACTGGCGAAGGCGATGGCGCGATGCGCTTTCCCACCGTCAGCAACGCCCCGGCGTCACGCGAGCGCGATCGGGACAACTGGTTCAGCAAGGCCCTGCAGCGGCTGGCCGAGCAGGATCGCGAGGCCGGCGGGCGCGTGCTGGTGTCGCTGCTCCCCGCGCAGGCGATCGCCACCCCGCGGCTCCTGCGTTACGACCTGATCGTGCGTGAGCTGGGGATCTATGCCGTCGACGTGGACGGCCTGGGCACCCGGATCGAGCCTCGGGTCCGACCCCGGCCGATGGGCGATAGCGACGCCTGGATCACAGGCAGCCTGGTCCAGCTCGGTGACCTGGCGGCGCGCGGCCGCCAGGGGCTCATACGGCGCCTGCGCCGTTATCCGGTGACCGTCGAAGGCGACCGCGGCCGGGTGGATGATCTGATTGCGCTGGCCCGGACCCCGCTGGGTCTGCGCGACCTGTGCGAGGTGGGGCCCCAGATCGAGGTGCCGCTGCTGCTGCGCATGGTGGCCAGCTCGATCGTGCCCGAGTGGACCCTGGGCGAGCGCTTCACCCTTCGCTTCGAGCCGACCGACCCCGCGGTCAGTCCGTGCTATCTACGCATCAACGACGGCAATTCGCCAGGGGTCACCACCCAGCCTCCCCTCGACCGCCCGGCGGCCACCGTCCGCTGCAGGGCCCGCGCCCTGATCCATCTACTGGCCGGCGTTGAGGTACCGGAGGGCGAGAAGCCGCAGATCAGCGGCGCCTCGGAGCCCCTGCAGCTGCTCCAAGGCTGGATGCACCGCCTCGAAGACAGCTGGTCGGACTAGGCGTTCTCCGGCCGGCGGCTACTCAGCCGACCGCAACACAGCCACGGCGGTGCGAGCCAGGATCTTGAAGTCAAGCGCCAGGCCCCAGTTCTCGATGTAGTAG
>DASZGO010000015.1:0-10764 GCA_035938755.1 Solirubrobacteraceae bacterium | reverse complement strand
GGCGACCGGCTGCCAGGGCCCCGAGTCGATCCGCGTCCAGGCCATCGGGCCGAGGGCGTAGGAGCCGCGCTCGAACAACCGCAGCGCGGTCAGCAGCTCCCGGAACCGCTGGGTGACCGCGGCGACGGAGGCGGGCGTGGTGCGCTCGGCGGAGCTGGTCAGTACGGCCAACACGTTTGGCTCCTCCACCTCGCCCCACACGGCTTCGGCCGGCGCGTCCGGCACCCGGTCGCCGGAAGTCAGCGAGAGACCGTCCTGCAGGCGGATCTCCGGAGTCGTCGGGTCGATCGCGATCCCCAGCAGGGGCGCGATCACCATCGTGGTGCAGCGCCCTTCCAGCACGGTTCGCTCCAGCTCCTCGTAGGCGGAGGCGAACCGGTCGGCGTCGAACTCGAAGTCGTCGCGGCCGGCGAACACCCGGCCCAGGAGCAAACGCAATGCGTCGTCGGCCCGCCGGCGCGCGTCCTCCGGAACAGCCGATACCCCGTGCAGGTTCAGGTAGGCGGCGAGGCGGTCGTGCCCAGCCAGGGCCCGGACCGCCGGAGCGTAGGTGGTCAGCCCGGACAGGGCGCCCAGGCGCTGGTCGATGAACTGGCCGGTCAGCGGCTGGTAGCAGTAGAGCGGCGGGCGCCCCCGTCGTCCCTCGGTCTCCATCAGCTCAAACGGGATTTCCTCACCCTGGCTGGCGTCCAGGGCCAGCTGGTAGGCGGCGTCCATGGTGAACGCCTCCACGGCCTGTTGCAGGACGTTGTCGCGCACGAGCGCCGATTCGCTGCGCGCGCCCGGCCTCCTGCACCGCGAACGGCGCCTTGCAGAGGTTCAGTCGCCTTGCTCGATCTCGGCCAGATGAGCGACGTTGTCCACGTCGCTGGGCTCGCGGCTGGAGGGGCCGCCGAACCAAGCGTCGAGAATCTCCTCCAGCTGCGCCTCCGAGGTCAGCCGCAGGCTGAGGGCCAGGACGTTGGCGTCGTTCCACCGCCGCGCTCCCTCCGCCGTCTCGGCGTCGGTGCACAGTGCGGCCCTCACGCCGGCCACCTTGTTGGCCGCGATCGACGCCCCGGTGCCCGTCCAGCAGGCCACCACCGCCAGCTCGGCTCGGCCCTCGGCCACATCCCGGGCCGCTGCCTCGCTGGCCCACGCCCAGTCGGCCCGCTCTGACTCGTCGTATGCGCCCCGCAGGATCGCCTCATGCCCGCGACGCCGGAGCTGCTCGGGGATTGCCTGAGCGACGCCAGTCAGCTCGTCCGCCGCAACCGAGACCTTCATCCGGTCCGGTCAGACGGCGGCGATGGCCGACTCGCGCTCCAGCTCGGGCTCGCAGTCCGCGACGTCGCAGTCGAGCCAGTCCCGGCCGTAGACCCGCATCTGCTCGATCAGCGGGACCAGGGCTCGGCCCTTTTCGGTCAGCGCGTACTCAACCCGCGGCGGGACCTCGGGGAAGGTCTGGCGCTCGACGATGCCCTCCTCTTCCAGCGCCCGGAGGCGAAGCGACAGCGTCCGCGGGCTGATGCCACGGAGTGAGCGCTCCAGCTCACAGAACCGAGAGCGTCCCTCGGCCAGGTCCCGAATGACCAGCAGCGTCCACTTGCCGCACACGATTTCCGCAGTGCGGCACACTGGACACGCCGAGTCGGAAGCCATTCCAACACCCGAGTTTAGCGCAATGCTTCACGAACTGAAGTACGGCCGAGCCCGGCCGAGTGCCCGACCGGAGTTGCGCCCGAGGCCTCAGGCCGGAACCGGCGGCGGGGCCGACGACTGGCCGCCGGAGCCCGGCGGCCGGGCTGACGGTTGGCTGCCTCCGACCGCGTCCTGAGCCGCGTCCTGGAGGTCGTCCATGCTGGTCCCGCGCCGGCCCTCGGCGGCCACCAGCAGCTTGAAGTCGTGCGGGCTGGAGGCCACGCGCAGCGCGTCCTCCATCGATACCCGGCCCGCCTGGTAGTGGCGCAGGAGCGCCTGGTCGAACGTCTGCATGCCGTAGTACTCGCCCTCGACGATCACTTCCGAGAGCCGGCCGGTCTGTTCCGGGTCGAGGATCATGTCCCGGGCCCGCCCGGTCATGCGCAGGATCTCGCATACGCACACGCGCCCGTTGCCGTCCGGCGTGGGTACCAGGCGCTGGGAGACGATCCCCTTGAGCGTGCCCCCGAGCATCGCCCGGGCCTGGTTCTGCTCGTGCAGGGGGAAGAAGTCGATGATCCGGTTCACCGTCTCCGGCGCGTCGAGTGTGTGCACGGTGGACAGGACCAGATGCCCGGTCTCCGCCGCGGACAGTGCGGTGCGCACGGTCTCCTCGTCACGCATCTCGCCGATCAGGATCACGTCCGGGTCCTGGCGTAGCACCCGCCGCATGGCCCGGCTGAACGATTCGGTGTCCATCCCCACCTCGCGCTGGTTGATGATCGAGTTGCGGTCCGTGTGCAGATACTCGATCGGGTCCTCGATGGTCACGACGTGGCGCGACTTGCTCGAGTTGATGTGGTCGATGATCGCGGCCAGCGTGGTCGATTTGCCGGAACCGGTGGTGCCGGTGAGCAGGATCAGCCCCCGCTCCTCCTCGGCCAGCTCGCTGATCACGGGCGGGAGCCCCAGCTCGGACACCGAGCGCACCGCGAACGGGATCACCCGGGACGCGATCGAGATCGAGCCGCGCTGGCGGAACGCGTTGACCCGGAAGCGGGCCAGCCCCTCGATCGCATAGGAGAAGTCAACCTCACCACCCGACTCGAACTCGGCCAGCTTGTCCGGATGTCCGTCGAGCATCTGGTGCAGCACGTGCTCGGTGTCCTCGGGCGCGAGTCGCTCGCATTGCTCGAGCGGGGTCAGCTGTCCGTGGACGCGGGCCAAGGGGTGTGCGCCGACCTTCAGGTGAAGGTCAGACCCCTCACTTCGAACTACATGTTGCAGAGCAGCCTGGAGGTCCAGCATCACGGATTGGATCGGCGGAGCGATCCATTGGCTTAAGGAGTGAGGGCAGTACCTGGACGGTGCCTGGGGCCGGCAGCTCGGCCGTTCGGATCAGCGTTCGAAGGACGCGGTCCGAAAGAACGCGACCTACGCGACGTCGCGCAGCTTCTGCGCCTCAGCCAGCGACTGGAGCTTCTTGAGCGACTGGTTCTCGATCTGACGGATCCGCTCGCGCGTCACGTTGAACGTGCGGCCCACCTCGTCCAGCGTCCGCGGATGCTCTCCGCCGAGCCCGTAGCGCAGCTCGAGCACGCGTCGCTCGCGGTAGCTCAGGTTCTCCAGAGCCTCGCGCAGCGCCTCCTTGGTCAGGATCTCGGCCGCGCGCTCGTACGGGGACTCGGCGCGCTCGTCGGCGATGAATTGCCCAAACTCGGACTCCTCCTCGTCGCCCACCGGCTTCTCGAGCGACACCGGGGCCTGGGCGGAGCGCTTGATCGACTCCACCTCGTCGGGCTCGATACCGGTCACCTCGGCGATTTCCTCGGCGGTGGGCTCGCGGCCCAGCTCGGTCACCAGCTTGCGCTCGGCCCGGCCGATCTTGTTGAGCTTCTCGACCACGTGGACCGGG
Organism: Solirubrobacteraceae bacterium; assembly: GCA_035938755.1. Lineage (GTDB taxonomy): Bacteria > Actinomycetota > Thermoleophilia > Solirubrobacterales > Solirubrobacteraceae > Palsa-465. The sequence goes on along the minus strand of DASZGO010000015.1, from coordinate 7,229 downwards.
ATACGGATGGTCCGCGCCTTGTCGGCCAGCGCGCGAGCGATGGCCTGGCGGATCCACCAGGTGGCGTAGGTGGAGAACTTGAAACCCTTGCGGTAGTCGAACTTCTCGGCCGCACGGACGAGGCCCAGCGTGCCCTCCTGGATCAAATCCAGGAACGGCAGGCCCTGGTTACGGTAGTTCTTGGCGATCGAGACGACCAGACGCAGGTTGGACTCGACCATCTTCTGCTTGGCGTCCAGGTCACCGCGCTCGATCCGCTTGGCCAGGTCGACCTCCTCCTGGGCGGTCAGCAGCCGGACCTTTCCGATGTCCTTGAGGAACAGCTGGAGCGAGTCGGTGGTCATGTCCGGCTTGAGGTCCAGCGTGGTCTTTGGCTTGCGCCGGCCACCGCGCTTATCGGGCGCGCGCTCGAGATCGGCCGCGGCGATCGCCGGGTCGAGCTCCTCGACCAGCTCAATCTCGGCTCGCTCGAGGAAGCCGTGCAGCTCTTCGACGTCTGCCTCGTCGAGATCGAGCTCGGACACCGCCCCCGTGATCTCGGCAAACGTGAGCACGCCTAGCTGCTGTCCGCGGTTGACGAGGTTCTTGATCTCTTCGAGTTCCTGAAGTTCGGCTACTGACATCTCATCCTTCGGGGTCGGGCGCACACCGGCGGGGCACTTGCGGCGCTGAGGATTAGATACGACGGGTGCAGCCGCAAAGGCGCAACCCCGCCATTGAACCACGAGTATATCCCTATACTTATCGAAGTCAAAAGGTATTCCTGGAGCAACGGTAGCCGCCGCGACCCAGCCCCGTAGGCATACTTCGGCCGCTCAGCTCAAGACTTAACGTCTGGGCGGCAAATCCGTTTCACGCCTGTCCCGAATTTGGTCAAACAACCGGACCCCACCGACCTCCTGTCCGCGCTCCCGCGGACCCGGCCCCATCGCCGTAGCGCCAAGCGACCGGCTGCCCCGCAGGGTGCCCCTCCGGGCCCGGAGACCAAGCCCAAACCAGCGGCGGCGGGGCGGAAACCCGCCTCGTCCCGGGCCCAGCCGCCGACTGCGAGGCCCCCGGCCGCCGGCCCGCGCGGCCGAACCCCTCGCGCCAGCCGCCCGTCTCCGGCCCGGCTGCAGCAACCCGCCCAGCCCCGAGGCACGCCCGCCACCGGAGCTGGACCTTCGTCCGAGGCGCGCAAATCACCGCCCAGTGCAGCGGACATCGCGGGCACCGCGGTCGGGGCGGCAGCCGAGCTGGCCGAGATCGGGCTCACGCTCGGCACTCGAGCCCTGCGCCGGACCCTGTCCCGCCTGCCGCGCCCCTAGCCGCCGGTCTCCGCGTCGTTACGTATACTGCCGGCCACGCCGAGCGGCCAACCGTCCGCGGATGGCCGGCGGGGGACCCACTAGCGGTTCACACCGCAGGGGCGAATCGGCCCGGTAAAGGGCCGTAGCGCTAACAGCGCGAGCCCGTCAGCTCACCCCGTAGGCAGCCAACCAAAACAGGAGTTATGCCGGTTTTGACGCGCCGCGGGAACGCACATGTCGTCGTACTGCTTTCAGCCCTAGCCAGCCTGCTGTCGCTGCCCGCCATCGGCCTGGCCGCGTCGGGCGGGGGCGGGCTCCAGGGCAGCTCGTCTTCCTCGTCGGGCTCGAGCGGGTCCACCAGCAGCCCGGGCAATCCGCCGACTGGTCGGGTCAGCGCAAGCACCGGCGGGACGACCATCACCACGATGGCCGCCGGCTTCCTGAACAGCCAGATCCGGTTCAGCGGGCGCGTCGACTCCAGCCACGCGGGGAGCACGATCGAGATCGAACTCTCGGGCCAGAAAACTGGATGGACCTGGGCACCCACCGTGCGCACGAGGGCGCGGGGCGACGGATCATTTTCGGTCCAGTGGCAGGCCAACCACATCGGGCAGTTCTCGGTCCGGGCCGTGGTGTCCCGGGGGCGGGGCGGCGGAGCCGCCGCCGGTGAACCCTCGGTGACGATCATCGTGTACCGACCCGCGGTGGCCACCTGGTACAACCAGGCCGGGAGCACGACGGCCTGCGGCGTCCGGCTGCACGCCAACACGCTGGGAGTGGCCCACAAGACTCTGCCCTGCGGCACCAAGGTCGCCTTCTACTACCACGGCAAGTCGATCATCGTGCCGGTCATCGATCGCGGGCCCTACGGGGGCGGCCGGGACTGGGATCTGACGGAGGCCACGGCCGGCTACCTGGGCATGAAGCAGGCGGGCGTCGTCACTCTGGGATCGGTCTCTCTACCCACCCGCTGACCCGACCCGCTCCCAGGGTCAAAATGTGCCGCTGTGCCCGGAGAGCTGATCCCCGTCGCGGACGCGCGCCAGCGGGTCCTGGACGCCGTCCAGCCCCTGGATCCTCAGCCCGTCCCGATCGCTGACGCGCTCGGCCGGGTACTGGCCGCCGACGTGTTGGCGGCCGGCGATCTGCCCCCGTTCCCCAGCTCGGCCATGGATGGCTATGCGGTCACGTCCGGTCAGGCCGGGCGGACCCTGGCCGTGGTCGGCGAATCGCGGGCCGGGGAGCCAAGCCAGGTCCCGGTCTGCGACGGCGAGGCGGTTCGCATCTCGACCGGGGCAGCCGTCCCGCCGGGCAGCGACTCGGTGATCCGCCAGGAGGACGTGACCGGCGAGGGTGAGCGCATCGCCACAACGGCCGAGGTGGCCCCGGGCGCCAACATCCGCGCCGCGGGTGAGGTGATGCGAGCCGGCGAGCGGATACTGGCCACGGGCACCGCCCTGGGTCCGGCCGAGCTGGGCGCCGCCGTAGCCGCTGGAGTAGCTGGGGTCCGGGCCACCGGCCGGCCGCGGGTTCAGGTGCTGGCCACCGGAGACGAGCTGCGCGACCCCGGAGCCTCGCTCCGGGCGGGCCAGATCCACAACTCAAACGGGCCGATGCTCGCGGCGTACGCCCGGGCCGAGGGCGCGCTGGCGCCACCCCCCCAGCTGCTGACTGACGAACCGGCGGCCACCGAGGCCGGGCTGGCCCGGGCGCTCCAAGGCGCCGACGTGGTGGTGGTGTGCGGAGGCGTGTCGGTGGGCCCGCATGATCACGTCAAGCCCGCGCTGGCCCAGCTGGGGGTGGCCGAGGCGTTCTGGGGCGTCGCGCTCCAGCCGGGTAAGCCCACCTGGTTCGGCACCTGGCAGGCCAAGCTGGTGTTCGGCCTGCCCGGCAACCCGGTCTCGGCCGCAGTCACATTTGCCCTGTTCGTGGCCCCGGCCCTGCGTCGGCTGAGCGGCCGCCCCGAGGCCTTGGACGGCCCGACCGAGGCTCGGCTGGTGGGCGATCCGATCCGGCGGAATCCGATCCGGGAGCAGGCCCTGCGGGTTCGGCTCCAGGTGTCCGACGGCACCACCGTGGCCCGGGTCAACGGCCCTCAGGGGTCGCACGTAATCACCTCGCTCCTCGGCGCCGACGCCCTGGCGCTGATCCCCCCCGGCGACGGTCAGGTTCAGCCTGGGACGGTGCTGGCACTGCATCCCCTGGCGCGCTACACACTCTGTACGTGACCGCCGCCCTGACCCTGATCGGTGCCCTGATCGGGTTGATCGTCGCTCGCCGGTGGCGCCGGCGTCCCGCCCAGGCGGTGATCGTGTCTCCCCGGCGATCGAGCTCCATCGCGGCCGACGGTGCCGTGCGGTCGGTCCAGTCAGCCGAGCTCACGCTGCCCCGAGGCCAGCTCAATCGGCTGTGGACGGTGCCCAATCTGGAGAACCTGGCCCGAACCTACTGGCGCTTTTTGTCCCGGGTCACGCTGGGGCTTATCCGGGTGTTCTACGGCGAGAACGAGCGGCGCATTGTGCTGCTCGTCCGCCCGTTCACCCTGCTGCGGTTCGAGGCTCCCGAGTACCTGGTGGAGTCCGGCCACGGAAAGGTCACCTGGCGGATCCGCGACGGCCTCCTGGTGGCCCGGGCCGGGCGTGGCTGTGGGTACTTGGCTATGGACGTGCGGCGACTGCCCGACGCGGCGCCGGGCGGACCGTGCCGCCTACGGATCGAGATGGAGGTGGCGAACTTCTACCCCTCCATCGCCGCCTCGTTCAGCACCCCGGTGTACGAGGCCACCCAGTCGGCGATTCACGTACTGGTTACCCACGCCTTCCTGCGCTCGCTGGCCAAGCTGGACCTGGCCCAGACGAAGGTCGGGCGGCTGTCGCCTCCGACCGCTCAGCCGTAGCGCACGCCGCTGATCATCCGCATCTTCGCCCGATCGTGCTGGGCGAAGATCCGCCGCACCGTGCCGGAGCGGGAGCGCATGACCAGCGACTCGGTGCTGGCGCCGCGGTCGCCTTGGTAACGGACGCCCTGGAGGACGTCGCCGTCGGTCACGCCGGTCGCGGAGAAGAACACGTCCTCTCCCGCCACCAGGTCGTCGCAGTTCAGGATCCGGTCGAGGTCGTAGCCGGCGTCCACGGCAGCCTGGCGCTCCTCTTCGCTGCGCGGCCATAGGCGTCCTAACAGCTGTCCGCCGATGCATTTGATGGCCGCCGCCGAGATCACGCCCTCGGGTGTGCCGCCGATCCCCCACAGCAGATCCACCCGTGAGGCGTCGGATACCGCGAGCATCGCCGCCGCCACATCGCCGTCCAGGATCAGCCGCACTCGGGCGCCGGCCTCGCGCACCTGACGCATCGCATCGTGGTGGCGCTCGCGGTCGAGCATCACGACCATCACGTCCCGGATGTCCACGTGCTTGCGCTCGGCCACCAGGGCCAGGGTTTCCGGAAGTGGCCGGTCGAGATCGAGCAAATCGGCGATCTCCGGGCCGCCGGCAATCTTCTCCATGTAGAAGGTGGGACCGGGATCGAACATCGATCCCCGTTCGGCCAGGGCGATCACCGCGATCGCGTTGGGCATGCCGAGCGCGGTCAGCCGCGTGCCCTCCAGGGGATCTACGGCCACGTCCACCTGGGGCGGGGTTCCATCGCCGATCCGCTCGCCGTTGTAGAGCATCGGCGCCTTGTCCTTTACGCCTTCGCCGATCACCACGACCCCATCCATGGAGACCGAGTCGAGCACGTTGCGCATCGCGTCCACCGCCGCCTGGTCGGCGCCCTCCTTGTCGCCCCGGCCGACCTCACGCGCCGCGGCGAGCGCCGCCGCCTCAGTCACTCTCACGAGTTCGAGGGCCAGGTTGCGGTCTGGCCGATCCGGGGGATGTCTGTTGCTCATAGGACGCCTGGTGGCTTGCGCCGCGGAGCCGCCTCCTGGGAGCGCCACACGGAGCCGGCCAGGATGAGCAGGGCGCCCACCAGGGCCACCCCCCAGCCGTAGTCAACGCTGATCTGACCCGGCGGCGTTCCCGGCTTGTCGACCACACCCCGGAACAGGATGAGGATCAGGGCCACAATCGCGACCACGGCGGTGAGCTCGCCGCGCGGCCAGGCCAGCGCGTGTCCCCGGGCGATGATCCAGGCCAGGATCACCGGCGCCAGGGCGCCCAGGAGGAACAGAAACCGCATGATCGTGAGCGCGTTCCAGGCGCTGCACGTGCCATTGGGACCGTGACAGCCGTTGAGGTGCGCGAAGCTGTTGCCAAGCGAATACCAGGACAGGAAGATGGAAACCGCCAGCAACACTCCCCCTCCGGCGGCGATCAGCTCGCCACGATTCAGTTGCCTGATGTCCACTGCGGTGGGCAGCCTAACGCTTTGGTCGCGGGCGGGTCACCGACTCCGGATGGTAGGTTCGGCCACCGTTGGAGTTCCGCCAGCTACTGCCCGAGCCCGCGACGCTCACCGCCGAGGAGTTGCTCTCATCGCTCGAGCCGCTTCCCCGCCCCGCTATCCGGCCGTACGTGCTGGTGAATTTCATCGCTAGCCTCGACGGGCGAGCCACGTTCCAGGGCCGCTCGGGCCAGCTAGGCGGCGAGGCGGACCGGGAGCTGTTCCACGGGCTGCGCGAGCGGGTCGACGCGGTCATCGCCGGGACTCAGACGCTGCGCATCGAGCGGTACGGACGCATCGTGGGCGAACCGGAGCGCCGGGAGCGGCGCGTCCAGCGCGGGAGCGACCCAGAGCCGCTGACCTGCGTGGTCACCAGGACCGGTGTGCTGCCGCTCGACATCCCGCTGTTCGCCGAGCCGGAGTCGCGAGTGGTCATCTTCAGCGCCCGGCCGCTCGACCTGGATTCGGTCGCCGCACAGGCCGAGCTGGTCCACCTTCCGGGCGAGCGCCTGACCCTGACCACCGTGCTCGAGCGCCTGCGCTCCGAGTTTGGGGTGGCTTCGCTGCTGTGCGAAGGCGGGCCGAGCCTGTTCGGCTCGCTGCTGCACGAGGCGCTGGTGGACGAGCTGTTCCTCACGCTGGCTCCCAAGCTGGCCGGCGGCGGGCCAGCCATGCCGATCAGCGTCGGCCCCGAACTCCCCGCTCTGTGGGAGCTCTCGCCGCGGTGGGTACTGGAACGCGACGGCTTCCTGTTCCTGCGCTACGCGGTCCGATGACCCGGATTTCCGGCCTGTTCACATTGCCCAGATGGCTCACCTGAAACAATGAGTCCGATGAGCCGCCCCCCCGCCGCGCCGGCGGCGACCGAGACGGCCGAGATGACGATTCAGGCGCTCCAGGAAGCCCGGGACCGGACGCTCGGCCTGGTGCAGTCGGTCTCCGAGCCCGACTTGGACCGTGTCCACTCGACGCTCATGAGCCCGCTGGTCTGGGACCTCGGCCACATTGCCGCTTTCGAGGACCTATGGCTGCCGCACCGCTACGGCGGGCTGGACCTGTTGCGGGCAGACCTGGCCGAGGTGTACGACGCGATGGAGACACCGCGGGCTCGCCGCGGCGACCTTCCATTCCTGAGCCCGGACCAGGCCCGCGGCTACCTGGACCAGGTCCGCCAGCGCACTATCCGGGTCACCGAGACCAAGGGCCTCGGTGACGGCGTGCTCCACGAGCTCGTGCTGCGCCACGAGCACCAGCACAACGAGACCATGCTCCAGACGCTCGAGCTGGCCCGGCTCGACGGCTACGAGCCCGTGGGGCGCCGTAGCCTCCCCGAGCCGGCCGGAGAGCGCTTGAGCGGGCTGGAGATGGTGGAGGTCCCCGCCGGGCCCTGCACCATCGGCGCCTCGGACCAAGGGTTTGCCTACGACAACGAGCGCCCACGCCACGACGACGACCTGCCCGGCTTCCTGATCGGCCGCGCGCCCGTGACCAACGCCAGCTACCTGAGATTTGTCGAGGGCGGCGGCTACGAGCGCCGCGAGTGGTGGTCGGACGA
>DASZGO010000014.1:0-3577 GCA_035938755.1 Solirubrobacteraceae bacterium | reverse complement strand
CTGGACCCCGACTTGGGAGGAGCTTCCCCCTTGTGCTCCTCCAGCCAGCTTCGCGCCTTCTGCCGATATTCGGCCTGTTCCGGAGAGTCATTGAGGTCCACGTTTGCTCCTAGTTCGGGTTGTCCGCTACCCGCCGCGCCGACGGTGAATCGCGATTCACGATCTTATCGCCCAGCTACCTCGCAGGTGGGACGGCAAGCGCGCCGTCCCTACCCCAGCGGTCGAGGCCTTACTTGGCTAGTAGCCCTCAGCAGCCGCGATACACGCGCGTGAAGCTGAAGTGCTGCAGGTGGCCCCGGACTTTGATCCGCTCAGTCACCGTGACCCGGAAGCTGCCGCGCGGCCGTGCCGGAAGCTGGACCACGATCGTCTTTCCGTGACGGGCCACCCGCGCCCCGCGGGCGCCCGGGACGCGAGCCGTGAACCCGACCAGCCGCTGGCGCGGGGCAAGCGCCACTGGGACCCGGATCGTCCGACCGGCCACGCAAGCCTTGACTCGTGTGACCTGGCCACTACACCACGGGTCGGCGGGCACGCCCACGCACGGGTTGGGCATGGTCTTCTGGGCCGGCGGCATCTTCAGCGTGATGTTCGTGGACCGGGGGTAGTTGGCCCCGGCCGGGCAGCTGGCCAGGAGCTGGCTGTCGCAGGACACCTGGGCGGTGTAGCTCGCGTCGTTGGCCGGCGGATACGTGCTGCCGCACTGGTTGAAGCTGTCGATGTTGGCCGGGTCGCTGGTCAGCGTGCCCGCGGTGTCCACGTTGTCGTGGAAGCAGTTGCTGTCCGGGTTGTAGTTGGGGCCCGCCGGGCCGGCGGCCTGCGAGAGCTCCCCAATGTCGCCATTTGAGGGGTTGGCGAAGTAGCCGTTGTTGGTGAACGTGTTGCTGGCCAGCTCACCCCCGAAGTCGTCGTAGTAGCAGAGCGGCGAGCCCGGAGTCGACAGGTCGGCGCCCCCAGTGCAGTGGGCCACCGGCGGCGGATTGGACGTGTCCGGGAACGGGACGTAGGCGATGCCCCAGGCGCCGTTGTTGGTGATCCGGTTATGGGCGATGATGTCGTGGCGCCCGCCGTAGATCGTGATCCCGGTACCCACCGGCGCAGCCCCCGCGACCCCCGAGCTGGGGACGTTGGGATTGTTGTTGTCGTGGATGTAGTTGTTGATCAGCTCCCAGCACACGTGCGTGCGCTGGATGCCCTTGGGCGCTTGAGGGTTCACTGCGTTCCCCGGGCAGGTGCCGTCCTGCGGTCCGGGCGCGTCGTCGTTGTTCAAGTCGCCAGTAGCAAACCCGGTCTCGTTGTTGTCGAACTCGGAGTTCTCCACCACCACGTGCCCGCCCGAGTTGGTGCCGGAGTAGCCCTGCGGGGCGTTCTCGCCGTGGACGTCGTTGAGCGTCACTTGGCAGTCCGGGCAGGCGCCGATGTAGTAGGCCGAGTCGTTCATGTTCGACGCGTAGTCGTGGGCGAACAGACCGTAGCCCGGGGCCTTGGTGTTGGACGAGTAGATCCCGTAGCCAGCCGACGGCGAATTGGTGTCCTTGTAGAACGACGAGGTGGCGGTCAGGTAGTTGCCCCACCACACCCCGAGGCTGCTCTGGGTACCCGTGGACGCACCGCCGTCCCACCAGATCTGATTGCCCCCGCCCGAGTCGCCGTGGAGGAAGTTGCAGATCGACAGGTTCTCGACGATGACGCCCGTGGTCTTGTAGATCAGGATCCCGTTCCGGCCGCCCTGGTTCCCAGCGTCATTCTTGGGGCCGTAATCCTGCGCTGACTCGCTAACGCTGCATTTCGAGGAGCCCGGCTTGGTGCCGTCGATCCACACGCTGTTGCGGTTCATCCCCCGCAGCCACAGCCCGGGCTTGGTAATCAGCACCCCGCCGCCGGCCCGATCGTCGCCGGCGGCCCCGGTGGGCTTGAGCGTTTGGGCTTCGTGGTAGTCGCCCGGCGCGATCAGGATCCAGTCGTTGGAAGCCGCCGCGTTGACGGCCGCCTGAACGTCGGTGAACTCCCCGGGGATGCCGTGATAGGTGCCGACGCGCAGGACGCGATCAGCTGACGCCGGCGCGGTCAGCGCCGTCATGGCCAGCACCACCGGCAGCACGGCAGCGACGGCCACGCGCGATCCTCTCCGAAGCATGGCCGGACGATACCGGGTGTGAACGCCGCCGCGCGGGCGCAAGACCGGGGTCATCGGCGTCGCCCGGTCATACCGGCCGGATTGCAAGCTGCCTGGCCTGGACGTTCGTTCGGGTAGGGCTTGGCTTGCCCCGGCGCGGGGCCGATACTGCGCCCAGGGGTAATCACGAAACGCACGCTCGTCAGCTGCTGTCTGGTCGTCGCCGCGCTAACCGCGCCGGCCGCCGCCGCCTCGCCGGTGCACGGCTCGGTGACCGGAAAGGTCATCTCGGTCGACGGCTCGTCGGTCACGGTCCAGACCCCGGGTCGCCGGGGCGGGATTGTCCCGGCGCTGATCACCGCCGCCAACGCCATCGATCACCGCAACCTCCCCTACGTCTATGGAGGCGGCCACGAGCAGGCGGGCGTGGCGAGCATCGGCATCCCCGGCAACGGCTACGACGGCCACCGGATCGGGTTCGACTGCTCAGGCGCGGTCGGCGCGGTGCTGGTCGGCGGCGGCCAATGGTCGGCCTTCAGCGGCGTCCCGGCCGACAACGGGATCATCAGCCAGCTCCGAGCTGAGGGGAAGATCGCGCCCGGGGTGGGCCGCGGCCCGGTCGAGGTGACGCTGTACGACTACCCCACCGTGCACATCTTCATGAACATCAACGGCCGGTTCTTCGGCACCTCGGACGGGGGCGACGGCGGCCACGGCGGCGGGGGCTGGCTGAACGACGGCGCCCCCGACGCCTCGAGCTCGCACTATCACGCGTTGCATCTGCTGCCGTCCGTCCTGCGCAGCGGCCCGTCCGGCGAGGTGTTCACGTTCACGGCCGACGGGCTGGGCCAGTTCCTGCCCGGCGACAAGATCAAGGTGGCGTATCGCCAGTCTCGCTGGGGCAGCCTGATCGCCACCGCCGTCACCTACCCCAACGCCAAGACGGTGACCGGCACCGTCGCCTCGATGGCCGATGACGGGAGCTCATTCACGATCAGCGATAACTCCGGCGGCCAGCGTACGTTCTCGATATCGAGCGGCACGGGCGTACTCGATCACGTGGCCGTGGGCGACACGGTGCGGGTCAAATACACCAAGCGCGCCGGCATTCTCACCGCCCGCCAGCTGGTCGTGACCGCTACGCCTGCTCCAACCTCCGGGCCAACCGGGCCAGGCGGGAATCCCACCGGGAGCCCGCCGTCGCCATCCACTGCATCGCACCGGTGAGCGGCTCGGGCGTGAGCCGGTAGCGGGTCTCGCGGCCTTCGTGTGCCGCGCTGACCAAGCCCGCGTCGGCCAGCGTGGTCAGGTGCTTGGCGATCGCCTGGCGGGTCATCGGAAGCTCCTGCGCCAGCTCTGACGCGGTTACCGACGGCTGCTGGGAGAGCAGCTCCACGACCTGCCGCCGGGTAGGGTCGGACAGGGCGCTGAACACCACGCCCACCGGCTGTTGGCTTCCGG
>DASZGO010000013.1:0-15929 GCA_035938755.1 Solirubrobacteraceae bacterium | reverse complement strand
CACCATGCCTGAGAAGTTGCCGGGGTAGTTGGGGCCGGTGATCCCGCGGGGCGCCAGCTCTCCGACCAGGACCGTGTCGTGGTCATGTCCGGTGGCGCTAAGCGCGCTCCAGGCGGCGCCCAACAGACCCCGATACAGGGCGGGCGAGGTTTCCACGGTCGAGTTGTCGATCGCCTGAGGCGCCAGCTGCGTCCCGTAGTTCGGCTCGTTCCAGATCGACCACTGTTTGACCTTGGGTAGCGTCCCCGAGGAGCCCGGGGGGTTGTAGGACCCGTCGTAGCGCTTGCCCACGGCACGCATAAACGATCCGTAGTCGCTGGCCGAAGGCTTCCAATCAGCGCCGTTGTCCGGGGTCCCAGCCGGGGCGCCGGATCCGGCCGCCCACAGCGGAGGCGGCCCGCCCGGGTTAAGCATCACGTCGATCCCGCGCGCGGCGGCCGCCAGGATGATCGCGTCATAGCGGTGCCACCCAGCCGCGGAATACGAGGCCGGCGAGCTGAGGTCGACGCCGGACGGCGCGGTGCTCGACTGCGCATCCGGCGCCAACGCGGACCACGGGATGTACAGCCGGACGGTGTTCACGCCCAGCCCCCGCAGCGTGTCCAGGGTGCCCGCCGGATCGGCGAACAGCTTGGTCCGCTCCTCGATCATGCTGGTCAGCGGCGGGGTTCGGTGAGGCGCCGTGGGAGTGTTCGGAGTGCTCGAGACCGAGGGCGTGGCGGGGGTAGCCGCCGCAGGGTGCTGTTTCGAGCCGCCGCAACTCGCCACGCTGACAGCCAGCGCAACGCCAACGGCGGCCAGGAGAAGAGCCCGGCGCCAGCAACGCATCGGGACGAAAATAACGTGGCTCGCCGGCAAATGTTTCGCGCTACCCGCCGCCTCTACACTCCGCGGCATGGCTTCAGAGCGCCAGATCAACGTAGGTGGCGTGGCCATCGGCGGCGGCGCACCGGTTGCCGTGCAGACGATGACCAAGACTGAAACGGCCGACCTGGAGGCCACCATGGGCCAGATCGCCCGGGTGGCCGAGGCGGGCGCCGATCTGGTCCGCGTGGCCGTGCCCCGGGAGAAGGACGCCGAGGCGCTGAAGACGATCGTCCGGGACTCGCCGATTCCGGTGATCGCGGACATCCATTTCAACTACACGCTGGCCCTCAAGGCGCTCGACGCCGGGGCTCACTGCGTGCGGCTCAACCCCGGCAATATCGGCGGCCCCGACAAGGTGGCGCAGGTGGTGGCCCGGGCCAGGGAGCTCGGCACGCCGCTACGCATCGGCGTCAACTCGGGCTCGCTACCCGCCCACCTGCGCGAGCTCGAGTACACCGACCCGGTCATGGCGCTGGTCGCCGCCGCGGAGGGGTTCGTCGAGCTCATGGAGAGCCTCGACTTCGGCAACTTCAAGGTGTCGATGAAGTCGACAAGCGTGCCCAACACGATCGCCTCCAACCGCCTGCTCTCCGAGAGGATTCCCTACCCGCTGCACCTAGGGATCACCGAAGCCGGGACCAAGTGGTCCGGATCGCTCAAATCGGCGGTGGGCCTGGGCACGCTGCTGGCCGACGGAATCGGCGACACGATCCGGATCTCGCTCTCCACCTTCCACGCCGAGGAGGAGGTCAAGGTGGCCTGGGAGATCCTCAAGGCGCTAAAGCTGCGCCAACGCGGCCCGGTATTGATCGCCTGCCCCACGTGTGGTCGGCTTCAGTTCGATATGGACACCGTGGTGGCGGAGATCGAGCGGCGCCTAGAGGCGTATGACGATCCGATTGAGGTCTCGGTGCTGGGCTGCGCGGTCAACGGAATCGGCGAAGCCCGGCACGCGGACTTCGGGATCACCGGCGCCAAGGACATGGGAATGATCTATTCCCGCGGCGAGCCGCTGAAGAAGGTGCCGACAGAGCGCCTGGTCGACGAGCTGTTCGCGGAGATCGACAGGTATTACGCGGCCGGCAAGCAGGTGGTGCGTGACGAAGCAGACGCGGCCGAGGCGCGGGCCTGGCTGGCCGAGAACGAGGACACGACCGCGCTGACTCCCGAACGGCTGGCGGCGATGGAGGCCGAGGCGGCTCAGGAGGAGAACGAGACCCCGGCACGCCTGGATGACGAGCTCTCGCCCGTAGCCGGCCGCCGGTTCACCCGAGCCTGACCACCAGCGGCTGCGAGCGGCCCCAGCGGTCGACGGCCACGCCGGCGTAGCTGGCGCGACCGGCTGGAATCGGCAGCCGGCAGGTGGACCTCAGCGCGTCCGCGCAGCCTCCCGCGGCGCCCAGCCGGCGCACGCTGACCCGGAGGATGCGCGGGTCGGCAGCGCGCAGGCGCGCGAAGACGAGCAGCCTGCCACCCGAGCGTCGGGCGATCAGGCGAGCCGGCGGCGCCGGGCGGGTCAGGTCGGCCAGCGCAGCCTTCACGAATGCCTGGACCCGGGCGTTGGGCGTACCCAGGCCCAGGCCGCTGTCAAGCACCCAGCCCAGCTCCATGGTGCCCATGGCGAATGCGCGAGAGCCGCTGGGGGAGGTGGCCCGGACCATGTCAGCGCTTCGGTCAACGCCGTCTGAGCCGGCGTGGACCGCGTGCATGAGCGAGACCACCTGACCGTGGAAGCAGCCCGGCGTCAGCGAGTCCCACTCGTAGCCCATCACGCCGTCGATCACGTCCCCCGGCTTCAGGCCGGCCGCCGATAGCCACGGGTCACTGGCCGGGCCGCTGACGCTGTAGGGCGTCGGCGGGGCGGTGAGCGGTCGTTGGGCGAATTCCTCGTACTGAACGGCCATCAGCCGACATTCCGGCTCGCCGAACGCCCGGAAGAACCCGGTGGCAAAGCGGTGATCGTGGATCGGGTCGGCATTCGGGTTGCGCCACTCGATGAGGGTGTGGCGGCCAGCCGCGTAGCGCACCCGCCACAGCTCGCTGTTTGAGCCGAACATCAGGTTGGTGGAGTCAGAGCGCGCGCTATCGAACGCATCGCGCATGGCCTGCGTCCAGTACTCGTCGTGACCGATCGAGAACACCAGTCGGTGCGCCAGCAGTGAGCCGGGATCGCGGTCGGTATCGACGTCGGTCTGATAGGCCAGATCCACGCCGTGCCGCTCCAACGACTGCACCCACGGCAGTTCGAGGTCCGTGCCCATGTCGTGGAACTCGTGCTGGTCGTAGGGGCGGTCGAAGGACACGTTGCTGGCGTGCGTGCTGCCCGGTCTGTCGTACAGGCTCTTACCGCCCCATGCGTTGTAGGCCTGCCAGGTGTTGACCGGCACCTGCACGAGCACGGCCGCCCGGGGGGATTGCTCGCGCACGATCAGCGGGACGCTGCCCACCTCGCCCGTGCCGGTCCCCTCGAGGATCTGAAGCTTGGCCTCGTAGTAGCCGGATACCGCGTTCGCCGGAATCGGCACCCGGTCGGTCACCCTCCACGGGGCCACGATCAGACCGGTGCGCGCATCCGGCCGGGTGGGGGGCGGCTGGGCCACGGCGACGCGGCTGGCGGCACAACTCGGCAGGCACAGGGCCAGACGCCCACCGGCTCCGTGATACCAGCCCAGCCGGTACACGAGCACTCGGTAGCGCGATCCCGCCGGGGCGGATACGTGGAGGTGAAAGCTCTCGCCGGGAGCCACGCTGGTCTCTGAGGCAAACCCGCTGATCACGGTGCCGGCGCTGGACGGGATGTCCCAGCCAGAATCCCCGGGGCGAGCGTTCTCACGCTGGATCGGGTTGGCCGCTGCCGCCGGCGCCAGGGCGAACAGCAGTGGCACGAGGACAAGCAAGGTGCGCCGCATTACGGGCTTAACGGCGGAGCCGGCTCGAAGTTCCCGCTCCCCCGGCTCCCCGCGTTCGGGCTCGTCACTGCGAAAACACTAAGCATCCAACGTAGCTCGGGTTGCGGTTCAAGCCCGTCAAGGGCAAGCTGCCGTAGCAGCCTGCCCTTGATGACCCGCCGCCTTACCCGGAGACGGCCGAGAATCTCTCGGCCACCTTGGGCCAGTTGACCACGTTCCACCACGCGTCGATGTAGTCGGGGCGCCTGTTCTGGTACTTGAGGTAGTAGGCGTGCTCCCACACATCGACGCCCAGCAGCGGCGTCTTGCCCGTTGATATGGGGGAGTCTTGGTTCGGGGTCGAGACTACGGACAGCCCGGGTCCGTCGTGCACCAACCAGGCCCAGCCGGAGCCGAACTGGTTCACACCCGCGTCCTTGAGCTTGCCCTTGAAGTCGTCGAGCGAGCCAAACGCCGAGTTGATTGCGTCGGCCAGGGGACCGTCGGGCTGGCCGCCGCCGTCCGGCGACATCCACTCCCAGAACAGCGAGTGGTTGTAGTGGCCGCCGCCGTTGTTGCGGACCGCGTTGCGCTTGTTGTCGGGAATCTGGTCCAGGTTGCGCAGGACGTCCTCGATCGGCCTATCAGCCCACTCGGTGCCCTCGAGCGCCGCGTTGACCTTGTCCACGTAGGCCTGGTGGTGCTTGTCGTGATGCAGGTGCATCGTCGCGTCGTCGATCGTCGGTTCGAGCGCGTTGTAGTCGTAAGGGAGAGGCGGAACTTCGAAGGCCATCGGCTGCTCCTCGTACTTGCGGTTGTCGCTTCAGGGTTCTTCTATCACTTCGGGGTTACCCTACGGCCGGCCAGATGACCCGGCTTTCCCAGTACTTCCTGCCCACCGAGCGCGAACCGCCGGCCGACGCCGAGGCGGTTAGCCACATCCTCATGGTCCGGGCCGGGCTGATCCGCCAGGTGGGGTCGGGGCTGTGGAGCTGGCTGCCGGCGGGCTGGCGGGTGCACCAGAACGTGGTGCAGATCGTGCGGGAGGAGATGAACGCCATCGGCGGCCAGGAGATGCTGATGCCGGTATTGCATCCGGCGGAGCCGTGGCGGCGGACCGGGCGATACGACATCGAGGAGCTGTTCAAGCTCAAGGATCGCCGCGGCGCCGACCTGGTGCTGGCCATGACCAACGAGGAGATCGTCACGGGCCACGTGGCCGCCGCCGTGCGCTCGTACCGGGACCTGCCGCTCATCCTCTACCACTTCCAGACCAAGGAGCGCGACGAGCCCCGGCCTCGGGCCGGGGTGCTGCGCACTCGCGAGTTCATCATGAAGGACGCCTACACGTTCGACCGCGACCGCGAGGGGCTCGACGCGCAGTACGACAAGCACGTCCGGGCCTACGACCGGATGATGGACCGGGTCGGACTGGAGTGGTACCGGGTCGAGTCCGACGTGGGGATGATGGGCGGGTTCGGGGCCCACGAGTACATGGCGCCGTGTGCCGCCGGCGAGAACGACGTTGTCCTGGCCCCCGGCTATGCGGCCAACCTTGAGGTGGCCAGCGCCGAAGCTCAGCCGGTCGAGCTGCCGCCGGGCGGCGATCAACCCGAGCCGGTGGACACCCCGGGCCTGACCACCGTGGAGGAGGTCTCGAGCGCGCTCCAGGTAACGCACGGCGGGTTGCTCAAGGCCTACCCGGTCGTGCTCGAGTCGGACGAGATGAAGCTCGTGGTGGTCCGCGGAGACCACCGGGTCAACGAGATCAAGCTCGCGCTGGCGCTGGGGTCGGAGTTCCGTCCCGCCCATCGGGACGAGGTGGCCGAGCGGATCGGACCGCCGGGGTTCATCGGTCCGGTGGGCGCCCAGGTCGAGATCCTGCTTGATCAGGCCGTGCAACCCGGGGCGTACGTGACCGGCGCCAACCAGCCCGACACGCACCTGCGGGGCGTGGAGCCGGGACGCGACTTCAAATTTCAGAGCGCGGACGTCCGCACGGTGGTGGGAGGCGACACCGTGAACGGCGCGCCGATCCGGATCGAGCCCGCGATCGAGGTGGGCAATATCTTCAAGCTGGGGACCCGGTTCTCCGAGCCGCTGGGCGCCACCTACCTCGATGAAGGCGGCAAAGAGCAGCTGATCTGGATGGGGTCCTACGGCTTCGGTCCGGCCAGGGCCGCCGCGGCCGCGGTCGAGCAGTACGCCGATGAGCAGGGCATCTCGTGGCCCCGGGCGATCGCTCCGTTTGACCTGGAGCTGGTGGTGCTGGGGGGAGAGGGGAGCGAGGAGCGGGCCACGGCTGACCTGCTCTATGAGGCGCTGCAGGCGGCCGGCTTCGACACGCTGTACGACGATCGCGAGGCCAATCCGGGCGAGAAGTTCGCCGACGCGGAGCTGCTCGGCTGTCCGCTGCGGGTGACGGTCGGACGCAAGGGCCTGGCCGAGGGACGGGTGGAGGTTCAGATCCGGCGGGGCCGCGAGCCGCGGAGCGTGCCGCTAGAGGGGGCCGCCGAGGCGATCGCGGAGGTGTGGCGGGGGCTGCCCTAGTGAAGCCCCGCGGAGCACTTACAAGGCGCAGGCTGTTCGGCATCGACCGCTCGGGGCCGCCGCCCGCGCAGACGCTGGCCGGGCAGCCTCTGAACCCGTGGACGTTGCCCAACGCGATCGGCTTCCTGCGGCTGGCCGGAATCCCGGCGTTCCTGGTGGTGGCCCTGTCGAGCCGCCACGGCCACAGCGCCCTGGCCGCGGCCCTGTTCGCGGTCATCGGATGGGCCGATTACTTGGACGGGTTCACCGCCCGGCTCACCAGCCAGTACAGCCGCCTGGGGACGCTGCTCGACCCGGTGATCGACCGGCTCCTGGTGCTGTCCGGTGTGGCCGTGTGCTGGCGGTTCGACCTGCTCCCGCGGTGGGCCCTGGCGCTGGTCATCGCGCGTGAGGTGCTGGTCCTCGGCCTCAGCCGGTATGGGATGCGGCAGGGGGTCGAGCTGCGAATCAACTGGGCTGGGCGCCTCGGTGTGGCTCCGACGATGGGCGCGCCGTTCTTCGCCATCCTGGATCTGCACGTGGTGGCGTTGGTGATGCTCTATCTGGGGTTGAGCCTGTCCCTGGTGGCCACCGCGCTCTACGTTCGCGACGGGATCAGCCAGACGCGCCAGCGCAAACTCTCAAGCTCAGCTTGACCCTCTGAAAAGGCAGGGTATACTGCCCGCTCGCACCCAGAACCCAGGGGGAGGATCCCTACGTATGGACACGTTTCCCGACCTCGGCTCGCTGACGGACCAGGAGCTGAAGGAACTAATCAACCAGCTGACCGACGAGGAGATGGAAATCTCCTACCAGCGCCGGATTCTGCACGGCAAAATCGACATTCTGCGGGCCGAGCTGGTCAACCGCCTCCGCAAATCCAATGAGACCGGGGAGCTGGTCATCTCCGGCGCCGACGTCCAGCAGCTCACCGACATTCTGGCCGGGCGAGTTCCGGCCGGCGGAGCCGAGTGAACGCATTAGTGGCTGTTCACTGCTCCGAGTGTGGGTTCCAGAACGGCGAGGGGGCCAGCTACTGTCAGCGCTGCGGCGCGTTTCTGGGCCAGCCGGAGCCCCCGCCCAGCGCGACCACGGCCACCTACCGGGTGGGGGAGACCGGCGAGTTGGAGGCGGTTCAGTTGGACGACGTGGTGGCTGGGGGCGCCGCGCTGGTCATCCGCGCCGGCGGCGGACGAGCCGGTGAGAGCTTCTCGCTGCAGGGCGACCGCCTGAGCATCGGCCGCCGGCCAGATAGTGACGTGTTCCTGGACGACGTCACCGTGTCTCGCGATCACGCGATCCTGGTGCGCCGCGGCGGCGACTACCACCTGGATGACTGCGGCTCACTGAACGGCACCTACGTCAATCGCCGCCGGATCGACACTCACCGACTGACCGACGGCGACGAGCTGCAAATCGGCAAATACAAGCTGGCCTACTTCAGTCGCTGATGGCTACCTCCGAAGCCCCACCCGAAACGATCGATGACTCTGCCGCTGAGGGGGCGGGACCCACAAAAAAGGCCGTGACCATCGGCGCGGTGTGCAAGGCGCTGCGCCAGGAGTTCCCAGACATCTCGATCTCGAAGATCCGCTACCTGGAAGACCAGAAGCTGCTTGCGCCGCGCCGCACCCAAGGCGGCTACCGCCTGTACACCTCCACGGACATCCAGCGGTTGCGGACGATCCTGCGGCTGCAGCGGGACGAGTTCCTGCCGCTGCGGGTGATCCGGCAGGAGCTGGCGGCGGGCCGGGCCGAGGAGCAGCGGGTAACGGCCAGCGGCGACACCAAGTCTCTGAGGCGGGCCATGGTGTCCCGCGAGCCCGGGGCGCTGTACTCGCTCCAGGACGTGTGCGAGGAGACCGGCGCCGACCCCACGCTGGTGCGGGAGCTCGTGGACTTCGGGGTCATTAAAGGTGAGATGCGGGGCGGGGGACGGTATTTTGAGGAGACCGAGCGGGAGATCGTCAGGGCCGTCTCGGAGCTGGCCCGCTACGGCGTAGGTGGTCGCAACCTCCGCGTGTTCCGCAGCTCGGCTGACCGGGAGTCGCAGCTGCTCCAGAGCATCCTGGCTCCGGCGCTGCGCTCACGCAACCCGGAGCGCCGCAAGGAGGCCATCGAGGCGCTGGAGAACCTCGCCTCGGTGACCACCCACCTCAAGCACCTGCTGCTGATCCGCGACCTGCGCAAGATTGCCACCTGAGCCCAGGGGCAGTCAGAGCGTGGCCGTCGACCTCAAGCGGTTTGTCCGCGACATCCCTGATTTCCCGCAGTCGGGGATCGTGTTCAAGGACGTCACGCCGCTGCTGCTGCATGCCGAGGCGCTCGACCAGGCGGTCAACGGGCTAGGCCGGCTTGCCTCAGGTCTGGACGTCGACTTCGTGCTGGCCCCCGAGGCCCGGGGGTTCATCCTGGGCGGCGCGCTGGCCCGGGAGCTGGGCAGCGGTTTCATCCCGGCCCGCCGGCCCGGGAAGCTCCCATCCGAGACCGTCAGCGCGGAGTACGCGCTGGAATACGGGGTCAACGCGTTGGAGATGCACGCCGACGCCCTGGCCGGAGGCGCGCGGGTCCTGGTGCATGACGACCTGCTGGCCACGGGCGGAACCGCTCTGGCCCTGTGCCAGCTGGCCGAGCAGCGAGGCGCCCAGGTGGTCGGCTGCGCCTTCCTGATCGAGCTGAG
The DNA here is from genome assembly GCA_035938755.1 of Solirubrobacteraceae bacterium. Taxonomy (GTDB): domain Bacteria; phylum Actinomycetota; class Thermoleophilia; order Solirubrobacterales; family Solirubrobacteraceae; genus Palsa-465. The sequence continues at coordinate 6,965 of DASZGO010000013.1, read as the reverse complement.
CTTCTTGGACGGACGGGACCGCCTGGCGCCGCGCCCGGTATTCGCGCTGCTCGATTACGCGGACTAGATGCCCACGACCCGCCGCTCACGCAGCATCTCGGCGCCGCCCGACCGGGTCTGGGAGCTGATCGAGGATCCGGACCACATGCCCCGGTGGTGGCCCGGGGTCAAACGCATGGAGGACGTCCAGGCCGAGCGCTGGACCCAGGTCTACACGACCAAGAAAGGCCGGTCTGTGCGGCTGGACTTCCGGCTGGTGGCCTCCGAGCCCCCGGGCCCGGCCGGTGATCCGCCTGGGCATCGCAGCTGGGAGCAGGAGCTGTACGGGACACCGTTCGAGCGGGTGCTGAGCGAGGCCATCACTGAGCTGGACGTCCGGCCGGCGAAGGAAGGCAGCCAGGTCACGATCACCCAGATTCAGAAACTGCGCGGATACTCCCGCACCGGGGGATTTCTGCTGCGTCGGGCCACCCGTACCCGGTTGGATGAGGCACTCGCGGGGCTCGAGCAGGCCTGCGGGCTGGGCGCCGCCGCCGACTAAACGCCGGCCAGGGTGCCCTGGAGCACGATCGTGCCCGGGGTCTTGGGATTCGACTGCGTCTCCAGGGTGATCAGGAGCTGATGGAAGTGGGACGCGTTGGTCGGAAAGCCGCCGGCCGTCTGCAGCCGGCCGTTGGTGCCCACCGAGGGGTTGACGAAGCCCAGGATGCGGGCGTCCGACGGGCTGTTGTAAAGCCACACGGCGTAGGCGTTGGGCGGACTCTTGGTGTTGGGGACCAGCCCCTGGGCCACGATGGCCACGCCCGTGCGCCCCTGCTGGCGCAACACCTCGGCAATCCCCTTGGCCTTGCCTCCGGAGGGCGCGTTAAGGTTTATCTGGGCCAGGACCTGGGAGTTGGTGGAGGTCGTAGGGGCGGTAGTGCCGGTGCCGGTGCTCGCGGCGGTCGTACCAGCGTTGGCCTGGGAGGTGGTCTTGGTGGAGCTGCCGCTTGAGGCCACCAGCGCGGCGATCACCGCGGCCACGATCAGCGCCGCGCCGGCCAGCAGCAGCGCGCCGCCGCGCCGTGAGGCGGGCGGCTTGGCCGGCGGCGCCGCCGCGGGCTCGGGTGCGCGCGGGCGCTCCCGTCGGGCTGGACGCTCCTCGGCCCGGGCCGGAGCGGCCGCCTCCACCGGGATCTCCGGCAGCGGCTGCTTGGCGATCGGCGCCAGCTCGGAGGCGATCACGCGGGCCCAGGCACGTTCGCTGGGGGACTCGGCCAGCCGCCGGCGGACCTCCTCGCCCACGCGCTGGGGCAGCGCCCCCAGCAGGTAGTCGGTGATCAGAGCTCGGCGCTCGGCCGGAACCCCGGTCTGGGGGCCCAAGGCGTCCAGCGCCGACAGGGCCCGCTGGCGCACGCCGGCCCGATCGATTCCCAGCAGTTCCGCGATCTCGTCGTAGCTGCGCCCGCGCTGGAGCACGAGCTCCAGCACCGCGCGCTGGTCGGGGGGGAGGGTGTTCAAGGAGGCCATCGGCCAGGTAGCGTAGAGAAACCAATAACGTCCCGCGGCGGTGGAACCGACACCAGCACGCGAGTTTCCGCTCGGCTTCGACCGACTCTACGGCCTGGAGCTGATCGAGGCCGGCGACGGGCTGATGCGGGGACGCGTCGTGGTGCGCGACGAGCTCAAGCAGCCGATGGGGCTCGTTCACGGCGGGGTATACGCGGCGATCGCCGAGAGCCTGGCCTCGATTGGCACCGCGCTGGTGGTGGCGGCAGATGGTCGGATGGCTATGGGGCTGTCAAACCAGACAAGCTTTCTGCGCCCCATCACGGAGGGTGCGATCGAGGCGGTGGCCACGGCCAAGCATCGGGGCAGGACCACCTGGGTGTGGGAGGTGGAGATGGCCGATAAGCACGGGCGGCTGTGCGTCCTCACCCGGATGACCATCGCGGTGCGGCCGCGGGACGGCGAGCCAGCTAAGTCGCCAGGCTGACCGCATACGCGATCGCCGCGACGGCCAGCACGGCGGCCCCGGCGAGTTGCCAGGGGGCGGCGACGTCTTGCCGGCGGACGGTGAACAGCATGGCCAGCACGGCGAACGGGTCCACGTACTTTTGCCACGGCAGCCGGATGGCCAGGGCGCCGACCAGGAAAGTGCCCAAGAACACGACCGGTAGCCAGCGCCGTGGACTGACGCGCAGCCGGACGATCAGCACCACTCCCGATAGCGGCACCAACACCCAGAACACCACGGACGAGCCGTCGAGCGCCGGCAACCGGCGGGCGGCGTTCCACAGCAATCCGGCCGAGTGCGCCCCGGGCCCGGGCCGGGCCGGCCAGATGATCAACAGAAGGACTCCCAGGCCGGCCGCCGCGATCCCCGCGTAAAGCCAGGCTACGGAACTCTTGATCCAGCTTCGCAGCGTCGCGCGACGCTGCCCGATGGCGTGTAACGCCTGTGGCGCGAACAGCACTGCGCCGTACAGGGCGACGGTGGCCAGTGTGAGCTCCACCGTTTGGGCTGACAGCAGACCGTGGGCGGAGCTGGGTCCACCTCCGGCGGCGCAGAGCCCACACGAGCCGGGATTGCCTCCCCGGGGCACCAGACCGTGCCAGCGCAGGAACAGCACGCCGGCCGGCGCCGCGGCCAGTACCACCGCCCCCAGTGCCAGCCCCAGCTGCCGTCGATCCAGGCGAGCCAGCAGGGCGTAGGCCGCCGCCACCGGCAGCATGAACGCGGCGCTCTGGCGGGTGAGGATGGCCAGGCCGATGCTCAGGCAACCCACCAGGAAGGGACCCAGCTCCCTGGTCTGGCGGAATCGCTCCAAGCGTTCGACCGCGATGACCACCAGCAGCAGGGCCAGGTTGTCGGTCTCCACCCGGAACGAGGGGCCGAACACGTACGGGGAGACGACGAAGGCCAGGGTCAGCGCCAGCGCGGCCAGGCGTCCGATCCCCAACCGGCGGTGTAGCAATAGGAACACGGCCCAGGCCAGCCCGTAGGAGATCAGCACCTCCACCAGCCGCAACCGCCACAGCTGGTAGCCGGTCACCTTGCCCACGTAGGCCAGCAGAAGGTGGAACAGCGGCGTCTGCGCGGCGCCGTAATGAACGAGATCGGGGAAGGGCAGCTGGGACGCGAACCGGTGGATGGTCGGCAGGTGGTAAGCGGCCTCGTCGCTGCCGTGAAAAATCGGCAGCGTGACGGTCAGGCCGCGCAGCGCCGCGACAGTGATCACAAACGGGAGGGCGAGTGCGACGCCGGTAAACCATGGCGACTCGACCCAGCGGAGCATCCACCGTGACACGGCGGAGGAGGATGTCAGTTCACTGACGGAAAGCCACTCGGCCGAGCCAGAAGGAGACGAACTCTCGCAGCTGGGGGTCGGTGGGCTGGCCCGTCCTGAGCAGGTGATTCCAGGCGACGGCGACGATCCCGCTGGTGCCGCGGCGCGGAGACAGGATCACGGCCTGGCCGGCCGCGGCGAGCGCGGGAGCGAAGGGTCCGGCCAGCGAGCTGGCCAGCGTGCGCAGGGCCGCCGGCGCGGAGCGGCCGGAGTAGAGCAGCACCACGTTGCCCCGGGACAGCGCGCTCAGCAGCTGGTCGTCGGACAGCGCCACTCCGTCCCGCGTCACAACCCTGGGGACGTGCGGACCGCTGGTGGGCGGATCTGAGTTGTAGGGAGGGCGGAGCTGCCCGGGGACCAGGACGGCGTCGCCCTGGTCGGGAAAACTCTGACCGGGACCACTCGCCTGACCGGACAGGCTGCCCGAGTCGTGGCTGGCAAAGAAACCCGATAGCAGCGCGATCAGCCCGATCGACAGCGCCAGCGAGGCCAGCGCTATGGCAACGCGCTCGAGCGCTCTCATCGAGTGGCGGGCGTGGCGCGCGAGCGGCCCTTGACCCGACCGGCCCGGCGAGGCCGCACCAGGGGGGATCGCGAGACGGCGGCGATCTCCTCCATCGCTCCCCGGAGCTCATCCACCAGGATCTCGACGTCCGGCAGGGCGTCGTAGTCCGCGCTCAACCCGAAGTTGAGCTGCCCGTTGTAACTCATGATGGCGACGCCCAGCGCGGTGTTCTTGGCCAGGGGGACCATGGGGAAGATCGCCTGCAGCTCGCGTCCCAGCACGTAGAGCGGGAACTGCGGACCGGGCACGTTGGTCACCACGAGGTTGAACATCCGCTGGCTAGCCTGGAGGCGCGCGGCCTGGGAGATGATCGTGGGCGGTGCGAAGCCAGACAGCGCGGTCAGCACCTGGGCACCGACCGCCTGGCCGGATTCCTTGAGCGCGCTCATGGCCACCGAGATCGACCGCAGCCGCTCCTCCGGATCGACGATGCCCACCGGCAGCGGCGCCCACATGGCGGCCACTCGGTTGCCCAGCGCGCCCTGCTCCACGTCGGCCCGCACGGACACCGGGACCATGGCCCGCAGGACGACGTCGTCGGTTTCTTCGCCCCGCAGGCGCATGAACCGGCCCAGCGCACCGGCCACCACGGCCAGGACCACGTCGTTGACCGTGCCACCGAGCGCGTTTTTGACCGCCTTGAATTCGTTCAGGTCGCCCTGGAGCCAGGTGAATCGTCGGTGCGGTCCCACCTGGCAGTTGAACGGGCTGTCCGGCGCCCGGCGCAAACCCACCCCGGCCAGCGCGCCCACCCCGGCCGCGGCCTCGCCCACTCGCCGGGCCATCGCCCGCGGTCCCCGCAACACCGCGCGGATCCCGCGCACGATCTCGGCGGGCACCGTGGCGCGCGCGAGCAGGGCGTCGGCCAGCAGCTGGGCGTCGCTGGGCAGTGGCGCCGGCGCCCATTCCGGCTCCTCCGGGGCGACCGGCGCCGGGTCGGGCGAGGTATCGAACAGGACGGTGAGGATGTCCACGCCAGAGACGCCGTCGACCAGCGCGTGATGGGTCTTGGACAGGATCGCGAACCGATTGCCGTCCAGGCCCTCGACCAGCCACAGCTCCCACAGCGGCTTGCTGCGATCGAGGGCCTGCGAGAACACCCGGCCGGTCAGGCGGCGCAGCTGTTCCTCGTCCCCCGGGGTGGGGAGGGCGGTATGCCGCACGTGGTAGGAGATGTTGAAGTGGGGGTCGTCCACCCACACGGGACGGCCCTGACCCAGCGGCACGTAAGCCAGGCGCTGCCGGTAGCGGGGCACCAGGTGAAGCCGCGACTCGATGGCCGACATCAGCTCGTCATGGCTGGGCGCCTGCCCGGAGAAGACCGAACAGGCGGCAACGTGCATGTGGGCTCCGTCGCGCTCCAGGTGCAGGAACGACGTGTCCAGACCGCTGAGACGGGTTCCCCGGGGCATAGGCTTGATTGTTGCAGGCTGTGACTGCCCTCACACAACGCATGAACCTGGCCTGCCACCCTCATGCGTCGATTCGATCTGCCGAGTCGTCCCTGCCCGGTGCGGGGTCGAACGGGGAACCCACTGCCAGATTGCTCAATCCCGTCTGGCCGGGGCGAATCGGACGTAGAGACCTCAAGCCGGTCCTGCGCCCGTAGCGACATCCGTACTCGAACTGGTGGTTCGAGGTCGCGAGCCCGTCAGCTAACCCCGTAGGCGCCTGGTCGAAGAACACCAAGGAGGTGGTCCTCGAATGAGGCGCAACTTAACCCTGCCTCGGCCGCGGATGATTCATGCGGCAGTAGGAACAGCAATGCTGGCAGTCCCAGCTACGGCGCTCGCGCTGTCCGGCGGCCCGTCGGCCCAGGCCGGCAGCTCGAGCCCGCTCGAAGCACACATTTCATCGCCCCGCGTGGGCTATCACCGTGACGTCGTGGTCACCGGACGCGCCCCGGCCAGCGCCGCTGGCCAGACCGTCACGCTGCAGGAGTTGCCGGCCGACAGCACGCAGTGGCGCTCGGTCGCTTCCAGCCGCGTGCGCTCCGGCGGCTCGTTCCGTCTGAAGGCCTGGCTTCGCCGCTCGGGCTCGTTGCGCGCGGTGGGCGAATGGACCCAGCCGAGCCCGAGTTCCGGCCCCTACCCGCAGGCAGTCCCGGCCACCGCCCAGCAGTCGGGCGGCACCGCCCCCGCCCAACCGGCGAGCGCCCTGCAGCGCGTGTGGGTCGAGGCCAAGCTCCAGGTGCCTCAGCAGTCGATCAACGCCCTGGGCAACCAGCCGGCGAGCGTCCAGGGCCGGCTTCTGCCCGGCCAGGGAGGCCGCCATCTGGCTCTGCAGGAGCTTCGCGCGGGCCGCTGGTACACCGTGGCCACGACGCGCACCAGCCGCCGCGGCAACTTCGACCTGCGCTACACCCCCGACGGCAACAGCGAGCATCGCCTTCGGGTCAAGTTCGCCGGCGATCGCGACAACACCGCGACCTCGACGCTGGCCGGCAGCGTCACGGTGTACCAGCAGAGCGTGGCCTCTCAGTACGACGACAACGGGGCCACCGCCTGCGGGTTCCACGCCACCTACGGCGTGGCCAACCTGAGCCTGCCCTGTGGCACCAAGGTCAGGTTCTTCTACCACGGCCGGGCCATCACGGCCGTCGTCCAGGACCGCGGCCCCTACGTGGGTGGCCGCGAGTGGGACCTCAACCAGAACCTGGCCGCCGCGCTGGGCTTCAACGGGGTCGACTCGGTCTGGACCGCGCAGTAGCCCGGCCCGCCGAATTCGCTGCGGCTCGCCACCGCCACGTCACCAGGTGAACGTGGCGGTGGTGGCCGGCGGCAGCTGATAGCTGAAGTAGCCGCCTCCGTCCTCGACGCTGAACGCTTGCGTCACCTGGGAGCTGTTGAACGCGATGAGCACTTTGTGTCCGTTGGGGTTCTGGAACACCACGTCGTCCACCCCCGGCGTGACCAGGCGCAGGTAGAGCGGGGGAAACCAGCGTGGTCGACTCGAGCCGGACCGCGCCCAGCGCGACGAAGTGGCTCACCTGAGCCAGGTCGTAGAAGTCGAGCGTCGGCTGCACCTGATGGGTATGGGGGTCGACGGTGAGGATGCCCGCGCAGCCGACA
>DASZGO010000012.1:0-3524 GCA_035938755.1 Solirubrobacteraceae bacterium | reverse complement strand
CGCTCACGCTCGAACACCTCGAGCGTGGCGACCGCGGCGGCACAAGCCAGGGGGTTGCCGGTGAAGGTGTGGCCGTGAAAGAAGGTACGCAGCTCCTCACGTCCGCCTAGGAAGCCCTCGTAAACCCGCTCGGTGCTCACGGTGGCGGCCAGCGGCAGGTAGCCGCCGGTCAACCCCTTGCCCAGGCACAGCAGGTCCGGGGTCACGTCCTCGTGCTGGCAGGCGAACATCCGCCCGGTGCGCCCAAAGCCGGTGGCCACCTCGTCGCAGATCAACAGGACGTCGTGGGCGTTGCACAGCTCGCGGACCTGCCGGAGATAGCCGGGGGGCTGCATCAGCATCCCGGCCGCGCCCTGGACCAGCGGCTCCACGATCACCGCGGCGGTCGACCCGCCGTGGCGGCCGAGCAGCTCGGCCAGGTGCTCGGCGTCCCCGGCCCGGGCGCGCCAGGTGTCAAACAGGAGCGGCTCGTAGAGACCGTGGAAGGTGTCGATCCCGCCCACCGACACCGAGCCCACCGTGTCGCCGTGGTACGCGTTCTCCAGGCAGATGAAGCCGGTCCGTCCGCGCTCGCCCTGCTGCGCCCACCACTGGAACGCCATCTTCAGCGCCACCTCCACCGCGGTGGAGCCCGAGTCGGAGTAGAACACGCGGCTCAGGCCGGGCGGGGCGATGGCCACCAGGGCCTCGGCCAGCGCGATCGCCGGCTCGTGGGTCAGCCCCAGCATCGTGGAGTGCGCCACGCGGTCCAGCTGGGCTCGCACCGCCTGGTCGATCGTCGGGTGCCGGTGGCCATGGACGTTGCACCACAATGAGGAGACACCGTCCAGGTAGGCGTTGCCGTCGGTGTCGAACAGCCGGGTGCCCTCGGCGTGATCGATCACGAGCGGCTCATCATCGCCGCACCAGGCCTGCTGCTGGGTGAATGGATGCCAGAGGTGACGGCGGTCGACGGCCGCCAGCTCGGAGGTCCCGCGCACCTGGCGAAAGCTACTCACCGAGCCGGTCGGAATCGCCTTCTGACAGCCTGGGGGCGTGCTCGGTTCTCGCGCCTCGACCAGAGGCCAGATACTCGCCGCGTCGTTGCTGAGCCTGCTCGGGGTTGTGGCAGTGGTGCTCACGCGCGGCGGCTCGGCCTCGACGCCGGCCCGGCCCTACCTGGCGTCGATGTTCCAGGATGACGATCACCTGCTCTACAGCTCTGATGCCACCGTCGGCCGGAGCTTGGACGAGCTCAAGCGGCTGGGGGTCAACCAAATCCGGGCCACGGTGCTGTGGAAGAACCTGGCGCCTGACACCGCCTCACCCACGACGCCGGCCGGTTTCAACGGCCGGGATCCCCGGGCCTACGCGGCCAGCGGCTGGGCGCCCTACGACCGGTTGGTTGAGCAGGCGGGGACGCGCGGGATCACGGTCAACCTCGACCTCACCGCGCCGGGACCGCTGTGGGCCATGGCCCCAAATGCTCCGGTGGCGAAGTACAGCGACCACTGGTCCCCGTCGGCGCAGGCCTTCGGAGCCTTCGTGGCGGCGGTCGGCAGTCGCTACAGCGGCCGCTACGCGCTGCCGGGGGCCAGGCACCCGCTGCCCCGCGTGAGCTTCTGGTCGGTGTGGAACGAGCCGAACCAGCAGGGCTGGCTGACCCCCCAGTACCAGTCGGTGTCTGGGCAGCCGGTCATGGAGTCGGCCGCGCTGTACCGGGCCTACGTCGACGCGGCATTCGCGTCTCTGGGCCAGACGTCTCACCGGCCGTCCTCGGACACCATCCTGGTCGGCGAGCTGGCTCCGGAAGGCAGCGTCCACCCCACCTACGACTACCGGGATGCCATCCCTCCGATCAACTTCCTGCGCGGGCTGTACTGCGTGGACGCCGGCGACCGGCCACTCACCGGCGCAGGGGCCAGCGCCATTGGCTGCCCAACCGGCGGTGACCCGGCCAAGTTCGCGGTCGCCCACCCGGCTCTGTTTCAGGCCACCGGCTTCGCCCACCATCCCTACTCGTTCTTCCTGGCGCCTTCGACCTCGATGTCGGAGACCGGCTTCGCGCCGCTGGCCGACTTGGGGCGTCTGGAACGCGAGCTCGACGGCATCTTCAGCACCTACGGGGTGTCCCGCCAGATCCCGCTGTACCTGACCGAGTACGGCTATGAGACCTATCCGCCCAACCCCTGGCGCGGCGTCAGTCCCCGGTTGCAGTCTCTGTACCTCAACGAGGCCCAGTACATGGCCTGGCGCGACCCCCGGGTGCGGACCATGTCCCAGTTCCTGCTCTACGACGCGTTGCCTGATTTCACCGCCCCGCGGGGCAGCCAGAAGTACTGGTCCACGTTTCAAACCGGCCTCCGGTTCGCCGGCGGGCGGGCCAAGCTGTCGCTGAACTCCTACCGGCTGCCGCTGTTCGTGCCCAACCCGATCCTGGCGTCCAATCGAAGCGTGCTCGTGTGGGGGATGCTGCGGGCCGCGCCGCAGGGCACCCACCAGCTGGCCCAGATCCAGTGGCGGACGGCGACTGGTGCCTCGTTCCAGGCCTTGAAAACGGTGACCACGGACAACCCGGATCACGTGTTCGCCACGTCGGTGACGCTACCCGGCCCCGGCATGATCCGGGTGGCCTGGACCTCGCCCTCCGGGGAGGTTGCCTACAGCCGGATGGTGTGGGTCCGCTCGGGCTAGCGGCCGCCGCCCGAGGCTAACGGCCGCGGGCCCGGGCTATCGCCCTCGGGCTAACAGCCGCGACCAGGCCTCGGCGGCCCGATACCCTGCCTCGCCGAGGCCGTGGCGAAGGGACGCCGCCCAGCGCGGATCCCAGCCCCGGGCGCGACCCAGCACCGTGAGCAGTGCGGCGCAGGCAAATGCCACGCTCAGCCCGGCCAGCACCAGGAGCGGGGCCGGCCACCCGGCGCTGGTCGACCCGGTGATGGATGGCGGTACGAACTGCGCAGCCGCCACGCGCCTCTGCCTGGCCGGGGCGCGGGTTCCGCCGGGCAGGCAGGCACCCGCGCCCCGGCTGGCGAGCGCAGTCTGGACGGCGTTGGTGAAGTCGGCGAAGTACTGCTGGCCGTAGGTGTCAACACCCTTGAGCGCTGACTGCAGCTGGGGGCTGGTGAACTGGCACGGCGGGATCGAGCCGTTGGCCTGGTATGCGGCCAGGACCTGGGAATAGATGCTCGGCGCGGCCGTGGCCCAGCCGGGCGAGGCGGCCATTAGCACTGTCACCATGGCGGTCAGGCGTCTGAGTCGCACGGGCTGACGGTACCGCGACCGAGCCACGCCCCCAGGGGAAGCTGCTGGCCGGCTTGGGCCAGCAGCTCAGGCTCGGGGCGCGCGATCGCCGCCAGCTCGGACACGTCGACCTGGCCCAGGCGAGCGATCGTCTCCCGGTTTGAGAGCTCGATCCGCTCCGGCAACTCGGGCCAGGGCGTGAGCACGACCCCGGCGACGGACAGGCCGCCGGCGCGGGCGGCCTCGAGCGTAAGCAGCGTGTGGTTGATCGTGCCCAGCCCCGGCCGGGCCGCGATCACCAG
>DASZGO010000011.1:0-14773 GCA_035938755.1 Solirubrobacteraceae bacterium | reverse complement strand
CGTGGCGCCGGGCGGCGGGATCGTGGCCCGGCACGCCGTGGCCCGAGCCCACCTGAGCCAGCAGACCACGCTCCAGCGACGCCAGCTGCCCTACGCCCAGACCGTCAACTGCGCCGTCCGTCGGCAGGCGTTCCAGGAGGTCGGCGGGTTCGCGGAGACCGCCCGGGCGGGCGAGGACGCCGACCTGTGCTTTCGCCTGCAGCTCACCGGGTGGGGAATCGAATCGCGGCCCGGAGCGCTGGCGCGCCACCGCGGGCGGGAGACCATCCGGGCCTGGGTGAAGCAGCTGGCCGTGCACGGGAGCGGCGCGGCCTGGGTCAACCGCAACTGGCCGGGCGAGTTCCCTCCGCCCTCGGTCGTCGGCTTCGCCGCCCGGCTGGCCCGGTACGCGGCCATCGCGCTTCGCGCGGCCGGCCGAGGCGACCGAGAGGCCGCCTCATTCGCACTGCTCGACGCGTTGGGCGCGTGCGCGTTCGAGCTCGGACGGCTGCTGCCCAATGCACGCCGGGCCCACCGGCAATCCCACCTGCGAGGATTCAGCCGATGACCACCCAGGCCAACCTCGAGCTTCGGGGATCGATCGACTCAGCGTTCGAGCAGGTGCTGACCCCCGATGCTCTGGAGTTCGCGGCCGAGCTCCAGCGGGAGTTCGGGGGCCGCCGCCACGAGTTGCTCGAGCGCAGAGGGGAGCGCCGCCGGGCGCTCCGTGCGGGCGAGATGCTCGACTTCCGGCCCGAAACCGAGGATGTCCGTCTGGGGGATTGGCAGGTCGCCCCGGCTCCGCCCGACCTGCGCCAGCGGTGGGTTGAGATCACCGGTCCCACCGACCGCAAGATGATGATCAACGCGCTCAACTCGGGGGCCGATGGCTTCATGGCCGACTTCGAGGATGCCAACGCCCCCACCTGGCGGAACATGGTGGAGGGCCAGATCAACCTCCGGGATGCGGTCGACGGCAAGATCACCTACACCGGCTCCGACGGACGCCATTACGAGCTGGGCGAGGCCCCGGCCACGCTCCTGGTGCGCCCGCGCGGCTGGCACCTGCCAGAACGCCACCTGCTGGTGGGAGGGGAGCCGATGTCAGGCTCGCTGTTCGATTTCGGGCTGTTCTTCTTTCACTGCGCCCGGCGCCTAGTGGCCCAGGCCTCGGGCCCCTACTTCTACCTGCCCAAGCTGGAGTCGCACCTGGAGGCCCGGCTGTGGAACGACGTGTTCGACTTCGCCGAGCAGGCGGCGGGGCTCCCCACCGGCACGATCCGGGCCACGGTCCTGATCGAGACGCTGCCCGCGGCGTTCGAGATGGACGAGATCCTGTATGAGCTGCGCGAGCACTCTGCCGGCCTGAACGCGGGCCGTTGGGACTACATCTTCTCGGCCATCAAGTGCTTCGCTGACCGGCCTGAGATGGTGCTGCCCGATCGCGGTGAGGTGACCATGACCGTGCCTTTCATGCGGGCCTACACCGAGCTGCTGGCCGCGGCCTGTCACCGCCGGGGCGCGCACGCGATGGGCGGGATGGCCGCGCTGATCCCGTCGCGCCAGGACGCGGAGCGCAACGAGCGGGCCCTGGCCGGGGTGCGGGCGGACAAGCAGCGCGAGGTGTCCCAGGGCTACGACGGAACCTGGGTTGCGCATCCGGACCTCGTGCCGGTGGCCCGCGAGGTGTTCGAGCAGGGACTCGGTGGCTCGCCCAACCAGCTGGAGCGCCAGCGCGACGACGTCCACGTCACGGCGGCCGAGCTCCAGGACCTGGCATCGACTCCGGGCCAGGTCACCGAGGCGGGCCTACGCACCAACGTGAACGTGGGATTCCAGTACCTGTCGTTCTGGCTCACCGGCCGGGGCGCTGCCGCCATCAACTCGCTGATGGAGGACGCGGCCACGGCCGAGATCTCTCGCACCCAGATCTGGCAGTGGGTCCGCCACGCGGTGAAGCTCCCGGACGGGCGTCCGGTGACCGCAGAGCTGGTGCGCCAGATCCTCGACGAGGAGACGGCGAAGATTCGCCAGGCGGTGGGGGATGAGACCTGGCAGGCCGGCCGGCCGGACGAGACACGGGAGCTGTTCGAGCGGGTCGCTCTGTCCGAGGATCTGATCGAGTTCCTGACCATCCCGGCCTACGAACACCTCTGATGCCGCCGGCCGCTCGCCATCCTGGCTCACGGAAAACCCCGGCGGCATCAGGTCGTCCGGTGACCGGCCTCGGCGAGCACAACCTGGCCGCGCTGGCCGAGCGGTCGTTCGCGACCAAGGGCGACTACGAGGCGCTGCTGTTCGAGGGTCGCTGGCACCGCAGCGGCGAGCTGTTCGAGCGGGGCCGGAGGCTGGCCGCCGGGCTGTCCCAACTGGGGATTGCGCCGGGCGACCGGGTGGTGGTGACCATGGCCAACTCGCCGGAGGTGGGGATCGTCTACCACGCGCTGTGGCGCGCCGGGGCGGTGGTCACGCCGGCCAGTTTCCTGCTCTCGAGAACCGAGCTGCACCACGTGATCGCCGACGCCGAGGCGGCGGCTGTGATCACCAGCGCCGAGTTCGCCGATAAGGCCCGTGAGGCCAGCGCCGATGTGGCCAGTGTCCGCCACCTGATCGCCACCGGCCAGGTCGAGGACTGCACGGCCCTGGAGGAGCTCGAGCAGGCCGAGCCGCAGGCCATCGTCCCAAGCGGCGATGACGATTTGGCCGCTGTCATGTACACCGGCGGGACGACCGGTCAGGCGAAGGGCGTGATGCTCAGCCATGCCAACCTGGACTACGCGGGCTGCGCGGCGCAGGCCGCGGCCTACGTGCCCGGCGTCAACCGAGGTCTGGCCACGCTGCCGCTATCGCATTCCTACGGGCTGCTGGTGACGATCGCCGGGCTGCATAACCCTGAGCAGGGGGTCGGCGTCCTCTTGCGCTGGTTCGATCCACAGCTGTTCCTGGACATGATCGAGCAGCAGCAGATCCAGCAGACGGCGGTCGTGCCCACGATGCTCCAGATCCTGCTCTCGCAACCGCTGGAGGACCGCGACCTCAGTTCCCTGCGCTACTTGTCGTCGGGCGGGGCTCCGCTGGCTCCTCAAGTGGCCGAGGAGTTCATGCGGCGGGTCCCGTCGGTCAGCATTCGCCAGGGCTACGGCCTGACCGAGACGGCCGCGCTGATCGCCACCAACCCCGTAGGTCGCGAGAAGCCGGGCTCGGTGGGGCTGCCGGTGCCGGGAACTGAGGTGCGGATCCTGGACGACGAGCTGCGGCCGTTACCGCCCGGCGAGGTGGGGGAGATCTGCGCCGCCTCGCCGGGGGTAATGCAGGGCTACTGGCACTCGCCTGAGGCGACCCAGGAGGCGCTGCGCGACGGCTGGTTGCACACCGGAGACCTCGGCTACGTCGACGACCAGGGGTATGTGTTCATCGTCGATCGCAAGAAGGATCTGATCATCCGCGGCGGCTTCAACGTCTACCCAAGGGACGTGGAGGACGCCCTGCTGGAGCACCCGGCGATCGAGCGCGCCGGGGTGATCGGGCGGCTCGACGAGGTGAGCGGGGAGGAGGTGGTGGCCTTCGTCTCTCTGCGGCCCGGCGCCCAGGCCACCAGCCAGGAGCTGGTGCAATGGGGCCGGGAACGAATCGGCGGATACAAGTATCCGCGGGAGATCCACGTGGTGGACGAGGTGCCCCTGACCGGGGTCGGGAAGGTGGATCGCAAGGCGTTGCGGAAGGCGCTGGGAGAGCTGGTCCACCGGTGATTTGGTGCCCGCCCACTGCCTCCCCACCACCCGCCCAGTGGCCCCGCCAGGATTCGAACCTGGGCGCGACCGGTTATGAGCCGGCTGCTCTACCACTGAGCTACGGGGCCTGCGTGCAGGGCGACGCTACCAGTGGCGGCGTCTTGTAGGCTCATGGTGATGGCGAGCGGAGAAGCTCTGGGACAGACTCTGGCGCTGCTGGTCACGTTCATCGGCGTCGGCGTGATAGTCAACGTGCTGATCGTCTACATCGTGGGCCAGGTTCTGGCCGAGCGAAAGCAGAATCAGGAAGCGGATCAACCCACTTCCTGAAGGAAGCGCCGGGGCAGGCGTCGAATGACTGGCCTGCCCATGAAGCAGACCGTCAGCACCACTCGCGCCTCCGGATCGAGCAACGCTCGCGCCTCCGGATCGAGCTCCACCGCGACGGAGTCACCCACCCGCCAGGCCCTCTCGGCCTACATCCGCTCGCGGTTCGAGGAGTTCTCCCGCTCGCAGAAGGACGTGGCCCAGTACATCGTCGACCATTTGGACGAGGCGGCATTCCAAACCGCCGAGGAGCTGGCCAAGCGGGCGAGCACGTCGTCCAGCACGGTCGTGCGGTTCTCCCAAGCCTTGGGCTTCGAAGGCTTCCCTGAGCTTCAGCAGGCGGCTCGGGACGAGTACCGTCGGCGGGCCCCCGGCGTGGCCAGCGCCAGCGCCGTCACGCCGTTGTTCTCGCTGGACCACACGGAGTTCGAGGGCGCCTTGGCGGCTGACCACGTCAACGTCGAGGACACCGCGCACAAGCTGTCGCGCTCCGCCGTGGAGGCGGCGATCGACGCAATCGTCTCGTCCGAGAAGGTGCTGATCGCGGGAACGGACCAGATGGCGTTCTTCGCCAGCTACCTGCGGCATCTGCTGATGCTGCTGGACCTTCGGGCCGAGATCGTGGCCAGCCCGTCGCAGGAGGCTCTGGGCCGGCTGAGCCGGATCGACGAGGCGACGCTGGTCATCGGCCTGTCCGCGGGTCGGCCCCATCCGCTGATCACGCGAACCATGAAGCTGGCCCGCCACCGCAAGGCACCCACGCTGGCCATCACCGACGCGACGCTGTCCGAGGTGGCCCGGTTGGCCCGCATCCGTCTGTATTACTCGTCCAACACGCCCGCGTTTGTGCGCTCGCACACCGCGCTGCTGTCGCTGATCCAGGCGTTGGCCTACGGCGTGTACTCGCGGGACGCGCAGCAGTACGACGTGCGGATCAAGGCCTTCCGGCTGAAGTGACGGCCGCGGCAGGGCCCGAGCCGCTGATCCATCACGACCTGTGCTTCGGCTGCGGCCGGGCCAACCTGTTCGGCCTGCTGGCCGAGCTCCGGCCCACCGCCGGGGGCGGCGTGGCCGGACGCTGCTTTCTCAAGCAGGACCACCAGGGGCCCGAGCGCGGCGTGGCCCATCCCGGCATCGTGGCCGCGGCGCTGGTCGAGGCGATGGCCCTGGCCGGGGGAGACGGGCTGCGGGGGATCGAGATCGAGTTCGAGGCACCTGCACCCGTGGGAACCTTCCTGGAGCTCGAGGCCTCGCGCGACGCCGCAACCGCTCGGGCCGGCGGCCAGCTCGTGGCCCGCGCGCGGGCGAGCTACGGTTAGCGAGGTGCCGTCGAGCCTCACCCGCCGGATCCTCGAACAGCACCTGGTCGAGGGCGAGCTAAAACCCGGCCGGCCGATCTCGCTGAACATCGACCAGGCGCTGCTGCAGGACGCCACCGGAACCATGGCGCTGATGCAGTTCGAGGAGCTCGAGGTCCCGCGGGTCAAGGTGGAGCGCGCGGTCCAGTACGTGGACCACAACGTGGTCCAGCTGGATTACAAGAACCCGGACGACCACCGGATGCTCCAGGCGCTGGCCCGCAAGTACGGGCTGCACTTCTCCCGGCCGGGCAACGGGATCAGCCACTACATCCATATGGAGCGCTACGGCAAGCCGGGCCACACCCTGGTGGGCGCGGACTCCCACACCACCCAGGCCGGTTGCCTGGGGATGATCGGCATCGGGGCCGGCGGGCTCGATGTGGCGGTGGTGCTGGGCGGGTACCCGTTCGAGATCGCCTGCCCGGCGGTGGTCGAGGTGTGGCTCGAGGGATCGCTTCAGCGCCCCTGGGTCCAGGCCAAGGACATCATCCTGGAGCTCCTGCGCCGCCTCACCACGAGCGGGGGCAAGAACAAGGTGCTGGAGTTCAGCGGGCCCGGGACGGCCGAGCTGTCGATTCCCGAGCGGGCCACGATCGCCAACATGATCGCCGACCTGGGAGGGACCGCCGGAGTGTTTCCGGCCGACGACCAAACACGCGGCTGGCTGGAGCGCCAGGACCGGGCCGAGGACTTTCTCGAGCTGGCCGCGGAGGCTGGGGCGGAGTACGACGAGCGCATCGAGATCGACCTGGACCAGCTGGGCCCGCTGGTGGCCAAGCCGCACAACCCGGACAACGTGGTGCCCGTGGAGGAGGTGGCCGGGACGCCGCTGGCCCAGGTGTGTATTGGCTCCTCGGTCAACTCGGGCTACGACGACCTGGCCCTGCCCGCGGCGATCCTCGCGGACCGGGGCGGTCAGATCGTCCACCCGGACCTCGCGGCCACGGCGACACCCGGGTCACGTCAGATCCTCACGGCGATAGCCGAGTCGGGGGTGTATCGGCAGCTGTCGGACGGCGGCGTGCGGATGCTCGAGCCCGTGTGTGGCCCCTGCGTGGGAATGGGCCAGGCCCCGCCGTCCGGGGCCAACTCGCTACGCACCATGAACCGCAACTTCCCCGGCCGGTCCGGCACCCCCGACGATTCGGTCTATCTCTGCTCTCCGGCCGTGGCGGCCGCCTCGCTGCTCACCGGCCAGATCCAGGACCCCCGGGAGTACGGAGAGCCTCCGGAGCTGCTACCGATGCCCGAGCTGCGCCCCTACGTCGAAGACGTGCACATATTCCCGCCGGCCGACGTGTCACAAGCGGACCGGATCGAGATCCCGCGCGGCCCCAACATCAAGCGTCCGCCGCCGCACCAGCCGCTGGGCGATTCGCTGAGAGCCCGGATCGCCACCGTTCAGCCCGACAACATTTCCACCGGCGACCTGGCCCCGGACGGCGTCGAGGTGATGGCCTACCGCTCGAACGTGCCCGCGATCGCCGAGTTCACGCTGCGCATCCGCGATCCCGAGTTCCGCCAGCGCCTCAAGGACTGGGGGAGCGGCTTCATCGTGGCCGGAGACAACTACGGCCAGGGCTCCTCCCGCGAGCACGCGGCGCTGGCCCCACTGGTCCTCGGTGTTAAGGCGGTGATCGCCAAGTCGTTTGCCCGCATCCATCGGCGCAACCTGATCGCGCAGGGAATCGTGGCGCTCCTGTTCGACGATCCCGCTGACTACGACCAGGCCGAGGTGGGGCAGACCTGGGACCTCCCACAGCTTCGCCAGGAGCTCGAGTCGGGGGCCGAGACGATCACCGCGCGGATCGAGGACACCGGAGCGGATCTGGCCCTGGGCCACGACTTCTCAGAGCACGAGCGGCAGATCCTGGTGGCCGGGGGGCTTCTGTCGTTCCTGCGCAAGCGTTAGCGCGGAGCCACCAGCAGGGCCTGGATGGCGCGGCCCACGCGTCCTCGCTGGTCATACAGGACGCTCTCCGCGGTGCCGATGCCGCCGGCGGCCAGCGTGGTCCGGGACTCCAGCCCGATCCATTCGCCGCCCGGTTCGCGGTCCAGGTACACCGTGAGGTCAGGATTGATGAACAGGTGCTCTTTCCACTGCAGCACCGTGCTGATCCCGTTGCCGAAGTCGGCCGCCGCGGCCAGCCGCTGCAGGGGCGAGGCGTCCTCGCCCGCCACCAGCGGGACCTTGAGTCGAAACCAGCCGGTCGCCGGACCACCGCCGAATGCGCCGGCCACGAACCGGATCTCGATCGCGTTGGGGAAGAACGTGGGCGACGCCGGCGCCGTGAACCCCGGCGGTCGGTCTTGGCCGGCCTGCGGGCCGGCCGGGGGTGGCACCAGCTCGGTAGGGGAGGCGCCGTTCAGCTGCGCCGGACGTATACGCAGCGCCCGGGCCCGGACGATCTCCGTGCCCTCCGGGCTGCGGATCGACCCCTCCAGCAGCTGGACCCGCTTGCCCGGCCGCACCACCTCAGCCGCCACCTCGAGCTCCGCCAACGGCGCCGGCCGGAGCAGCTCATAGGTCACGCGGGCCAGGGCTAAGTCCTCACCACCGGCGAGCCGCTCGAACTCCCGCATCAGCAGCGCCGCGGTTGCTCCGCCGTGCTGGGCCTGCGGATCCCACGGCCCGCGGGCCAGCTCGGTGGCTTCGAACCGCCCCTCGGATAGCGGCCGGAACACACAGTCGTCCATCGGACACACGCTACCCGCGGGCTACACTGCGGCGCATGGCCGACGAGCTTGAGTCCCCGCGCGACGAGGCTACGTTCACGGTCAAAGCCGGCCTGGCCGAGATGCTGAAGGGCGGCGTGATCATGGACGTGGTGACGCCTGGTCAGGCCAAGATCGCCGAAGATGCCGGCGCCTCCGCGGTGATGGCTCTGGAGCGAGTTCCGGCCGACATCCGGCGGGACGGCGGCGTGGCGCGGATGTCCGATCCGGAGATGATTCGCGCCATCCAGGAGGGGGTGACGATCCCGGTGATGGCCAAGGCCCGGATCGGCCATTTCGCCGAGGCGCAAGTTCTGGAGGCGCTGGAAGTCGACTACATCGACGAGTCCGAGGTGCTGACCCCGGCCGACGAGGCCAACCACATCGATAAGTGGGCGTTCAGAGTCCCGTTCGTGTGCGGGGCCACCAACCTGGGCGAAGCCCTGCGGCGGCTCGGCGAGGGAGCGGCCATGATCCGCTCAAAGGGCGAGGCAGGCACCGGCGACATCGTCGAAGCCGTGCGGCACCTGCGGCTGATCCGCTCGGAGATACGGCGGCTGACCGGCCTCGATGACGCCGAGCTGGCCACCGCGGCCAAGCAACTGGGCGCTCCTCTGCACCTGGTGCGGCAGGTGGCCGCTGACGGGAGGTTGCCGGTGGTCCTGTTCTGCGCCGGTGGGATCGCCACGCCGGCCGACGCATCGTTGGTCATGCAGCTGGGCGCCGAAGGGGTGTTCGTCGGCAGTGGGATATTCAAGTCCGAGGATCCGGACCGGCGCGCGCGCGCGATCGTCGAAGCCACCACCCACTACCAGGATGCCGCCCGGGTGGCCGCTGCCTCGACCGGGCTGGGACAGGCCATGGCCAGCCTCGAGACCTCCAAGCTCGAAGATGAGCAGCTCCTGGCCCCCCGCGGCTGGTAGCAGCGGTGGCCCGACAACGGGTAGGCATCCTCGCCCTGCAGGGCGACTTCGAAGCGCACGGCAAGATGCTGCGTGCGGTTGGGGCCGAGCCGCGGGAGGTCAGGGTGCCGGCCGATCTGGTAGGGCTCGACGCGCTGGTCCTGCCGGGCGGTGAGTCGACCGTGATCACGATGGGAATCGAGCGCGAGGGCCTGGCTGAACCGCTGCGCGAGCTGGTCGTAGCCGGCAAGCCGGTGCTGGGCACCTGTGCCGGGATGATCGTGCTGGACCGGGAGCATCTGGGCGTGCTGGACATCGACACCGAGCGCAATGCATTCGGCCGCCAGCTTCGGTCATTCGAAATCGATCTCGACGTGAGCGGCCTGGTCGGTGGGCCGCTGCACGCGGTGTTCATTCGGGCCCCCTGGGTTCGTGACCACGGCCCGGAGGTCGAGATTCTGGCCTCGGTCGACGGGCATCCGGTCGCGGTCAGACAGGGCCAGACGCTTGCCGTGGCCTTTCATCCCGAGCTGAGCGGGGACACCCGGCTGCACGAGCGCCTGCTGTCGCCGAACGGAGGCGCTTAGGCGACGGGCTGGCGCTCGCGTCCGGGCGCGCGGTCACGGAACTGGCGCTCGAACGCCTCCCAATCGAACCCACCTCCGGTCTTGGTGTCCGGGGGCGGCGGCTCCTCCGAACGTCCGGAGCCTCCCGGTGGATCTCCGGAGTCGGCGCCGCGCGACATCCATCCGGCCAGCGCCGAAATCGCGATCCCGGAGCCGTAGAGGACTGCGGCCAGCGTGGGCCGGTGGCTCAGGGCCGCGATCAGGCCCACCCCATACAGCAGCAATGCGCCGGCCACCAGCGCCCGCAGATCGGTCGGGGGGACGGGACGGCGGGGCGCCCGCGCCACTGCGCCGAGCAGGATGGCCGCCCCCAATGCGGAGGCCAGAACCAGCTTCCATACCAACGAGGAGGACATCGCCTATTTCCTTCCTACGATGATCGGCCTCTTGACGGCAGAAATCAAGGGCTCCGGCACACATCACCAATCTGGCGCTCGAGCTCGGCGGACTGCAGCTCAGCCAACCGGCGCTGGCTCCGGCGGGCTGGTCCGCTCGATGTGCTCCCAGCTCATCTCCGCCGCGCGCTCGGCCAGCTCGGCCTTCCCGCCCCCGCGCAGGCCGAACAAGCGCTTGGCGAACAGCAGGTAGATGACGATGGCCAGGTTGATGATGAACCCGATCACCTTCAGCGCCGTGGCCCCGTTGATCAGCTCGTACACCTCGAGCGGCAGCAGGATCGTGGTCGCCACCAACGTCAGGTACTCGGCCCAGCGCTTGGCGAACCACAGGCCCGCGGCCTCGACGCCCTCCAAGATCCCGTAGGCCAGAATGATTAGCCCGGCGCGGGTCAGCGTGCCGGCGCGCAGCGCGAACAGCTTGGCCAGCTCGTGCAGCACGCCGTGCTGCGGTGTGTTCTGGACCGGTCCGCCGCCCACGCCTCTCTGCAGGTCGGCCACCACCCGGTAGAAGTCCCCCCGCAGGCTGGTCTCATGCCGGGCCACGAACAGCACGGCGATCCCCAGCAGTCCCAAGACCACGAAGTGGATCACCCGGTCCACCGCGATCACCCGGAGCACGATCTTGTCGCGCAGCGCCTTGCCCCGCTCGGGGATCTGGATCTCGAGCCGGTCCGGGGGATGCTCGCGCGCCGGGTCCTCCGGCGGTGGCACCGGAGTCCAGGTATCGCAGCGCAGGCACCTGTGCCACCGCAGCCCGGCCAGCTCGCGGGCGAACGAAGCGTGCTCGTCGCGCAGCGTCCGGGCGTCGGTGCCGACCAGGACGTGGCCGCGCACCCCGCAGGTAACCAGCTCCCAGTTGATCTTTCGGCGCATGCTCAGGACAGGATGTTTACCGCCCGGGCCACGACCAGACCGATCGTGACCAGCGCGATCGACGCCTGCGCGGCCATCAGCCACTTGGCCGTCGCGGTCAGCGGCATCGTGTCGGTGGGACTGAACGCGGAGGCGTTGGTGAACGACGTGTAGAGGTAGTCGACCAGTCCCGGTATCCACCCCTTGGGCGCCCAGCGCTTCGCGGTCATCTGGGGGAACAGAAAGTCTGCCGCCGCATGCTCTCGCTCGCGCCGGACCACCGGGCCGCCGCGGTCGAGTTCCCAGTACCACAGCCCGAACAGCAGCACGTTGGTCACCCACAGCACGATTCCGGAATAGACCAGCGTCCGGCCGTTCGACGTATGGCCGTGGAGCAGGTAGTGCACCAGCAGCCCTAGAGACACGGCGTTGACCGCGCTGACCAGCCCGATGAACCCCATCGACAGATACCGCCGCAGCGCGGTGTGACGCACGCGGGGGTGGGGCAAGATCATGACCAGCGCGATCAGGAGCCCGCCCTCGACCGCGGGCAGCAACCAGCGGGGCCCGATGGTCAGTTGCCCGGACAGCGCCAGATCCAGCAGGATCGCCACGGCCACGACGAGCTGAGGCGCCCAGTAGGGGGACAGCCGGTCTAGGGCTGCCACCAACTTGGACGTGTCGGCCCGAACCTCGTCGTTCCCGGAGGGTGTGGCCACGGTGCGCAGATAGTGTCAGGTGGCCGTGACAGTGCGGCCAGGCAGGAGGTCCGGGGCGCGCGGCGAAACCTCATGCCATGAGGCGTGGCGCGGTTGCTCTGTCCCTGGTCCTGCTGGTCGGCGTGGCGTCGGCCTGCGGGAGCTCCAAGAGCTCCTCCACCAGCGGCGCCCCGACCACTCCGACCAGCGCCGCGACAACCGCCACCGTCACCCGCACGGTCACCACATCCACCACCGCGCCGAAGCCGTCGGGACCCGGCCTGTGCCGGGCCAGCACGCTGGCGCTGTCCTTCCTCGGCCAGCAGGGAGCGACCGGGCACGGCGAGCTGGGCTTCGCCCTGAAGAACACCGGGTCGGTCACCTGCCACACCTCCGGCTTCCCGGGCATCCTGTGGCTCGACAAGTCAGGACACGGTCTGCCCACCACGCCCCAGCGCGTCACCACCGACATGGCGGGTAGCGTGCCGGTCGTCTCCCTGAACGTGGCCCCCGGGTCCACGGTGTCATTCCGGGTGTTCGTGACCCACGGCGCGGTCCCCAACCTGCCCTGCACCACCGCGTCCGGCCTTCAGGTGATCCCGCCCAACGACACCGCGACCCTCCACGTGTCGATCCCGGGTGGCGCGTTCGAGTGCAAGCAGACCACGGTGTCGCCGCTGCGCCCGGGCACTTCGGCCTTCACCGGCTAGGCCCGTCAGCCCGCAGCTTCGAACCGCACGACGTCGCCGTCGTCGCGTTCGCTGACCAGCCCGTCCCGGGCCAGCAGGTCAATGTGACCCAGCACCTCGGACAGAGTCAGGTAGGCCTGGGTGACCGCCACGTTGCCCCACATCTTGAGCGCGATCTCGTAGGCCGTCAGCGGCGCCGGCTCGAGCATGCGCAGAATCTTCTCCGCCCTACGCCGATGCAGCCGCAGCCGCTCGTCGATCAGCGCCACGTGATCGTGGATCGGGTCTCCGTGACCGGTCAGGGCCAGGTCGATGGGCAGCTCGCGCGTGGCCCGCATCGACTCGATGTATTGGATCAGCGCGTGCGGCCGTTCACCGTCGGTTACCCCGCCCAAGGGGCGGGAGATCAGCGGATTGGAAGAGATGTGGGCCAGCAGGTGGTCGCCGGCGATCAGCATGCGCCGCTCCTGGTCCCAGAAGATGGTGTCGGACGGACTGTGGCCGGGTCGGTGCAGGACCAAAAAGCTGCGGTCGCGCAGCCTGAGCACCTCGCCGTCGTGCAGGCGGCGCGTCACCTTCCCGCGTGAGCCGAAGGCCCGGAACGCGCTACCGATCCCACCCAGCGCGGTCACCACGTCGGCCGGGATCCCGTGGCGCCGCATGATCGCCTGCGAGAAGTCGTCGTCGGCCGCCTGGTTCTCCGGAAACCTGGCCAGGTAGGGCTCGAGCAGGTGCAGTGCCGCCACCTCGGCTCCCGACCGTCGGGCCAGGATCTCCAGCAGCCCCAGGTGGTCCATGTGCTGGTGGGTGATCACGATCAGCTCCAGGTCCTCGACCGCGTGCCCGTGGGTCGCCAGCGCCTGCTCGAGCTCGTCGAGCGACTTCCCGGAGTTGGGACCGGTGTCGATCAGGGTCAGCGGCTCGTCCTCGATCAGGTAGCAGTTGACCCGGCCCACGGCGAACGGCGTCGGCACGGCCAGACGGTGGATGCCGGCGGCCGCGGCCGCGGCGAACCCGGCCTGGTCCTGGCCTGAGGACTCCGACGTACTCAAGATCGAATCACGGCCAGCACCTCGTCTCGCCGGCGCTCCATGTCCTCGCGCGAGACCAGGGACTCCAGGCACAGCCGCAGCAGCGGCTCGGTGTTCGACGGGCGCACGTTGAAGTGCCAGTCGTCGTAGTCGACCGACAGCCCGTCCAGCCGATGCTGGCGCGCGTCGCCGTAGCGCCCGGCCAGGTCCTCGAGCCTGGCCGCCTGGTCGGCCACCTCCGAGTTGATCTCGCCCGAGATGAAGTACCGACCCCGGTAGGGGTCGAGCAGCTGAGCGAGACTCTGCCCGCGCCGCGACAACAGCTCAAGGATCAGCAGCGCGGGGAGCGTGCCCGAGTCCGCGCAGTAGAAGTCGCGAAAGTAGTAGTGACCGGACACCTCGCCGCCGAACACCGCGTCGTCCTCCTCCCGCATGCGCTGCTTGAAGAACGCGTGTCCGACCCGGTTGATCAGGGCTCGCCCCCCGGCCCGCTCCACGGTGTCGTTGACCGCCCGGCTGGCCCGTACGTCGTAGAGGATCGTGGCCCCGGGATGCTTTTCCAGCATTGACTCGGCCAGCAGCGCCGTGAGGAAGTCCCCGTCCACGAAGGCCCCGGTCTCGTCGATGAAGAAGCAGCGGTCCGCATCGCCGTCCCAGGCCATGCCCAGATCGGCCTGCTGCTCGACCACCGCCCGCATGATGGCTTCGCGGTTCTCAGGCAGCAGCGGATTGGGCTCGTGATCCGGAAACTCGCCGTCCGGCGTCCAGTAGGTCTCGGCCAGATCGAGTCCCAGCCCCTCGAGCAGCGGCCCGACCATTGGACCGGCCATGCCGTTGCCGCCGTCCACCACCACCCGCAGCCGCCGTACCGCCCCGGGATCGATGAACCGCATGGCCGCGGTGTGGAACTCCTGGTAGATGTCGAGCTCCTGGGCCCGTCCTCCGCCTGGCGGCTCGCCCAACCCGCGCTCGATGAGGTCCCGGATGTCGCCGATCCCGGCATCTCCGGACAGCGCGACGGCGCCGTGCGCCACGAGTTTGGCCCCGGTGTAGGCCTTGGGGTTGTGCGAGGCGGTGCACATCACCCCGCCGTCCAGTTCGCGTGAGCCGACGAGGTAGTAGAGCATCTCGGTCGCGACCTGGCCCACGTCCAGGACCGTAGCCCCCTCCGCGCACATGCCACGGCAGTAGGCCGCCGCCAGCTCGGGCGCGCTCAATCGCATGTCGTGGCCCACACCGAGCTGAAGCCCGGCCGGGGCCTTGCCCGCCTGCTCGGCGATCACCCGGGTGAACGCCCGGCCGATCATCTCGGCCACCGTGGCGTCGATGTCCGAGCCGTACAGCCCGCGGATGTCGTAGGCCTTGAAGATCGCTGAATTGACCGTGGCCGGCATGGCCGGCCGGATGCTACTGCGGGTGCTGTGGGCCAGGTAGGTCCTAAACTCAAGCCATGTCCGGCCACTC
>DASZGO010000010.1:0-2594 GCA_035938755.1 Solirubrobacteraceae bacterium | reverse complement strand
CGGGGGATCGGCGGGCTCCTGAGGCGGATCGAAGCCTTCCTGCTCGTCGTCCTCGGGTCCGGCTGGGAGGTCAAACGGTTCCTCCTCGGCGTCGTCGGACTCGATCGGCGGGGCCTCCACGTGGGTGGCCCGGACTACGAGCTCCGCGGTGTCGGGCTCCGGTGGCAGCATGGCCTCAGCCGGGGGCGGCGGGTCGGCATACGCCTCGGGGTCCGGACGCCAGGCCATGGTCTGGGCCAGCTCCTCGGTTGAGCGCTTGATCGCCCGGCCGGTGCCGGCCACGCCCACGGAGGTGGCCCGGATCACGCCGGCCAGGCCGGCGCCGGAGACCAGGATCACCCCGGCCAGCACCAGGAACACCGACAGGATCTGCGCGCCCACAGTCGAGATCACGTGCGCCAGGACCCACAGCTCGGCCTGGCCCAGCACGCCGCCGCGGGCCTCGAGCGCATGCGCGCGCCAGGCCGCGTGACCGCTGAGCGAGCCCGGGCCCAGCCCGAAGGTCCCCGCAGCCACGGCCAGCGTCAGGCCCAGGATCAGACACAGCACACCGGTCCGCACCGGACGCATCGGCGGGCGCGTCTCCCGCATCAGGATCAGCACCCCGGCCAGCCCGAGCGCCACCGGCAGCGCGTAGCCCAGGGCGCCGAAGCCCAGGCGGGCCGCGTTGACCGCCCCCCGGCCCAGGGTGCCGCCAGCCCAGTGGAGGTAAGCCACGCCCCCGAGGAAGATTCCGAGCGCTAGCAGCGCCAGGGCGAGGACGTCAAGTTGGTGGGATTCTAGCTCCAGGCGGGGCGCGCCCCGCGGCCACAGGTCATCGAGCCAGCGCCCGGCAGCCCGGCTTTTGCCCTTCTTTCGCTTTCGTGCGGGCATCTCCGAGTTCATGGCTTCGACGGACCGGGACGGCCTCCTGCCGCGGGGCCAGCGTGCGTCCGCCGTACCATTTCGGCTAATGACCGATTTCGACCGGTCTCCCCGGGTGCTGGTCGTCGAGGACGACGAGGCGATCGCTCAGGTCCTTCAGCGCTCCCTGAGGCTTGACGGCTACGAGGTCAAGATCGCCGGCGACGGCGTGACCGCGCTCAACGAGGCGCATGCGTTCCTGCCCGATCTGGTCATTCTCGACCTGGGGCTCCCCCGCATGGACGGAATCGAGGTGGCTCGGCGGCTGCGCTCCGCGGACGACGTTCCGATCCTGGTGCTGACCGCTCGGGACGCCGTGGAATCACGGGTGGAGGGGCTCGATGCCGGCGCAGACGACTACCTGGTCAAGCCGTTCGAGCGCCAGGAGCTCCTGGCCCGGCTGCGGGCGCTGCTCCGGCGCCGGCCGCCCCGGGGGCAGGCCACGCTGGCCGTGGGCGACCTCAAGCTAAATCCCGACACCCACGAGGTGACCCGCTCCAGCCGCCGCATCGACTTAACTCAGCGTGAGTTTGAGCTGCTTGAGTACTTAATGCGAAATGAGCGCATCGTGGTTTCTCGACAGCGGTTGCTTGACGAAGTATGGGGCTACGACCCATTCTCGATGACGAACACCATCGAGGTGTTCGTCTCCAACCTGCGACGGAAGCTTGAAGCCGGTGGTGAACCTCGGCTCCTCCATACGATCCGCGGCGCGGGCTACGTTCTCCGCGTATAGGTCGCTGCCCATCCGCTGGCGGCTGGCTGGCGGATCGGCGGCGCTGACGTTCGTGATCCTGGCGGCGTTCGCGGCGCTGGTGGGGGTGCTCACCGCGCGGCAGGTCCGCGGCCAGTTCAACGACGACGTCCGCAACACGGCCTTCTCGCTGTCCCGCCAGCTGCGGCTCACCTGGCTGCCCAACGGTGAGTTGGGCTGCCGCAACACGACCATCGACCTCAGCGACTTCACCTCGGCCGAGCACGCGCAGATCCGCATCTTCTCCGACGGCGGCGTGCTGCTGTGCACCCAGGACCAGGTCCTGCACAAGCGGGGCACGCACAGCACCCTGGTGGCTCCGGACTTCCCGCCCCCCGACCGCCCCGGGACCTTCCAGCAGCTGGGCTACCGAATCGTGGTCCCGCGGCAGCTGCCGGTAAAGCCCAGCGGAAACGTGTGGCTGGTGTACGCACGTCCGCTTTCGGACCTCGACCACACAATCGCGCGCATCCAGTTCTTCCTTCTGCTGGGCGTGCTGGGCGGGACCTTCCTGGCCCTACTGGCCGGGCTCGCCACCGCGCAACGCGCCATCCGCCCAATCAAGGAGCTGACCGAGGCGGCCAGCGAGATCGAACGCACGCGTGACCCCAGCCGGCACGTGCCGCTGCCCAAGGCCGAGGACGAGGTGGCCGAGCTGGCGCGCACGCTGGAGGGGATGCTCCAGAGCCTCGACGATGCCCGCAGCGGCACCGAGGCCATGCTGTCCCGGCAGCGCGAATTCGTGGCCGACGCGTCCCCCGAGCTCCGCACCCCGCTGACCAGCGTGCTGGCCAGCCTGGAGCTGCTGGCCGAGGAGCTCGAGGGAGAGCAGGCTGACACCGCGCAGGCCGCGCTGCGCTCGGCCCGGCGCATGCGTCGACTGGTGGGTGACCTGCTCCTGCTGGCCCGGGCCGACGCCAAGCGAACCCTCCCCGCC
>DASZGO010000009.1:0-18641 GCA_035938755.1 Solirubrobacteraceae bacterium | reverse complement strand
ATGGTCTGCAACTGGAAGATCGCCCGGCGCGAGCTCGATGTCTCCGGCTCCGAACACAACCCCCAGATCCGCAAGAAGCACCTCGTTCGGTTCCTGCTCTCGGTCCTGCTCGGCAAGCCGACCCTGATCCGCTACTTCACCCGGCACTGCGCGGACTTCGTCACGGCTCGCTCGCTTCGCGAGCTGGGTGAAAAGATGGAGGGGATCGTCGGCAACGGCGCCCTGGACGTCGAGCAGATGGAGCGAGAGGTCACGCGGTTTGACGCCACCATCGCCCGGGGCAAGGGCCTGTTCAACGACGACCAGCTGCGCCGCATCCAGTCGCTACGCAACTGGCGGGGCGGCCGCCTGCGGACCTGCCGTTACCGGCGGATCGTGGACGCCAAGGCGATGCCGCTGATCGCCATTCGCATGACCGTGATGTCTCGCAAGAGCCTGGGCGGGATCCAGACCGATCTGTCATCCCAGGTGCTGCGGGCCGACGGCCAGCCCATACGCGGCCTGTATGCGGTGGGCGAGGCGGCCGGGTTCGGCGGCGGCGGGATGCACGGCAAACGCTCCCTGGAGGGCACGTTCCTGGGTGGCTGTGTGTTCAGCGGCCGCCTGGCGGCCCGGGCGATCGCCGGGGCCGACTAAAGCCCCGCCCGCGTCCCCGAGAAACGTCCAGAAGGTCCATATCTAGCGTGACACGCGCGGTAGGGCGCGGTCTCTATAGCCGCCGGAAGACCGACCGGTGACCGGTCTGGTGGCGGTTCCTGTGAGAAGGGTCTTAGCCCGCAACTGCGGGGCTTCGGCCGTGTTCTAAGCGGTCGAGGGAAACGGATTTCACCAGGGCGTGGGACCGCGACCGCCGATCGGCCGCGGGCCGCGACCGCCGATCGGCCGAACACCAGCGAGTCAGGGTCGGCGAATGGTGCTGAAAGCGCTAAATCAATCGATCGAGCCCAGATGCAACGAATTTGTCTGCCACCGCAACTCTGCTCTCTTTATCTTGTTCTTACTTTCCGGTGTGGGCCCTTGGCCGGGACTACTAACTACAGAGCACGGCTGAATCGCGCCCGAGCGGCGCTGCTGCCCCGTGGCGGCGATTTCCGCTTGCCGCGGGGGAACTGACGATGACAAACGCATTAGCTGAGAAAACACTGACTGAGCTGGGTGGGCTTGGTGGGCGGGCCCCGGATGGGCGGGCTTCGATACAAGAGATCGGTCAGGTCGCGCCCGAGCCGGCGGGCTCCGCCGATCCCGCCGCCCGGCCCTCGGTGCGGGGCAAGTCGCTCTACCTGGGCACCCAGAAGCTGTCGGTGCGAGGCGTCACCTACGGACCGTTCAGCTCCGAGCTGGGAGGCGGCTTCGACCCGGAGAGCGCGACGCGCGACTTCGCCCAGATGACCGGCTCCGGGATCAACACCATCCGCGTGTACACGCCGCCGGAGCGCTGGCTGCTCGACCTCGCCCACGCGCACGGGCTGCTGGTGCTGGTCGGCATCCCGTGGGAGCAGCACATCGCCTTTCTGGACACCGACCGCGCGGACAGCATCGAGCAGACGGTGCGTGAGACGGTGCGGGCGTGCGCCGGCCATCCCGCCGTGCTGGCTTACGCCATCGGCAACGAGATCCCCAGCTCGATTGTGCGCTGGCACGGGCGGCGGCGGATCGAGCGCTTCCTGGCCCGCCTGTGCAAGGCAGCCAAGCAGGAGGATCCCGAGGGTCTGATCACCTACGTGAACTTCCCCTCCACCGAGTACCTGCGCCTGCCCAGCTTCGACTTCCTGGCCTTCAACGTGTACCTCGAGCAGCGAGACCGGCTCGAGCGCTATCTGGCTCGGCTCCAGAACATCGCCGACGACCGGCCGCTGATGCTGGCCGAGGTGGGGCTGGACAGCCGGCGCAACGGCGAGGAGCACCAGGCGGCCACGCTGCAGTGGCAGATCGAAGCCTGCGCGGACGCGGGCTGCGCCGGCCTGTTCGTGTTCGCATGGACCGATCGCTGGCACCGCGGCGGACACGACATCCTCGACTGGGACTTCG
Organism: Solirubrobacteraceae bacterium; assembly: GCA_035938755.1. Lineage (GTDB taxonomy): Bacteria > Actinomycetota > Thermoleophilia > Solirubrobacterales > Solirubrobacteraceae > Palsa-465. The sequence continues at coordinate 16,613 of DASZGO010000009.1, read as the reverse complement.
GCCTGACCACCCGTGAGGGTCAGCCCAAGCCGGCGCTGGAGGCTGTGCGCGCGGCGTTCGCGCCCAACCCCGAGCTGCCCACCTCACCCGCCCCGCGAATCTCAGTGGTGGTCTGCACTTACAACGGCTCGGCCACGCTGCGCGAATGCCTCGAGGGCGCCCTGACGCTCCACTACCCCGACTACGAGGTGATCGTCGTCTCCGACGGCTCCACCGACGACTCGCCGGCTATCGCCCGGGAATACGAGGGCGTGAGGGTCATCGAGACTCTCAACCGCGGGCTGTCCTCGGCCCGTAACACGGGCCTGGAGTCCGCCACAGGGGAGATCGTGGCCTACCTCGACGACGACGCCATCCCCGACCCGGACTGGCTCCGGCACCTCGCCGCGACCTTCGCCAGCGGCCCGTTCGCGGCGGTCGGCGGCCCCAACATCCTGCCCCCCGGGTCGGGTGCCGTGGCCCAGTGCGTGGCCAACGCGCCGGGCGGGCCTACCCACGTGCTCGTCTCAGACCGTGAAGCCGAGCACGTCCCCGGGTGCAACATGGCGATCCGGCGAGACGCGCTGCTGGAGATCGGCGGCTTCGACCCCCGCTTCCGCGCGGCCGGCGACGACGTAGACGTTTGCTGGCGGCTGCTCGACTCAGGCCAGCGAATCTCCTTCAGTCCCGGCGCCGTGGTCCTGCATCACCGCCGGCGGACGGTCAGGGCTTACCTGCGCCAGCAGCGCGGCTACGGCCGGGCCGAGGCGCTGCTGGAGCGAAAGCATCCCGACAAGTACAGCGCCGCGGGTCACGTCGACTGGGCCGGTCGCCTGTACGGCAACGGCGCCGCCCAGCACCGGGGCGGCTGGCGCTGGCGCGTGTATTACGGAGGCTGGGGCACCGCCTCCTACCAGTCGCTGTACGGGCCGCGGCGCGGTCTGCTCGAGTCGCTGCCGCTGATGCCTGAGTGGAACCTGGCCATCGTCATCCTGGCCTTCCTGTCGGCGGCCGGGGCGTTCTGGGAGCCGCTGCTGCTGGCCGCGCCGGTGCTGGTGGCGGCGATCACCGCCCAAATCCTCGACGCATCGCTGGGCGCGGCGCGGGCCCGGTTCCCGGATACCCGGGGACGCTGGCGGCTGCGCGTGCTGACTGGAGTTCTCTACCTGCTCCAGCCGCTGGCCCGGCTGAGCGGCCGGTTCGGCTACGGGCTCACCCCCTGGCGCCATCGCGGACCCCGACGCTTGGCGCTGCCCCGACCCCGGGACTACGCGTTCTGGAGCGAGCAGTGGCAGAGCACCGAGGATCGCGTGCGCGCGGTGGAGCAGGCGCTCCAGGCCGAGGGCTCGGTGATCCGGTCGGGCGGAGACTGGGACCGCTGGGACCTCCAGGTCCGGGGCGGCATGTTGGGCATCGCCCGGCTGCGGGTGGCGATCGAGGAGCACGGCGCGGGTCGCCAGCTGATTCGCGTGCGCTCCTGGCCCCACGTGCCGCGAGCCGCATTGCTTATTGGGCTGCTAGCGCCGGCCGTGGCCATCGTGGCCGTGCTCAACGACGCCGATGCGGTCTCGATCGTCCTGGGCACGCTGGCCGCAGGCCTGCTGCTGCGCCTCGCCTACGAGTGCGCGACCGCTACCGCGGCGATCGCCCACGCGTTGCGGCGCCCGCTTGAGCCAGCGCCCTCCGAGCCGGAGCCGGCAGAGGTCCTCCCGCTCGGCGATCCGGTACCCGGATAATTCCACCGGAGCCGTCCGTTGATCGAGCAAGCTTCCACCCCGCCAGTCAGCTCAGTGCGCCGGCAGGCCCGGCTACTGCGTTACGCCACGCCGCAGTGGCCGTCGATCCTGTTGTTGTGCCTGACCATGGTGGCCGACATCGCGCTGGAACTCGCCCGCCCGTGGCCCCTGGCGCTGGTCATCGACAACGTGCTCGGCCACAAGCACACCCCGCAGGTCATCAGCTCGGTGCTGCCGGGGTCCTCGACCCCGCACGGACTGCTCCTGTGGGCGGTAATCGCCACGGTGCTGATCTTTGTGCTCGGCACGGCCAGCTCCACCTTCTACAACTACTTCTCGCTGAAGCTTGGCCAGCGAATGGTCTGGGACCTGGCCGCCGACCTGTTCGCCCACCTGCAGAAGCTGTCGCTGCTGTTCCACAGCCGTCGCCAGCTTGGCGACACGCTGCAGCGGGTCACCGCGGACTCCTACTGCATCTCCACCCTGGTCACCGATGCGCTGATCCCGGCGGTCCAGGCCGTGGTGATGCTGGCCGTGATGTTCGTGATCATGTGGCAGCTCGAGCCGACGCTCACGCTGGTGGCGCTGGCCGTGCTGCCGTTCCTGGCCATCGTGATCCGCTACATGGCCGAGCCGATCAAGAACCGGGCGCGCGAGTCACGCGACTACGAGGGGCAGCTCACCTCTGTGGTCGAGCAGACGCTGGGTGCGATGCCGGCTGTTCAGGCGTTCACCCGGGAGCCGATCGAGCAGCAACGATTCCGTCGCTACGCCGACCTGACCGTGATCTCCTACCTGCGCTCGACGCTGGCCGGCATCTGGTTCGAATGGGTCTCGGGGATCGTGACCACGATCGGCACGGCGGCGATCATCTACATCGGGGCGGATCTGGCCCTGCGGGGCAAGCTCTCGGTGGGCACGATCATCGTGTTCCTGTCGTATCTGACCTCGCTGTATGAGCCGCTCGAGCACATGACCAGCACGGCCCAGACGATCCAGGAAGCCGCCGCCGAGGCCGACCGTGTCTCGGAGGTCCTGGAGCTCGAGCCGGACGTCAAGGACAAGCCCAGCGCGATCGCGGCCACGATGGGCGGAGCCATCCGCTACGAGCACGTCTCGTTCGGCTACGACCCCGCCCGCAAGGCGCTCGACGACATCTCACTCGAGGCGCAGCCCGGCGATGTGTTGGCGATCGTCGGTCAGACCGGCGCCGGCAAGACCACGCTGGCCAACCTTTTGGTCCGCTTCTACGACCCGTGGGAGGGACGGATCACCATCGGCGGCCACGACATCCGTGACTTCAAGTACCGCTCGTTGCGACAGCAGGTCGCGCTGGTGCTCCAGGAGCCGTTCATCTTCCCGATCTCCATCCGCGAGAACATCGCCTACGGCCGGCCGGATGCCAGCCTGGAGGAGGTCGTCGCCGCCGCCGAGGCCGCCAACGCCGATGAGTTCATCGAGCGACTGCCCGAGGGCTACGACACGGTCGTCGGCGAACGGGGCGCCACGCTGTCGGGTGGCGAGAAGCAGCGGCTGTCGATCGCCCGGGCGTTTGTGAAGGACGCACCCGTCCTGATCCTCGACGAGCCCACGTCTGCCCTGGACGCGGTGACCGAGTCACAGCTGCTCGAGGCGCTGGAGCGGCTGATGCAGGGTCGGATCACGTTCATCATCGCCCACCGTCTGTCCACCACCCGCAACGCGACGCAGATCCTGGTTCTGCACCGCGGCCAGGTCGTCGAGCACGGCACGCACGAGGAGCTGGTCGAGCTGGACGGCCGCTACGCCGACCTGTACCGGCGCCAGAGCTACGTCCGGGAGGCTGAGGCAGGCATCCGCGCGGCCAAGGCGGGCGGCGCGCACCGGGGCGGCGCGGCCCTGCTCAAACCCCGGCGGTGAGCCCCAGCGAACGGCCGCTGCGGATCGCGCAGATCGCCTCGATCAGCACCGCCGTCCAACCAGGAGCCGGGGAATCGATCCAGCAGCTGGTCGCGTTGCTGTGCGACGAGCTGGTCGAGCGCGGCCACCACGTAACGCTGTTCGCGACCGGGGACTCCCGCACCAGGGCCGGCCTGCGGTTCTACTACGAACGCGGGTACGAGTACGACGAGGAGCTGTGGGACTGGCAGTTCACCGAGTACATGCACGTGGGCCACGCGTATGCCCAGGCCGAGGAGTTCGACGTGGTGCACTGCCACAGCTACCACTTCGGCCTCCCGTTCGTCCCCCTCGTGCATACGGCGAACGTCCACACCCACCACGTGGAGATGGAGCCCGGCGTGATCGCCGCCTACCGCCGGCTGCCCCAGGTGCAGCTGGTCGTCGTATCGGAGTTCCAGGCCGAGATGTACGGAGGCGCACCGCACCTCGAGCTGATCCCGCACGGGATCGACACCGCCCGGTTCCCGTTCGGGGAAGGCCGGGACGGGCACCTGCTGTTCCTGGGCCGGCTGATCGAGGACAAGGGACCGGCCGAGGCAATCCAGATCGCCCGCGCGGTTGACATGCCCCTGATCCTGGCCGGCCCGGCCGAGCCGGATTTCGATGAGCGGATCGCCCCTCACCTCGACGGCGACCAGATCAGATACGTGGGACCGGTCGACACCGAGGAGCGCAACCGTCTCCTCGCGGGAGCCGCCGCGATCCTGTACCCGTTGCTCTACCCCGAGCCGTTCGGGCTGGTGGTGATCGAGGCGATGGCCTGCGGCACCCCTGTGCTGGGGGTGGGCATCGGCGCCGTCCCTGAGCTGATCGAGCCGGGGCTCACCGGCTACCTGGCGCCGTCGTGGCAGGGGCTCGCGGCACTGGTGCCCCGCGCGCTTGCGCTCGACCGCCGGGCCGTTCACAACCGGGCGGTGGAACGGTTTGACTACCGGCGCATGGTCGACCGGCACGAGGCGCTGTACCGGAGGCTGGTTGCGGAGGCGGAGCGATGAACGGGGGCCTGATGGTGATCACCGCCCATCCGGATGACGAGGTCCTGGTCGCCGGCGGGACCCTGGCCGCTTGCGCCGAGCTGGGCCTGTCCACATCGGTAGTGTGCCTGACCCGGGGCGAAAATGGTCCCATCGCCCACCGCGGATTGGCCAGCCGGCAAACGCTGCCCGCGGTCCGCGCCCAGGAGCTCCGGGAGGCCGGCGCCGCGCTCGGGGTGGGCCTCGTGAAGTGCTACCGCCGGCAGGACGGCGGCCTGCGCTGGTCTAACCGATCGGCCATCGCCGGGCAGCTGGCCCGGATCATCGACGAGCTGCAGCCGGATGTGGTGGCTACCTTCGGCGAGGATGGTCTGTACTACCACAGCGACCACATCGCGACCTACGAGCTGGCGCGGATGGCCACTCGCCAGGCCGCGCACCCCGCGGCGCTCTACCGGTCGGTGTGGTCCGCTGCCGAGATGCGCCGGCTGGCCGGGGAGCTCAGACGGCGGAACCTACCCACGGGCTTGTGGGGACTCGAGTTGGAGGATCTCGGGGTCGAGGCCGAGGACCGGGAAGGCGAGGTCGTAGTGGACGTCGTCCCGTTCGTAGGCCAGAAGCTGCAGGCCCTGTACTGCCACCGCACCCAGCTGGAACCGGGCCATGCGCTGCTCAGCCTGCCCGACGATCTGGCTGAGCGGTTCCTGGGCCACGAGCGGTTTGCCCCGGTGCAGGCGCGTGCCGGTGCCACGCGGCGCTTTTTCGATCGAGTTACCCACATGGCGGCGAAGATGGCGCATGGCTGAGCTCCGGATCGTGCTGGCCGGCGGCGTGGGCGCGATGCCGTTCGCCGGCGTGGCGTGGCAGGTGCTCCAGTACCTCGAGGGGTTCCGGCGCCTCGGCCACCAGGTGTTCTACCTGGAGGACACCCAGCGCTGGCCCTACGACCCGGTGCAGGACACGGTGTGCGACGACGCGGGCCCGGCGATCGCATACCTGGCCGCGCTGATGGAGCGGGTAGGGCTCCAGGACGCCTGGGCCTACCGTGATGTGGCCCAGGACGACGCGCTCCACGGGGCGAGCCAGGAAACGCTCGACCGCACGTTGCGGACCGCCGACGTCCTGGTCAATCTGAGCGGGGTGATGGTGCTGCGGGAAGCCCACCTGGACATCCCGGTGCGCCTCTACCTGGAGACCGATCCCGTCCTTCCCCAGATCGAGGTGGCCCAGGGCCGCGAGTTCACGATCCAGTTCCTGGACTCCCACACTCACCACTTCTCCTACGGAGAGAACTTCGGCGCACCCGACTGCCAGGTTCCGGTCGAGCGCTACACCTACCGGCCCACCCGCCCGCCGATGATCCTCGACTGGTGGGACACCGGCCGGCCGCCTTCGCTCCAGGGCCGGCCGTTCACCACGGTCGCCAACTGGCGCCAGACCAGCAAGGACATCGTGTGGGAGGGACGCAGGCTGACCTGGAGCAAGGATGTGGAGTTCCAGCGCTTCCTCGAGCTGCCCCAGCGCGTGAGCTCCCCGATTGAGCTGGCCCTGGCCCTGGAGGACCAGCCCACGCTCGATCGGCTCCGCGCGGCGGGCTGGCGGGTTCGCCCGGCCGGACCGCTGTCAAAGGACATCGACGCCTATCGCGGCTACATAACCGCCTCGGCCGGCGAGTTCTCGGTGGCCAAGGAACAGAACGTGGCCCTGCGTAGCGGGTGGTTCTCCGATCGCACCGCCAGCTACCTGGCCGCGGGCCGGCCCGCCATCGTGCAGGACACCGGTTTCGGCTGTGCACTGCCCACCGGCGAGGGGCTGTTCGCATTTCAGACGATCGATCAGGCCGAGTCCGCGTTTGCCGCAGTCGAGCGCGACTACGCACGCCACTGCCAGGCCGCCCGGGCGATCGCCGCCGAGCACCTTCGGGCCGAGACCGTCCTCGGCGCGCTGCTCGAGGCGGCCGCCGCCCCGGTAGCCACCTGATGGCCCTCCAGGTGTGCCTGGCGGGCAACAGCCTGTACTACCCCGAGCAGCTTTGGCCGTACTTGAACTGGGCGCTGTCGCTGCAAGCGGCCGGCTGCCGGGTGGTGTGGCTGGAGACGGTCGAACCCGGGGTCGAGGAAACCGAACTGGGTCTGGCGGTCCGCGCGCTCACCGAGCGGCTGCGCCGCTATGCGCTGCAGGACGCGCTGGCGCTTGTCTCGGCCACGGGCCAGCCGGTGGAGCTGGCCCCGGCGGGCGCGCTCCCGTTCGAAGCCGCGGTCGAGGCCGATGTGCTGATCGATCTGTCCTACCTGTCTTCGGAGACCGTGGCTTGCTTCCGCCGCTCGGTGTTCGTGGATCTCGATCCGGGCGAGGCTCAGATCTGGGCCGCCAACGGGGACATGGACATCTCCGGGCGCGACCTCTACATCTCGATCGGCGAGGGCGTCGGGTCACCCGACCGGCCGTTCCCGGATGCCGGAGTGAGCTGGCTGTACGTCCCCACCCCGGTGGCCCTCGACGCCTGGGCACCGACCCCGTCGGCCCCCGGTGCCCCGTACACGACGATCTCGCACTGGTGGTATGAGTCATCGCTGGAGATCGACGGCGAGTGGGTGGAGAACTCAAAGCAGATGGCGTTCGAGCCGTTCCTTGGCCTCCCGGCCCTGACCTCGGCCCGGCTGGAGCTGGCCCTCGGGGGCCTGGGCGACGAAGGCGAGCAGCGCCGGCTCGAGGACCTCGGCTGGTCGATCCGCGACGCGGCCCAGGTGGCGGCCACCCCTGAGACCTACCGGGACTACGTGCTCGGCTCGCGCGGCGAGTTCTCCGCGGCCAAGGCGCCATACGTCCGCCTGGAGACCGGGTGGCTGAACGACCGCACGGCCAGCTACCTGGCGGCGGGCAAGCCGGCCGTCGTCCAGCGGACGCTGGCCCAGCGCCACAGCTCGCTGCCCGATGAGGAGGGCCTGCTCCGGTTTGACACGGTCGAGCAGGCCGCGGCCGCGCTGGCCGCGGTCGAATCGGACTACGACCGCCATGCCCGCCGTGCCCGGGAGATCGCCGAGGAGCACTTCGACGGCCGGCGCATCGCCACCCGCGTCCTCGAGCTGGCCCTGGGGTAGGCCACTGGCGTGCGCTACCTGATCGTCAACGCCGACGACTTCGGCCTCTCCCCCGGCGTCACCGAGGGGATCCTCGCGGCGCACACGCGGGGGATCGTCACCAGCACCAGCCTGATGGTGTTCGAGCCGGCGGCCGAGCAGGCGGGCCGCGCCGCCCGCGAGCACCCGTCGCTGTCGGTCGGGCTGCACTTCGTGGAACCCGAGCCGGTCGACCTAGACGACCCGGACCAGGCCGCCGCCGCGTTCGCCGAGCAGGTGGCCCGGTTCCGCGCGCTCACGGGAGCCGATCCCACTCACGTCGACTCCCACCATCACGTGCACTCCGAGGAGGACCGGATGTCGACGTTCGTGCGGCTGGTGGCGCCGCTTGGGCTGCCGCTGCGCCACGACGGCCACGTGGCCTACATCGGCGGCTTCTGGGCGCAATGGGAACCGGACGTGACCGAGCTCAGATACATCAGCCGCGAGTTCCTGCTGGAGCTCGTACGCGCGGAGGCGCTCGAGGGGTTCACCGAGCTCGCGTGCCACCCGGCCCGGATCACCGGGGACTTCAGCTCGAGCTACCTCACCGAGCGGGAGGTCGAGCTGGCCACGCTGACCGAGTCAGGCCTACGCGAGGAGATCGAGGCGCTGGGCGTCAGGCTCGTGAACTACCGCGACTGGTCGCGGCTTCAGCGCGGCTGACCAGCCCGAACACCCGCATGTGCTCGTTGCTCAGCACCTGCTGGGAGTGCTGGCCGAGGTACGCAGCGAGCTCCGGGTACTCGTCGAGCCACCAGAAGGCCGGCCAGGCGAACACGATCAGGCGAACGCCCTGAGCGTTGGCCCGGTTCAGCTGTGCGATCAGCTCCTGATCATTCTCCGGCCAGCCATCCCACTGCCCGTCGTGCTCGGGGAACGGAATGACGGGGTGACCGGCGAACTCGCTTTCCACTCCCCACTTCGTTTCGTCGACCAGGACGAACGCCTCGCCCGGCTCGAGCAGCTGCTCGAGTTCCCGGAGGCTGGTCTGGATCCGGGGGTACCACGCGTGCTCTGGCCACACGGAGGCGTCGAAGTCGACCCCGGCCCGGCGGTAGATCGCGGCCAGAGCCCGGCTCTGCTCCTCGAACAACGAGCAGCCGAGCTCCATCATCCGTGCAAACGACAGTTCCCCGCTCAGGTTCGCGCCGTGCACCCGGTACAGGCTCTGGGGCTCGGGCAGCGTGACGATCTTTCCGAACGCACCGGCCAGGCCGGACAGATAGATGTCGGTCCCGGTGAAGACATGCGGCATCGGCATGACCTGCTCCAGGAACTTGCGCGACCAGGCGTTCCCGGAGGTCGCGGCATTCGGCCACACGTCCTCCACCCCCGGCCCGAGCCGCCGGACGATTTCGCGGAAATCCCCCTCCGGTAGGTCGGGGTCGACGACGCCGCCAGTCCGCTCGCCGTCCCGGTCGATCTCCCATAGCGGCCAGTGGACCATTGCCACGTCCGGTTCCATCGCCGCCACGGCATTGGCCACCGCGTCCGGGAGCAGGAGATCGTCGGCATCCAGGAATACGATCACCTCGCCGCCGGCCCGCTCAAACGCCGCGTTGAACGCGGATGCCTGCCCGCCGTTGGACTTGAGGATGGCGGTGACGCGCTCCCCGAAGCCCTCGATGGCCTGGGCCGAGCCATCGACAGATCCGTCATCGACCACAATCACCTCGAGCCGGTCGTAGGTCTGCGACAGTGCACTGTCGATCGCCTGACCAACGTAGTGCTCGTAGTTGTAGTTGTCGACGATCACGCTGGCGCGGATCGGCGGTGATTGGGCCATCGTGGTAACTACAACAACTCCCGGACCCGGATGTCTCGCACCCAACAGGATCGGTTCACAGGTTCCGCGCTCCCGGTAGGGCGTTGCGCGGTCGGCGGCGTGCTGGCCGCGGTGCTGCTGGCCGCCTGTACCGCCGGATCTTCCAGCAGCGCCGGCCCGGTGCAGGTCCGCCCCTCGCCGGTCGCGCGCCTGCCCGGCGGCCCGCCGGCGCACGTGGCCGTGCTGGTGATGGAGAACGAGGAGTTCGGCGACGTGATCGGCTCGCCCGCGGCGCCGTTCATCAACTCGCTGGCCCATCGCTACGCCCTGGCGCGCAACCTGTACGCGATCAGCCATCCCTCACTGCCCAACTACCTGGCGCTGACCGGCGGCTCGACGTTCGGGATCACCAGCGACTGCACCGACTGTTCGGTGCGCACCACCAGCCTGGTAGATCAGCTGGAGCAGCGAGGGCTGACCTGGAAGGCGTATATGGAAGATCTCCCGCGGCCGTGCTTCACCGGCGCCGGGTCCGGCGGCTACGCCAAGAAGCACGACCCGTTTGCCTACTACACCCGGATAACCGGCGACCCGGCGCGCTGCCGGCTGATCGTGCCGCTGAGCCAGCTGACCTCGGACGCGCGCCCCGGTCGGCTCCCCCGTTTCGTGTGGATCACACCCAACCTGTGCCACGACATGCACGACTGCGACATCTCGGCGGGCGACCACTTCCTGTCCCGGGAGGTGCCGCCACTGCTCAGGGCGCTTGGGCCCCGCGGAGTCCTGTTCCTGGTCTGGGACGAGGGATCGAGCGACAGCGGCTGCTGCCGCCTGGCTTCCGGCGGGCACGTGGTCGGAGTGGTGGCGGGCGGCTTGGCCTCCCGTGGCGCCAAGCTAGGCACGTCGGTCGATCACTACTCGGTGCTCCAGACAGTGGAGGACCTGCTCGGCCTGCCCCGGCTGCGAGGAGCGGCCTGCGCCTGCACCCCATCGCTGGGCCCGCTGCTGGCCGAAAGCGTGCGGCGCCCCGGGCGGGGTCGGTAGTTCGCCCCCGACTCAGTCCCTCAGGTGTTCGTCATGCAGCCAGGCGACGGTCGCCTCCAGTCCAGCTGCATAGCCCACGCGCGGCTCCCATCCGAGCAGCTCGCGGGCCTTGCGGTTGCTGAAGCTCTGGTCATTACCCAGCACCTGTACGGCCTGCCTCGAGAGCAGCGGGGCCGTGGACAGGCGCGTGGTTTTGCGCAGGAACCGGTAGCCGTGCTCGAGTGAGAACCCGATGCCGTTGGCCACCGCGTACGGCAGGCTCCAGCGGGCGTTGGGATAGCCGAGGCCCGCGGCCAGACCGCCGGTGAACTCCTTCCATGTCGTGTCCAACCCGTCGGTGACGTTGAAGGCGTGCCCCGATGCCGTTTCTTGGCGCAACGCCAGGATCGCGGCGTCGATCAGGTTGTCGACGTAGACCAGGCCGGCGATCGCCCGGCCGCGATCGATCAGGAGCATGTTGCCGGCGCGGATCGCGCGAGCGATCTCTCCGACGACCTCCCGCGAACGAGGTCCGTAGACGGTCGCGGGACGCAGGATGACCACGTTCATCCCGTGCGAGCCCTCCACCCGGCGGACCTCCGCCTCAGCGGCGAGCTTGGTCTGCGCGTACCAGTTGCGGAACCGCGTCGCCATGTGGGTTTCGGTCACCGCTGGGCCACCGGGATGGCCGTACACGTCGGTGGTACTGAAATGAACGAAGCGCTCCACGCCGGCGGCGGCCGCGGCGTTCAGGACATTGCGCGTGCCCGCGACGTTGATCCGCTCGATCTCACGGGCCGTGGCCCAGTCCGATACCAGCGCGCCGCAGTGAACCACGTAGCGGCACCCCTTCACCGCACGAGCCACGCCATCCGGGCTCGTCAGATCGGCGGCGGCGATGTCGACGTCGAGCGACTCGAGCAGAGAGGTATCGCTCGTTACCCGAACCAGGCAGCGCACCGGGACGCCCTCCTGCACCAACCGCCCGGCCAGATGTCCACCGATGAAGCCGGTGGCCCCGGTGATGAGGCAGGCGTCATCGCGCAGGCGAGCGCGACGTATGCCCCCGTTCGCCGGGCGGGCGACAGCCTGATCATCGGCCTCGCCGCGCCGACTGAGCGTCGCCAGCGCGATGTCTCGCACGATCCCCCAGTTCTTGCTGGCCGAACGATGACACTCGCCAAGGACCGAGTCGAGCGCATCCAGGAATCTCGTCGCCTCGGATTCCGAGAGGGTGAGCGGCGGCAACAGCTTGATCACGTCGTTCTTGCCGGCCGCCATCGTGATCACGCCGTGCTCGCGGTGCAGCGGAATCACGATCAGCTGAGGGAACAGACCATCGCTCGCCCTATGGGCCAGACGCCAGCTCAGCCGGCCGATCCGAGAGCTGGGGGCGCACAGCTCGATGCCGATCATCAGGCCAGCGCCGCGTATGTCCTTGACCATCTCGTAGCGGCGCTGAAGCTCGGTGAGACCGTCGCACAGGATTCCCCCGACGTGACTGGCGTGCTCGACCAGGCCATCGCGTTCGATGATGCGCAGCGTCGCCAGCCCCGCCGCCATCGATAGCCGGTTGCGGCCGAAGGTCGACTGGTGCACGTAGGAGCGTTCGAGCGTGCCTACCGCCTTGTCGTGAATCTCGCGGGTGGTGACCATCGCGGCGACCGGCATGTAACCCCCGCTCAGGGCCTTTCCCACCAGCACGCAGTCGGGTTCGATCCCCCAGTGGTCCAGAGCGAACCAGCTGCCGGTACGGCCGAGCCCGGTCTGGACCTCGTCGATCACCAGCAGCGTGCCGTAGCGCCGGCACAGCGCAGCTGCCTCCTGTAGGTATCCGCTGGGAGGCAGCGTCACCGCCCTACCCTGGATCGGCTCCACGATGAAGGCCGCGACGTCTCGTGGGCGTAGCTCGGCCTCCAAGCGGGAGAGATCACCGAACGGGATCCGTTCACATCCCGGCAGCAGCGGACCGAACCCATCCTTGAAGAAGTCATCGCCGACCACCGAGAGCGGCCCGAGCGTGACACCGTGAAAGCCCGAGTCGCACGAGAGCAGGCGTGGCCGGCCAGTCGCGGCACGAGCGAACTTCATCGCCGAGTCCACCGCCTCAGCTCCGCTGCTGGTAAAGAACATGGCGTCGAGGCCGGCGGGCAACCGCTGCGCCAGCGCCTCGGCCAGCATGCCGGCTAGCACCGAATGGGTTAGCTGGACACCGTCCACCAGGTCCGCGAACAGCGTGGCGCGAAGGACGTCGCGCACCTCGGGATGGTTATGCCCGAGGCTGGCGAACCCCTCGCCCGTGTGGAAGTCGAGATACGCCCGGCCCGCGGCGTCATACAGGTAGGAGCCCTGCGCCGATCGATAGTGCTGATCGAAGCCGAGGATCCGGAGTACGTCGACCAGAGAGCCATCGAGATGCCGAGCGGCCAGCTCAAAGGTCTCATCCGCGCGGGCCATGGCTTCCGCCACGACACCGAGGGAGTCGAGGGACTGATCCACCTGGACACTGGCCTCCAACACGATCGAGGCACCTTACGCGAGCGGCGAGATTGGGACCGCCCGTGTGAGTGGCAGCGGACGAGTCGGGCGAACCGCTGCACCGCGAAGCTCAATTAAGTAGCCTTTCGCGGGCGATGAGGAGGCAGGTGACTCGCGGTGCCGCGGTGGCGGCGGGGATCACGTTGGCGCTGGCTGCTGCCTCGGGCAGCGCGGCGGCCGACCCCGCGCCTTACGGCCAGCACGACGCCGGGGGCTTTCTGAACGTGCTGCCGGCCGGCGAAGCCGGGGTCGACAACGCCGGCCAGCTGCTGCAATTCGAGGCGGCCGGGACGATCCCGCCGCATTTCAACGACCAGCTCCCGCTGTACCAGAACCTGGTTTACGCCGACCCTACGTTGACGCCGAGCCAGGTTCCCACGTACTTCAAGGACGCGACGTTTGGCATCAAGCCGACCGATGCCGGCTCTCCTGAGCAGCCCGACCCCTCAGGCGAACCGGGTCTGACCATCACGCGCGACAAGTACGACGTCCCGCACGTCTACGGCGCCAACCGGGCCGAGACTGAGTTCGGCGCTGGGTACGCCGCCGCTGAGGACCGGCTGTTCATGATCGACGTGCTGCGCCACGTGGCGCGAGCTCAGCTCAGCTCGTTCGTGGGCGGCTCGCCGTCCAACCGAGCCATGGACGAGAACCAGTGGGGGATTGCGCCGTACACCGAGCAGGACCTCCAGTCCCAGATCGACAACGCCCAGCGCAACTGCGAGATCGAGGCCCCGCCCACCGGCTTCCCGGCCAGCCGGTGCCCGGCCCTGGTGGCCACGCTGCTCTCGGACGTCAACCACTACGTGGCCGGGATCAACGCCTACATCGCCAAAGCCAGCAACCCACTCAGCGCGGCGTCGCTCCTCCCCGCGGAGTACGCGGCCATCGGCAAGACCCCGCAGCCCTGGAAGCCCACCGACATCGTCGCCGAGGCGTCCCTGATCGGCGGGATCTTCGGGCGCGGGGGCGGCGCGGAGCTCAACTCGGCGCTGGCCCTCCAGGCGATGGAGAAGCGTCTGGGTACCCGCCAGGGCAAGCGGACCTGGGCCGACTTCCGTGAGGCCAACGATCCCGAGGCCCCCACCACCGTCCTTCACCGGTCGTTCCCCTATGAGACCGCGCCTGCGTTCGCCCCCCGAGGCCTGGCCCTGCCCGACCCCGGCTCGGTCAGCTTCCCGCCCGCTGGCGTGGTGTCGGGCGGTGCTGCGGACAGCAGCCACGCGGCGGGCGGTGGGCGCTTTGCCAACCTGGGTGCCCAGCTCATGCAGAGCCTGGGGCGCAGGGGGCCGGTCCACGCCTCCAACTGGGAGCTCGTGTCGGCGCGGCACTCCACCGACCACCACCCGATCGCGGTGATGGGCCCCCAGGTCGGCTACTACATCCCGGAGATCCTGATGGAGGAGGACCTCCACGCGCCCGCCACCAGCTCGGGTCCCGCGCTGGACGCCCGCGGCGCCGCATTCCCGGGCGTGAACCTGTACGTCGAGCTGGGTCACGGCGACGACTACGCCTGGAGCGCCACCACCTCTACCTCGGACAACACCGACACGTTCGCCGAGGTGCTGTGCGGCGGCGACGCCTACCACTACCTGTACCAGGGGCAGTGCCGGGCCATGGAGAAGCTGAGCCAGACCAACTCCTGGACGCCCAACGCGGACGACAAGACCGCGCCCGGTTCAGAGACCCTGACCGCCTACCGCACCGTCCACGGGATCGTGTATGCCCGGGGCACGGTGGGCGGCAAGCCGGTGGCCTTCGTGCACGCCCGCTCCACCTACTTCCACGAGGCCGACTCGGCCCTCGGCTTCATGGAGCTCAACGATCCCGGCTTCACCCGGGACCCGGCCTCGTTCCAGCACGCGGCGGCCAAGATCAACTTCCTGTTCAACTGGGCGTACGTGGACGCCAGCCACATCTCTTACTACATGTCTGGCTGGATGCCGCAGCGGGCCCCGGGCACCTCGCCTGACTTCCCCATCCTGGGCAGCGGACAGTACGACTGGCTGGGCTACAACCCGGCCACCTACACCGCGAGCTGGCTGCCGTTCGCCGACCACCCCCACGCCACCGACCAGGACTACCAGGTCTCCTGGAATAACAAGCAAGCCCCGGGCTGGGCCGCGGCCGATGACCAGTGGGGCTACGGTCCGCACTTCCGTTCGCAGCTGATCGAAAACCGGGTCAAGGCCGGGATCGCCCACGGCCAGCGGATGAACATCGCCCAACTCGTGCAGTCGATGGACGAGCCGGCCACCGAAGACCTCCGGGCAGTGTTGCTGCTGCCGATCATCTTCAAGGCGATTGGCGCCCCGTCCGACCCGGCACTCCGTCACGCGCTGGACGAGCTGCGGGCCTGGCGGGCCGCCGGCGGCCATCGTCGCGACATGACCCAGAGCGGTCACGATGAGTTCACCCCGGCCATCGAACTGATGGACGCCTGGTGGCCCAAGCTGCTAAACGCCGAGTTCCAACCCATGCTGGGCGACGACGCGATCAAGGCGGTGCGCCAGATCGTCGACTTCGGCGGCACCGACTTCGCCGAGGGCTGGTACGGCTACGTGTCCAAGGACCTTCGCCGCACGTTCGGGATCGGCCCCGAGCGCGGCGCCTACAGCGTGCCCTACTGCGGCAACGGGGCCGGGCGGCACTTCTCCGCGGCCGCGCTGCGCCGGCGCTGCCGGGCGGCGCTTCGCGCCTCGCTGCGGGCCGCGCTGAGCGTGACTCCCCAGCAGCTCTACGGCTCAAGCTGCCCCAAGGACCCGGAGCCCGCGTGCTCGGATCAGAACACGTGGACCGGGATCTCGGCCATCAGCATCCCGGCGTTCCCGTACCAGAACCGACCCACGTTCCAGCAGGTCGTCACGCTCACGCGCCATATCCCGCGATGAGACGCGCGGCGTCGCTCGGCGCGTTCCTGGCCCTGCTGCTGGCGCCGGCGGCCGGCGCCGCCCCGCAGCTTCCCTTGTCCCACTCGGGCCGCTGGATCACCGACCATCAGGGGCGAGTGGTCGTCCTGCACGGCACGAACATGGTGTACAAGATCGCGCCCTACTACCCAGAAGCCATCGGCTTCGGAGCCGACGACGCCGCGTTTTTGAAGCGCATCGGGTTCAACGCGGTGCGCGTGGGCGTGCTCTGGCAGGCCGTCGAGCCGCAGCCGGGCGTCTACGACTCGGCCTACCTGAACCACATCGCCGCCACCGTGGCCACCCTGTCCCGCTACGGGATCGTGTCGCTGCTCGACTTCCACCAGGACCAGTACAACCAGCGCTTCGAGGGCGAGGGGTTCCCGGACTGGTCGGTCCAGGACGACGGGCTCCCGGCCGCGCCCAAGCTGGGGTTCGGCGCCGACTACGTCGGCATGCCGGCGCTGTCGCACGCGTTCGACCACTTCTGGGCCAACTCGCCCGGCCCCGGGGGCGTGGGCCTTCAGGATCGCTACGCCGCGGCCTGGCGCGATGTGGCGGCCCGGTTTGCCGGCAACCGCAACGTGCTGGGCTACGAGGTCATGAACGAGCCGTGGCCGGGCACG
>DASZGO010000008.1:0-11950 GCA_035938755.1 Solirubrobacteraceae bacterium | reverse complement strand
GTCGAGACGTCGCACAGCACGAAGATCTCGGGCCGGCGAGGGCGCTGGGGGCGGAACTTGAGCTTGACCGGGACGCCGCCGGTCTCCAGCGAGGCCCGCATGGTCCGCCGCACGTCGACGTGGGCGTGACGTTTGCGCCCTCGCATCTCCTGGCCCTGGGTGGCCAGCCGTCGCTTGAGCTGGGTCACCACGCGATGCACCGCGGCCAGGTCCTGGATCGGGCCGGTGGGCAGGGCGCGGTCGAGCTCGTTGAGCGGCCGCTTGGGCGGGAGCGAGGAGGTGCGCTCAATCATCGCCCGCTCGAGCTCCCGCCGCAGGTGCTGCTCGAACCGCCGCAGCTGGTCACGGGGGATTCCCTCGCGGCGGGGGTCATCCTCAGGCAGATCAGGCTGGGGCTCGGCTCGGAGGCCCAGTGCCCGGCGGATCCGCTGGACGTCGACGCCTAGGACGCCCGAGCCCTCGCCCTGTCCGAACGCGGCGATGGCCAGCCGGGCCAGGTCCCGCATGGCGGCGTCGGAGCCGTCCCGGAGCGCGGCCGCGATCTGCTGGCGCAGCGTGTCCAGGTTCAGCTCGGCGGCCCCGTCCTCGGGGTCGCCCGTGCCTTCCGAGATGCGGCGGCGGGCGGCCTCGGCCTCGGCGGCGCGAAAGAAGAACCGGTCGAACACCAGCTCGAACACCCGGCGGTCCTCCGGCGACTTGGCCAGCGTGGCGGCCATCGCCTCTTTGAAGTCCTCCTGAGCGGTCCAGGGCACGTGCTCCAGCGCCTGGAAGGCGTCGAGGATTTCCGAGGTGCCCACGGCGAGCCCCTCGGACCGCAGGTCATCGGCGAACGAGAGCAGCGAGCCGGCCAGGCCGCCGGGGGTCGCCGGGGGGAGGTTGGGGGTGGGGGTGGAGCTCAACTTTGGCGCTCCACCTCGCTATGGGCTAGGTGCAGCGTCAAAGTTCGCCTCACCTCGCCGTTCGGGCCGCGCGGCCCGCCTGGAACTTTGGCGATCTAGTTCGGCATAGGCTATTTGGAGCGCCAAAGTTCGCCTCCCGGCGACGCTCACGCCGCGGCTGGATCCAGCATCACGCCGACCCGCGAGGCCACGGTGTCCATATCCGTGCGGTGCTTGAGGATCACGCTCATCGTGTCGGCGAACATGCCTTGGTCGAGGTCGGTGGCACCCAGCAGTACCAGCGTGCGCGCCCAGTCGATCGACTCGGCGATGCTCGGCGGCTTCTTCAGATCCAGCTCGCGGATCCGGTGCACCACCTCGACCAGCTTGCGGGCCACCTGGCCATCCAGATCAGGGGAGTGCAGGCGGACGATGGCCAGCTCGTGCTCCAGCTCGGGGTAGTCCAGCCATAGGTACAGGCAGCGTCGCTTCAGCGCCTCGGTGAGCTCCCGCGTGTTGTTGGAGGTGAGCAGGACCACGGGCTGGGTCTTGGCCTCGATGCGGCCCAGCTCCGGGATCGAGATCTGGAAGTCCGAGAGCAGCTCCAGCAGCATGGCCTCGAACTCCTGGTCGGTCTTATCGATCTCGTCGATCAGCAGTACTACGGGCCGCTCCGAGGTGATTGCGGTCATCAGCGGGCGCTCGAGCAGGAAGGCCTCGCCGAAGATGTCGTCCTGCACGTCCTGCCAGCCGGTGGTCTCGGCCTCGGTCTGGATTCGCAGCAGCTGCTTGCGGTAGTTCCACTCGTAGAGCGACTTGGCCTCGTCCAGACCCTCGTAGCACTGCAGGCGCACCAGGTCACGCTCCAGGAAGCGGGCCAGCGCCTTGGCCAGCTCGGTCTTGCCCACCCCGGCCGGACCCTCGACCAGAACGGGCTTGCCCAGCTTGGCGGCCAGGAACGAGACCAGGGCCGTCGACTCGCCGGGTAGGTACCCGACCTGCTGCAGGCCGCTGGCGACTTCGTCCACGGATTCAGGTGAGCTGCGCATGACCGAGGGCATCAAGAATAGGGTTCCTGGGGTGTCGGGCCTGTTTGGAGCCGTACTGATCCCCGCCGCCCTATCGAACTCGATCGGGCCTTATGCGGCAGTGATGGGCGCTGGGTTCATCATCGGAGTGTTCGGGCACATCATCCACTCCAAGCTGCTCATCATCACCGGGATCGTCGTGGTGGGTGTGCTCAGTGCCTACATCGTGTTCGGGCTGGCCAAGATCTACTGAGATCCCGGTTGGCTGGCCAGCCAGTCCGGTGTAGGCTTCGCGCCGGTGACTGGCAACGGCACGCAGGTCGAGCAGATCGATCTCGGGGCGATGGAGTTCTGGGACCAGCCGGCCCGGGTCCGCGACCAGGCGTTCGCGGTGCTCCGGCGTGAGGCCCCGATCTCGCACCACCAGCCACCCGAGGACATCCTGGGCGTCCAGGAGCGCGACATGAGCGGCTACTGGGCGGTGGTGGGCCACGAGGACATCCGCCGCGTGTCCCGAGATCCGGCCACCTTCTGCTCGGGTCAGGGGACCCAGTTCGGGGATGCGCCGCCGGAGTTTCTCGAGGCCTCGCTGTCATTCCTGGCCATGGACGCGCCCCGCCACACCAAGCTGCGCGGGCTGGTCTCGGCGGCCTTCACCCCGCGTCAGGTGGCCCGCATCGAGGACGGCATCCGGGCCAACGCGCGCACGGTTATCGAGGACGCGGCGCCCACCGGGGGCGGAGATTTCGTCAAGCTAGTTGCGAAGCGCCTACCGCTCATAACGATCTCCGCAATGATGGGCGTCCCGGACGCCGACCGCGAGCGAGTGGTCCACGCTGCGGACACGCTGGTCACCGTGGGCGATCCCGAGTCGATCGGCGACAAGGCGCCGATCGAGGCGCTGGGGGAGGCGTTGTGGAGCCTCACCGAGTACGCCACCGAGCTGGCCGCCGAGCGGGCGCAGCGCCCGGCCGACGACCTGATGACCGGGCTGGTCCAGGCCGAGGTGGACGGCGAGAAGCTGACGCGTCCGGAGATCGCGGCGTTCTTCGTGCTGCTGTCGGTGGCCGGAAATGACACTACCCGTCACACCACCTCGCACGCCATGCGCGCGCTCACCGTCAACGGGGATCAGCGGCAGAAGCTGCTTGACGACGTCGACGCGGTGATGCCCACGGCGGTCGAGGAGTTCGTCCGTTGGGCCACGCCGGTGCTGACCTTCCGCCGGACCGCGACCCGGGACACCGAGCTGCGCGGTCAGGCAATCCGCGAGGGCGAGAAGGTGGTTCTGTTCTACCACTCGGGTAACCGCGACGAGACGGTGTTCGAGGACCCGTGGAGCTTCGACGTCACCCGTGATCCCAACCGCCATCTGGGCTTCGGTGGCGGCGGACCGCACTACTGCCTGGGCGCGTCGCTGGCCCGCTCCCAGCTCCGCTCGATCTTCTCCGAGATGCTGCGGGTCATGCCGGACATCGAGGCCGACGAGCCGGAGCTGTTCGCGTCGAGCGCATTCATCCACGGCGTCAAGCGGATGGAGTGCTCGTTTAAGGCGCGGGCCTAGCCTGGCGGCTGCCGGCGCCGTTCTGAGAAGCTTCCGCCAGCTGCTCTGTGCAAGACGACTGGCAGGCCATCCTCGAGCAGGCTCCGTACCTGGACCGGGCGGACGCGCTGGTCCTGATCGAGTACCTCAGTGAGCGCGGGGCGACGGACGAGGAGCTGTCCGAGGCCGCCAAGACCGGGACCCTGGGCCCGCTGGCGCTAGAGCTAGCTCTGCGGCCGCCGGGCGAGCTGGTGCCATTCGACGCGGCCGTCCAGGAGGCGGGCCTGGAGCTAGATGAGGCGGCCACGATGTGGCGAGCATGGGGATTTCCAGATCCGCGTGAGCCCCTGATCAAGGTCTCTCCCCGGCAGGTGCAAGCGCTCCAAATCCTGGCTCAGATGAGCCGGTCGCTGCTGGGACGCGAAACCGGGCTGCAGCTGGCCCGGGTGATCGGCAGCTCGATGGCCCAGGTGGCGGAGGCGATCGTCGACGCGTTCCGGGTGAAGGTCGAGATCCCGCGCCAGGACGAGGGCCAGCCGTACTCCGAGGTGGTCAAGGACTACGCGCGAATCGGCGGGGTGATGATTCCGGCGCTCAACACCGCGCTGGGCGACATTCTGACTGAGCATCTGCTGGCCGTTTCCCGGTCCAACTGGGCGGTGGATGAGGAGCGGGCGGCGGTCACGCGTGATCTAGTCGTCGGATTTGCGGACCTGGTCGACTACACCCGGTCCACCCGCGCTTTGACGCCGGCCGAACTGGCGGCGGCGGTGACCCGGTTTGAGTCTGTGGCTGGCGAGATCGTGGCTCGACACGGCGGCCGAGTGGTGAAGCTCATCGGCGACGAGGTCATGTTTGCCGTGGACGATCCGGCTGAAGCGGCACAGGCAGCGCTTGAGCTGATCGACGCGCTGACCGTGCGGATCGGCCTGGCCGCCGGTCCGGTGATCTCCCACCAGGGGGATTACTACGGCGAGGTGGTGAACCTGGCGGCGCGGCTGGTCAAGGCGGCCGAGCCAGGCGCCGCGCTGGCATCGGAATCGGTGCTCCAGGCTGGATCGGTGGCGGCGGAGCCGGTCGACTTGCCACCGCTGAAGGGATTTGACGAGGCGGTGCCGGTCTACCGTCTGACCCGTTAGACCCGCCCGCTACTGGATCGGGATGTCCTGCACGTCAGGCGGCTCCTGGCGGCGGTGCTCGAGCCGCTCCAGGTACCACTCGATCAGCGAGCGGATCGCCAGCAGGAACTCGCGCAGCGCCGCGATCAGGCGCTCGGCCACATCGGGCGGGATCAGCTCGCGCAGCGAGCGGATGGCGCCGAACAGCGACTCGAGCTCCGCCGCCGGTCCCCGAGCGGGCGGCTCCTCGGGCGTGGACTGCCAGCCCGCCGGCGGCGGCCGGCGCGGCTCTCCCATGCCCGCCGCCTCGCTCACCAGCCGCTCCGCGGCTTCGGAAGCCCGGGCCAGGCGCTCCTCGAGGGCCCGCAGCGGGTCCGGCCGAGGCTCATCGGACATGGTCTTCGTCGCCCGCTCCCGGCGCCCCATCGAACACCACCTCGAGCGCGCCGTCCTCAAACGTCGCGCCGGAGGGTTGGAAGCGAGCCAGAGCATCCGGCAGGGTGATCGTGCGCTTGTGCCCGTCGACCCGCACCACCAGCTCGGCCCCCACCTTCTTGAGCGAGACGTCGCCCTTGCGGGCCAGGGGCAGCGCCAGGCGGAGGCGGGCCTGGCCGTCGGATACGGTCAGCTCCTGAGTAACCGTGTCGTGGAGGATCGCGCCGGGATCGAGCTCGCCGGCGCCGAACAGCGCGTCGGCCAAGCGATCGAGCATCTCCGGACCGGCCACCTCCTGGTCGAAGTAGGGGGCGCAGAGGACGGGAACCGGAGCGAACGCAGAGCGAACCAGGTCCAAGTGCTCCTCCTGAATCTCGCGCCAGCGGGCGAAGTAATCCCCCACCTCGGCTGGAAACACGCGATTGACGATCACCGCGTCGGTCAGATACCCGTAAAGGTTCAGGTAGGTGAACGTCCGCATGGCCTCCCCGATCACCATCTTCTCGGGATTCATGACCAGCCGGACCGTGCAGTGTTCGCGATCGCGCAGGATCTCGTTCATGGCGATCAGGTTGTTTGACAGCCGGCGGACGTCGGCGAACACCGCGTGGTTGGGGACCGGGATGTCGAGCAGCGATCGGACCAGCGGCGCGGCCGTGGCCAGGATCTGCCGCTCCATGGGGAAGATCTTCTCGATCCACCAGCGGGCCACGTCAGGGAATGACAGCAATCGCAACGTCTCGCCGGTGGGGGCACAGTCGACGACGATGGTCTCCCACTCGCCCGACTCGTGCACGGTGCGCAGCCGTAGCAGCGAGAACAGCTCGTCCATCCCCGGCGGAACGGTGAGCTCCTCGGCCGAGATCCGGTCCAGCCCCCGCTCCAGCAGCAGCTCGCCCAGCCAGTCCTGGACGCCGGACCAGTGTTGCTCCATCTCCTCCTGGGTGGCCACCTGGAGGCCCCACAACCGCGGCCCCACCTGCTGAGCCTGGCCCGACAGCTCAGCCCCCAGCGAATCCGAGAGGCTGTGCGCCGGATCGGTCGAGATCAGCAGCGTCCGCGCCCCGGCCGCCGCGCAGGCTCGCGCCGTGCAGGCGGCCACCGAGGTCTTGCCCACGCCGCCCTTACCCGTGTACAGGATGGTGCGGGGTGTCATGAGCGGGCGAGTCTAAGGCAGCTACGAAACCTTGAGCGTGCGGACGATGCGTCCGAAGTTCCCAGCCAGGTCCGTGCCGGCCAGGTGAACCGTGTAACGGCCGGGCCCGAGCGCGGGCACGGCGAACGAATGCACGCCGTACGAGAAGTCGGCGCTGGTCTGAAACAGCGTCCGGCTGCCTAGGAGCAGCACCACGCCCACATGCGATTGCTTGGACACCCGGAACTGGAGGTTGATTGAACGGTGAGCCCGGGCCCGGGTGGTGAGCAGCGTCAGCGCCGGCGGGGCCTTCAGGTAGGCGTGGAAGTGCTGCGCGGTGGTGCAGTAGACGCCGGCGTGGGTGCGCGAGCACAACTCATCGAGGAACCCGGTGACCAGGTTGTGGTAGTCCAGCGAGTCCTCCTCCCCGGGCTGGTACAGCGACCACGCGCCGGTGTCGAAGCTGGGCAGCTCAGCCTGGGCCTGCGCGTTCCCGACCGCGAACAACCGCTGGGCCTGGGGGCTACCGCTCGCCTGGGCGTAGTCATAGAGGCCGATCAAGGACTGGAGGAAAGCGTTGATGATGTCCGTCCCGGCAGCGAACGAGTACTGCAGGTACCGGGCACCCCGCCGGGTTCCGACCCGCACCCCGGCCGGGGGGCCGGCGCTGAACAGCAGTAGGGCGCGGGAGCCGATCTTCAGGTAGTTGCCGCCGAACGCCTTCTGGGCTCGGGTCAGGGCCTCCAGCGCGGTCCCCTGGGCCATGGCGCTGACCCACGGTGGCGAGCCGCCGTCGAAGTAGAAGTAGTACTCCCAGACGATGCCGCCGGCGCGCTCCGCGGCCAGCGGGATCATCTCGGCCAGCAGCGCGCGCAGCGCCGGGTATTTGGATCGTCCGGCGGTGTAGAAGCCGTCGGCTCGGCCGAACGTGGCCAGCGCCTGCAGCTCGAGTCCCTGCCCGGCGTAGTACTCCCACACCAGCTGCGAGCCGGGGAACTCGATCAGCGCACCCGAGCTGGGGATCGACCCGGTGGTCCACCACTGGCGGTTGCGGTCCAGGGTCATGAACACGACGGGCAGACGCGAGGGCGTGAGCTGCGAGGAGGCGGCGATCCAGTGCAGGTTCGAGAGCACCGCCCCGAGCTCGGCCGCCCGGGTGCCGCTCAGACGGCCTTCGGCGTTCAGGGCCGAGCTCAGCGAGTTGCGATAACGCCGGTAATCGGCGGCGCTGATCTGGCGTGAGCGGTACAGGCGGGAGAGCTCGCTGGACACCGTCTTGGTCGAGGCCGGGCGGGGCGAAGCGGGGCGCCGGGAGGCGGCGCGGGACGGCTTCTGCTCCAGCGGCCGGCTGACGAACGGGTCGTTGCGCGCGGTCACGTGACCGTCCTGGCCTAGGACCAGGACCGGCGCGGCCTGTGCCGCGGCGGGAACGGCCGCGGCGGCCAGCAGCGTCAGCGCAACCAACAGGCGCCCTCGCACCGACCCGATGCTACATTCGCGCTGAGCTGAGGGCCACGGTCGAGGAGAAGGAGCCTTTATGAATAACCGCTTCAGAACGATCCGCGATGCCTGCGCCATGGTCGGCGCAGCGGCGCTTCTGGCGGTGACCCTGGCGGCGTGCGGTGGCAGCTCAGGCGATGCGACGCAGCTGCTGACCCAGGTCTTCCACGGCAAGCACCCGATTCAGAGCGGCAAGGTCAACTTCAGTCTGAACCTGACCCCGTCCGGCTCCAAGACGCTGACCAGCCCGATCACGCTGACCTTCAACGGGCCGTTCCAGAGCCGGGGAACCGGCAAGCTCCCCCAGTCCAACTTCACCCTGGGCGTGAACTTCCAGGGCCACAACGGCGCGCTGGGCATCGTCTCGACCGGTGACGCGGGCTACGTCACGCTGCAGAACACGGCCTACCATCTGCCCGACGCCACCTTCCGCCGCCTGGAGGCGAGCTTCGCCAACGCCGGCGGGGGCGGGGCCAACCCGCTGGGCCAGCTGGGCATCGAACCGCTCAAGTGGTTGACCAACCCCAGCATCGTGGGCGACGAGGACGTGGCGGGTACCCCGACCACGCACATCCACTCGGGGATCAACGTTCAGGCGTTCCTGACCGACCTCAGCAAGGTGCTGCAGAAGGTGGCCGCCCGGGGCAGCGTCCCCGGTAGCTCCACCCTGTCGAACGGGCTGCCTCAGTCCACGATCAACCGCATCGCCAGTGCGGTCCAGAACCCGAGCTTCGACGTGTGGGCGGGGAAGTCCGACAACACGGTCCGCCGGATCCAGATCAACCTCAACCTCCCGGTCACCGGCCAGTTCTCGACGTTGCTGGGCGGGCTGAGCTCGGCGGCCATCGGCCTGAGCATCGAGTACGACAACCTCAACCAGCCCCAGACGATTGTGGCGCCGACCAATCCGCAGCCCTACGGCCAGTTCACGGCCAAGCTGCGGTCGCTGGTCACGCAGATTCGCAGCGTGCTGGGTGGGCTGACCGGCGGTGGCACGTCGCTGACCCCGGGCTCGTCCAGCGGGAGCACCACCCCCAGCGGCCCGGCCGGCGGCGCGGGCGGCGGCGCGCCGAGCGGCGCGACCGGCGGCGCGGGCAACGTCCAGGCCTACAGCCAGTGCATTCAGCAGGCCAGCGGCGACGTGAGCAAGATGCAGGCCTGCGCCAAGCTGCTGAACGGACCCTAGGCCCGGCGGGCTACTCCCGCCCCACCTCCTGGTGGTCCTCCTCGAGCTCGTCGGGGGTCTCGTCCCCATCTTCGGTGGCCGCGCCGGGGTGATAGCGGACCTGGAAGGCCTCCAGCAGCTCGTCGCGCCGGTTCTCGTCAACCGGAACCTCGTCGGAGATCAGCACCCAATCGGCGCCCTCAAATTCCTCCAGGTTGAAGATCTCAGCGTCCAGCTCAGGCGAGTCGTCCACCACAACCAGCACCTCGGTCTGAGGATTGAAATAGGTGCCGGGGCGGTTGGCGAGCTCGTCCAGTTCAAGGCGGCGGGGATCGGCCATGGCTGTTACGTCAGCCTACCTCGCGACGCCGCCCGACGGAAGGTGGCGTGAAGACCTGGTTACAGGTTCGACAGCTTGGCCAGCTCACGCTCGACCTCGGCTTCGATGTCCAGAGCTGGCTTTCCGGCCCGGACCCGGCGGTAGTTGCGAGCCTGGACCAGCTGGCGGACCTCCGCCCGGAGCGCCGGGTCAGCGGTGGAGGAGGTCAGCTTGCTCAGCTCTTGCTCGATGTCCAGCGGTGGCTCGCCCCGCTTGATCCGCCGGGCGTTGCGGGCGGTGAGCATCTGGCGGATCTCCTCGTCGCGCTCCAGCAACGATGCGGCTGAGCTGTGCCGGGGCTCGCGGGGCAGCTCGGAGTCCATCACCAGCCGGTCCTTGCCCAGGTCCTCCCAGGTCTGGCGGCTATAGAACAGGCCCAGTACTGCACACACCGCTCCTGCGATGCACACGACCCACAGTACGGTGCCGAACGCGGCGTGCACTTGGGGTGAATATTAGGCCTTACAGCTCCCCGTCCCAGTAGTCCAGCTGCTCCAGGCGCGCGATCACTCCGAGCCCGCGGAACGAGACCTTGTTGGAGTCCGGGTAGAAGCACATGTCACCGGGCTCTCGCGTCCCGTAGGCCAGGAAGCTGAGCCCGCCGGACCCGGCCCGGAACATGTGCGCCACCCGGGTGCCGGCGGGCCGCGCGATCACATGGCCCGGTCGGACGGGCGTCTCCTCGTCACCCAGCCTCAGCGTGCCCTCGCCCTCCAGGATCACGAAGATTTCCTCCTCGTGCGAGTGACAGTGAGCCGGGGCGGCCGCGTGGCCGGGCTCGACCTCAACGTGCTTGCAACCGGTGCGCTGTGACCCGGCCGCCTTCCCCAGATCCCGCCGCTGCGCCGATACCCGGCCGCCTCGCCCGAACTGGACGGGCTCGACGTCGTCGAGGTTCACGATCGATCCGGGGCGGTCTCCGGGCGTCTCCGGCAGCTCGGGCGGTCCCAGCTCAGCTTCGCGGACGAACTGGATCGGCGCTCGGTCCACAGCTCCGGGAACGGACTCGACGGCCCGGCGTCCCACCAGCGAGAGTCCCAATCGCGGGAACCCGACGGCCTCGTCACGATGCCGGGGCCCAAAGGCCAGGACGTCGACGGGCTCCAGCGCGTGCAGCGTATGCGCCCCGCGCCCGGCCAGATAGACAATGCAGTCGCCGGCTCGCACTTGGGCCGTACGGCCAGCCTGCCAGGAGATCCCGCTGCCGGACAGGACGAAGAAGATCTCCTCGTCCAGTCCGTGCTCATGGGCCGGCGTGGCCCACGCCCCGGCGGGGACCTCGATCCGCCGGGCTCCGATCGTGACCGATCCAGCCGCCCGGCCTAGATCAGTCCAGTGGCCTTGCAGATGACCGATTTCGAAGTCCGAGGCCGGGGCCTCGTCGAAGTGAGTGGTCCCCACGCGGGGATCTTATGGGCTGATATGTGTGATCCCGCGCACACTGAATCTGGGGCCACGACACCAGTTTCAGCTAACCTCAGCCGTTGGTTGACTGACCAGTCAATCGATACCGAGAAAGACTTCACCGAGCGATCCGGACATTTGTCGGAGCGCTCCGCTCAAGGAGATCCCCAGTGGTTGATTTCACTCTCACTGAAGAGCAGCAAAACCTACGCGAGATGGCCCACGACTTCGCCCAGAAGGAGATCCGGCCCGTGGCCTGGGAGTACGACCGCGACAGCACGTGGCCCCAGGACATCATCGACAAGGCGTTCGAGCTCGGGCTGCTCAACACCCACTTGCCCGAGGAGTACGGCGGACCCGGACTTAGCTTCCTGGAGGGTTGCCTGGTGGAAGAGGAGCTGGCCTGGGGCTGCTCCGGCATCAGCACCTCGCTGTCGGCCAATGGCCTGGCCATGGCGCCTGTGGAGCTGGCCGCCTCCGACGAGCTGAAGAAGGAGTACCTCGGCCGCCTGTCCGAGGGACCGTATCTGGCCTCGTTCTGCCTCACCGAGCCTGACGCCGGCTCCGATGTCTCCGGCATGAAGACCACCGCCACCCGCAAGGGCGACAAGTGGGTGATCAACGGTTCCAAGACCTTCATCACCAACGGCGAGTATGCGAACTGGTACACGGTCTACGCCAAGACCGACCGTGAGGCCGGGCACCGCGGCATCTCCTGCTTCATCGTCCCCCGTGACGCTGGCGTGATCGTCGACAAGCACGAGGACAAGATGGGCCAGCGGGCGTCCAACACGGCCACGCTCACCTTCCCCGAGGTCGAGATCCCGGTCGACCACCTGGTGGGCGAGGAGAACAAGGGCTTCAAGATCGCGATGATGACCCTGGACCGGACCCGCCCCGGCGTGGCCGCGATGGGCGTCGGGGTTGCACGGGCCGCGATGGAGTTCGCGATCGAGTACTCCAAGGAGCGGGTCCAGTTCGGCGTCCCGATCGCCATGCACCAGGCGGTCCAATTCATGATCGCCGACATGGCCACCAAGGTGCATCTGGGTCGGCTGGCGACCTGGAACTCGGCGGTGCTGCTCGACCAGGGCAAGCGCAACACGCTCGAGTCCTCGCACGCTAAGCGGTTCGCCGCGGACACCGCGATGGAGGTCACCACCGACGCCGTGCAGGTGTACGGCGGCTACGGCTTCATCAAGGACTACCCGGTCGAGAAGCTGATGCGCGACGCCAAGATCCTCCAGCTCTACGAGGGCACGGCCCAGATCCAGCGCCTGGTCATCGCCCGGGAGACGCTGCTGCCGCGGCGGGTCGAGGAGCCCCAGCCGGCCCACGCATAGGGCTTTCGGCCGCGGAACCGCC
>DASZGO010000007.1:0-1594 GCA_035938755.1 Solirubrobacteraceae bacterium | reverse complement strand
GAAGGTGTCGTACTCGGCTTGCTCGCTTGCCATGCTGTACGCGGGAAGCGTTTCCAGCCGAAACGCTTCCCGTTGGAAGGAGTCAAAGAAGGTGCGCCACGCCTCACCATCCAAGCGCACGAACCGCCTCCCGGAGTAGGTCCAAGGGAATCTCGACGACTGACTCGCCGTTTGGCGTCTTGCGATCCACGGTATAGCCCTGGATGGCAAGCGTTCCTCGATCCGTGGTGAACACGGTGGGGCAGTCGTCACGACCGCAGGAATCCCCGGCGATCCACGTAAGTTCCACGATCTACCTCCCGGTTGCAGTATGTATTGGACTCGACGCTAGAAGGGCACCAGAAGCGGGTCAAGCGATATGCACGTTGCTGCATAAAGCTCAGAACGAGTGGTCGCGACCGAAGGTGGCAGGTGGGCTGGGGTAGCAGGGCGCCCCAGATGATTAGTATCGAGGCGTCCATCCACCCCTGGAGACGGAGCCACTTGAGCTACTCCTGGAGGGAGCGCCACGTCACGACGGATGCATGGCAACCGGTTGACCCCATCGACCTGCGCGGCCATAGAGAGTTGAGCGTGGAAGTCGGGTGATACGCGCACGGCCAGGGTGCGCACATCGTTTCCTTTGGGTTCCGGCATGCCGGACACCTCCTCGGTGCGAGCGGCTGGCCATGCCAACTGACATGACGACGACAGCCGCATGACAGCGAGGAGGGCGACTGGCTGTGGTTTACAGATGGGTAGGCCCCGGTCCGCGTATGCAGACCAGGGCGATGGAGCCGCTCAGAACGAGATTGCCCTGAGCAGCTTTTAGGTTTATTGTTCGGATGAACCGAGCTTGGTTCTACCGTATCGGGCTAGGTTGGGTTCAACCTGAATCCTTTCACCCCGACTGCCCAGCACGCCGAGCAGCCCCAGACGGCCTCGGTGACCGGCTTGAGCGCCTCAATGTCGGTCGGCCGTGGCAAAGTACCGGCATGGACGATTCCCGGTATCTGGAGTGCCTGTCGGCGGACTACGGCGATCTGCGGGACGCGGCCACCGCCGTCGAGCTCACCGCGCCGGTGCCGAACTGCCCCGGCTGGACCATGTCCGACCTCGTCTTCCACGTCGCGGAGGTGTACCTGCACAAGGTGACCCTGATGCGCACCGGGGAAGTGCCGCCGGAGTGGCCGCCGCCCGGCCTGGCCGCCGAGGCGCCGCTGGCGCTGCTCGGCCGGACCTACGGCGAACTGAGGGCGGAGTTCGGCGCGCGTGAGCCCCGCTCGTCCACGCCCACCTGGTACGAGCCGGACCAGACGGTGGGGTTCTGGATCCGCCGGATGGCCCAGGAGACGGCCGTGCACCGGATCGACGCCGAGCTGGCGGCTGGCCTACCGGTGACGCCCGTGCCGGCCGACCTCGCGGTCGACGGCGTCGACGAGGTACTCACGCGGATGCTGGCCTACGGCTCGGTGGCCTGGCCGGAGGAGTTCGCCGAGATGCAGGGCGAGCACCTGGCGGCCGAGGGCGGCCAGGACACGATCACGATCGCCGCGGGCGGGCTGGCGTGGACGGTCCGCCCGTCGCCCCGCCAGGTGGTGGTGGAAGACGGCGC
>DASZGO010000006.1:0-22511 GCA_035938755.1 Solirubrobacteraceae bacterium | reverse complement strand
ACCTGGCGCACGGCGGCGCCGGTCACCCGGTGGCTGGACCAGCGCGTTGGCGCCTCCGAGCTGCCGCCCGCCCGACCTCGCCCCAGACGCTAGGGCCAGTCGGGGCGGGGACGAGAACGCCGGCCGCCGGGCGTTCTCGCCCCCGACCTCCCCGCTACGGAGCCTGGGGGCTGGTCTGCACCGTCGTCGTGGCCTCGGGCGTCGCGGCCGTCGATGCCGTCTGATCCGGTGTGGACGTGGCCTTCTGATCACCGTTGTGGCTCGATGCCTGGCTCTCCGCAGTTGACGCACCGGCGTCGGTTCCAGCGGTCCCGCTGGCCGTCGGCTGACCGGTCGGGCTCGACCCATCCGACTGCCCCGCCTGAGCGGGCAGGGTCGCCGGCGAGGCCGGGGTGGGCTGTGCCGGCTCAGCGGGCTGCTGAGTCGCCGGCTCAGTCTGGCTGCTCGCCGGGCTCGGACCCGCCGCGGGGCTGGGGCTGGGCTGGGCGCTCGGCTCCGCCGTGGGGCTCGAGCTCGGCTGCGCCGCGGGACTCGAGCTCGGCTGCGCCGCGGGACTCGAGCTCGGCTGGGCCGCGGGACTCGAGCTCGGCTGCGCCGGCGGGCCGGTCTGGCCTGCCGGTGCGTGGTCGCCCCCGCCCGTGCCCTGGGTGCTCTCGGTCTGAGGTGCGGATTCCGCGGCGCTGGGATGACTCGCGGAAGCCGACTGGGCTGGGGAGGCGCTCTGCATGTCCGCCCGACGCGTCTCCGAGCCACCGGTCGAGTTCACCTCACGGGACGTCGCCCGCTCGGTGCTCTGGCGGCTCGGGGACGACTGCCCGCCCGGGCTTGCTGTCCCCGGGTGGTCGGTCGCCGCCTGCGCCCGAGGCGCACTGGGCGTCTGCGACGCCGAGTCGCTCGAGGGGTGCGAGGCCGAGCCACTGGATGCCGCGGAGCTGCTGGCGTGAGCCGTGGCCATCCGGCTGGCCCACGCGCGGCCGCTCGAATGCTGGCTCATCAAGCTGTTGATGAGCGAGAGCATCCGCGAACCGGCTCCGTTCGGTCCCGGCGGGTAGAAGCCGATCTCCAGGTGCGGACCGGTTGAGATGCCGACGATCCCGTACCCGACGATGCTGATCTGCTGGCCGGCGGTGACGTGCTGGCCCACGTGGACGAGGTTGGATCCAGCGTGCCCGTAGTACACCTCCATGCCCTTGAGCGGCCCGGAGGTGATCTGGAGGATCGGCGCGTTGGGGCCGAAGCCGCTGATCCCCTCGCCGATGATCACTCCGTCGCCCATCGCGAACAGCGGTGTGCCACCCGGCGCCGAGTAGTCGACCCCTTGGTCGACGGACCCGTTGGTGATGTAGCCCCGCGGGAGCGGTAGCGCGACGCCGTTAGACAGCACGTAGGTCGACGGCTGTGAGGTGGGGTTGCTTGGCGCCACCACCGCCACCGGCTGGGACACTCCGCCGTTGGAATTGCTCGATCCTCCGCTCGGCGCGGAAGCGGCGCCGGCATCGCCGGTCGCCGAGCCGCTGGCCGCCCGGGCCGAGGTGGGCGGGCCGGCAGGCGGCGTTGTGCGGCTGACGAACTGGCTCGAGTGCTGGCTAGCCGCCGCAGTCGCTACCGCAGGCTGCCCTGCGCCGGTCCCGGATCCGGTCCCCTGGCCGTCGCTGACGCCGTCCATCACCACCACCGGCGCTTTGAACATCACCGCCCAGGTGCGCACGTCGATCGCACCAGTCAGCTTCAGGCCGTGGCTACGCTGGAATTGCATGACCGCGCCCCGCGTGAGCGGCCCGAAGATCCCGTCGACCGCCAGGTGGGTGAGCGGCAGCACCTCGTTGAGCCGTCGCTGCGCGGCCGCCACGAGCGCTCCGTGGCTTCCCTTGTGAAGCACGACCCGTTGAGCGTTGGCCGTGAGCTGGCCGTCCGCCGGGTCGACCGTGCTGCCAGCCGGCGTCGGGCCGGACCCCGAATCCGCCGCGGCCACGCCGCGGGGGATCAACGGGGCCGCGGCCAGCGCCGCGGAGACGGCCAGCGAGGCGCTCTTGCGCCAGCGCCGGGCGCGTCGCCCAACCTCGGCCAAGCGGCGGCGTTGCCGTGAGCGAGTCAGTGATCGCTCCCAGACCTCGATCGAGGCGAGATCCCGAACATGCAGGGTGGGTTCACAGAACCCGTCGGCGCGCAGGGTGGACACGGTGTGACTCCTTTCGGTTCTTGCCTCCGGGGTTAGCTGACGGGCTCGCGTGACCGATCACGCTACGCCGCGCTCTGGCGGCGATTCGCCCCAGCGGCCAAGGCCGCAATGGGTTCCCCGGTCCTCGCTCACGGGGAAGCGAGAACTCGGCATTGAAATACCTTTTACAAGAGTAACGGCGGTAGCGGCGGAAAGTAGCGCCACCGGTCCGAGCAGGCAATCGAGGTCTCAATCGCGCGGCGTGGTGTCGAGCTCCAGCTGAAGCGGGGAGGGCTCCAGGGGCTCGCTGGTGGTCCGTGGCCGGCCGCGCTTGGCCCAATGCGTGACGACGTCGCGGGCCCGGCAGGACCGGTAGGTGATGCGGCGGTCGAGGGGCTGGATCAAGAGGCCGCTGGTCGCGCTGCCGGTCACCAGCGCGTGGAAGCGCCGCCCGAGTCGGTCGACCTCGACGATATCGCCCGTCTGTATGCCCTCGAGCCGCACCTCGCCAAGGGTAGGGATCAGGGGACGCTCGGCAGCCGCCGCGGCCACGGCCTTGACCCGGGCGGCAAGTGGTGTCCCCTGAGGCGCCGTTCGTTCGTCGTACGTGCAATAACCCAATCTCTCCCATCAGGAGGTCGAGATGAAGTACGCACTGTTGATCTACAGCAAGCCCGACTGGCGCGACGGGGTCTCGGAGGCGGACCGCGAGGCCATGTTCGGCGAGTACGTGGCGCTGAACGACGACTCGCGCTGCGTGGCCAGCGGCCAGCTCCAGCCTGTGGAGACCGCCACCACCGTGCGCGTTCAGGACGGCCAGACCCTGACCACCGACGGCCCGTTCGCGGATACCAAGGAGGTGTTCGCCGGCTACTACGTGTACGAGGCGGGCGACCTTGACGAAGCGGTCCAGGTGGCCTCGCGGATCCCGGCGGCGCGGATCGGGGGTGCCGTTGAGGTCCGGCCGATAGTGGAGATGTAGCGCTGGAGGCGCTGGAGCGGATCTTCCGCGACGAATGGGGCCGGATGCTGGCCTCCCTGATCGGCTTCCTCGGCGACTTTGACCTGGCCGAGGAGGCCGCTCAGGAGGCTTTCGCCCTCGCCGCCGAGCGCTGGCCGCGGGACGGAGTGCCTGACAAGCCCGGAGCCTGGCTGACGGTCACGGCCCGCAACCGAGCGATCGACAGGGTGAGGCGGCAACGGAGGCTGGCCGAGAAAACCCGGCTGCTGGAGGCCCCTGAGGTGACTATGGACGAGATCGACGACACGGTGATCGAGGATGAGCGACTTGAGCTGATCTTCACCTGCTGCCATCCCGCGCTTGCCAGCGAAGCGCAGGTGGCGCTCACGCTGCGCGCCCTGGGTGGCCTGTCCACGGAGGAGATCGCGCGGGCGTTCCTGGTCTCCGAGGAGACAATGAAACGGCGGCTGTCCCGGGCCAAGCTGAAGATCAAGCAGGCCGCGATTCCGTTCGTGGTGCCGGCCGACCACGTGCTGCCAGACCGGCTCCACGCGGTGCTGGCGGTCATCTACCTGATCTACAACGAGGGTTACAGCGGCAACGTTGACCTCGCGGCGGAGGCGATCCGGCTGGGCCGGGTGCTGGCCTCCCTGATGCCTGACGAGCCGGAGGTCCAGGGCCTGCTGGCCCTGATGATGATCCACCACGCGCGGCACGAGGCCCGGTTTGAGGGCGACGATCTGGTGCTGCTGGAGGATCAAGACCGCTCACGCTGGGACCGGGAGGAGATCGACGCCGGCCGGCAGCTGCTTGACCAGGCGATCGCGCTCCACGGCCGCGGAGCGTATGTGCTCCAGGCGGCCATCGCCTCGCTCCAGGCCGACCCCGAGGTCGACTGGGAGCAGGTGGCCAGTTTGTACGCCCAACTGTCGCGGCTCACGGGCTCACCGGTGGTCGAGCTGAACCGGGCGGTCGCCCTGGCCCAGGCCGGGCACGTCCAATCGGCGCTGGACATCGTCGACCAACTCGACCTGAGCCAATACCAGTATCTGCACTCCACGCGGGCCGAGCTGCTGCGGCGTCTGGGCCGGACCGATGAGGCCCGCACGGCCTACCGGCGCGCGCTGGAGCTGGCGCGGTCCGAGCCCGAGCAGCGGTTCCTGGCTCAGCGCATCGCCG
Organism: Solirubrobacteraceae bacterium; assembly: GCA_035938755.1. Classification (GTDB taxonomy): domain Bacteria; phylum Actinomycetota; class Thermoleophilia; order Solirubrobacterales; family Solirubrobacteraceae; genus Palsa-465. Next base: position 18,213 of record DASZGO010000006.1, on the reverse strand, counting down.
AGCTTTAGTCCGGGAGCAGCGGGACCGAAGGGCCCGGATCCCGGCCGACGAGCACGCCACGAGTGATGGCGCTCGACCCGAACCGCTCGCGGATGCTGTCCAGGACCGGATCGAGCTCGCGGGATCGGTCAAACGGCAGGGCCAGCTGGATGCCGCTCCGGTCGCTGAGGTTGGTCAGTGCGACGCCGATCAGCGTCAGCCCGCGCTGACGGATGATCGGCGTGGACAGTCTGAGCAGCCCGGTGGCCATGGCCAGGAGGGTTTGCGTGTGGTCCGTCGGCTCGAGCAACGTGTAGGAACGGGTGGCGCGGGTGTAGTCGTCAAACCGAAGCCGCAGCACCACGGTCCGGCACAGCCTGCGGGCAGCCCGGAGCCGCGGCGTGACTCGGTCGATCAGCGCGGTGAGCGCCGCGGCGAGGTCCTCCGGCGTTCGCTGGCGGCGGCCCAGCGCGCGCTGGGCCCCGATCGATCGGCGGCGACGGCCCACCTCCACTGGGCGGGGATCGTAGTTATGGGCCAGGGCGTGGAGGCGGCGGCCGCTCGCCCGGCCGAGCATGGCCACCAGCACGGGCTCGGCGAGCTGCGCCACCTGGCCCACGCTGGTGATTCCGCGGCCATGGAGCGTGGCCGCGGTAGCCCGGCCCACTCCCCACAGGCGCTCGACGGCCAGCGGGTGCAGGAACGCCAACTCCTCCTCAGGCGGCACGACGAGAAGACCGTCCGGCTTGGCCACTGCGCTGGCCACCTTGGCCAGGAACTTCGTGCGGGCGATGCCCACGGTGAGCGGGAGGCCGACCTGCTGACGGACTCGCGCACGAAGCCGGCGGGCGATCTCGACCGGCGTACCCGAGATGTGCGCCAGCCCGCGCACATCGAGGAAGGCCTCGTCGATGGACAGCGCCTCGACCAGGGGAGCCGTGTCCTCGAACACCTTGAACACGGCCCGGCTGGCCTCGCTGTAGGCGGCCATCCGGGGCGGCACCACCACCGCCTGGGGGCACACCCGTCGCGCCTGGCCGCCGCCCATTGCGGTCTTGACGCCGCACGCCTTGGCCTCGTAGCTGGCCGCCAGCACGACTCCGCCCCCCACGATCACCGGGCGGCCGCGCAGCCGAGGGTCGTCGCGCTGCTCGACGGAGGCATAGAACGCGTCGAGGTCCGCGTGCAGGATGTTGGCGGCACCGGACACGAACATATGTTCGCGTATGGACCGGATGCGCCAGAAACCGCCGGGCGAGCCACCGGCCCGACGCCGCTCGCCCGGCGCTTGCGGTAGCGTCGCCGCCATGGCGACGGTCGGTCCTGAGTGGAATCGTCCTCCTCTCCCCGACCACGAGATCGACCCGCAGCCGCTCGACAAGCGAGGTTACGAGAAGGAGCTGGAGCGACTGCAGGTGGAGCTCGTGCGTCTGCAGGACTGGATCGTCGACCAGAGCCTGAAAGTCGTCGTGGTGTTCGAAGGCCGTGATACTGCCGGTAAGGGCGGGACGATCAAGCGGATCACCGAGAAGACCAATCCGCGGGTGGTGCGGACGGTGGCCCTCGGTAAGCCGACCGAGCGGGAGCGCACCCAGTGGTACTTCCAGCGCTACGTCGCCCACCTACCGGCGGGCGGCGAGATGGTTCTGTTCGACCGCAGTTGGTACAACCGGGCTGGCGTCGAGCACGTCATGGGTTTCTGCACGCAGGAGGAGTACGAGGATTTCATGCGCACTTGTCCGCAGTTCGAACGAGACCTCCTTCGCTCGGGCATCATCCTCATCAAGTACTGGCTGTCCGTCAGCGACGAGGAGCAGGAGCGCCGGTTCAAAGCCCGCCTCAAGGACCCGGCGAAGCAGTGGAAGCTCAGTGGTATGGACCTGGAGGCGCGGCGGCACTGGGTCGACTACGCCGAGGCCAAGGACGACATGTTCGCCTACACCGACACGCGAGATTCGCCGTGGTATGTGGTCGAAGCCGACGACAAGCGGACGTTGCGGCTGAACCTCATCAGCCATCTTCTGAGCCTGATCCCCTACGAGGACATCCACCAGGAGAAGAAGATCAAGATTCCTCCGCGGCAGAGCAGGGCCTATGTCCGTCCGCCGCAGCACGATCAGAACTACGTCCCGACGCGATACCAGGTCGGTTAGTCATGTCCGCCTCCGTCCGTTGGGCCAGGCCCTGCGCTCTTGGCTTCGTCGTCCGGGCCGCGATGCTGGCCCTTGCGGGGCTTACGGCCACTGCGGTCTGCGCTGGTCCCGCCGCGGCCGCCTCGTTTGACGGAATCGCGATCGACGCGCGCGTGATCAGTGTGGACACCGCCAAGGAGAGCGCCACCGTGCGAATCGACCCGACCCCTACCGGGAGCTTCACGGTGAGCGGGAACCTCAGCCTGCTCACCAAGGACGTGGTCCTCTACACGAACACGGTCAGCGGTTCGCTGGCGCACAACTACCGCACCGGTGACTTCATGGACCCGTTCGAGACGACCGTGCCACTGGACGGCGATACGTCGACCTACCCGTTCCACCATCTCAAGATCGAGATCGACGCGCTGGCGACGACCCGTGGCGGGGTGCGTTCCGGCGAGATGGTGCGGCTGCGAATGCGTATCTCCAACAATCTCGCCGGCTACCGCATCAGCCCCCACTCAGTCGTGCGCGAGGGCACCATCCTGCAAATCATGCTGCACGTGGATCCTTCTTGGGCGGCGGTGCTGTTCGCCGTGTTCATCATGGTGGTGATGTGGGCGCTGGCGCTGGCGGCGATCGCGGTCGTCGTGAACCTGGTGGCGCGTCGCCGCCGCTTTGAGGGGGCATTTACGGCCTTTCTCGCCGCTCTGCTATTCGCGTTCCCCACCGTCCGCAACGCCCTGCCGGGCATCCCTCCGGTTGGCGTGTTGTTCGACTACGCGGCGTTCTTCTGGGCCGAGGCGATCGTGGCCCTGTCGCTGATCGCGCTGATCATCGGCTGGACCTCGCGAGCGCTTGTAGGCACGGGCGAGCGGCGGGATTGAGCTGCTTCTGATACGAGCTGGCGGACAGGAGCTCGCCCGTGCCGAGCGCCCCCGCCCAACGTCCCACGTCGTGGAGGTTGGAGGTCGTCGACCCTGCGATTGGCGCCCGGTTTGGCCCGGATAGCCCCCATTTTCTGGTGGCCCCAAGGTGGGCGAGGGGGGCTGGTTTTTGGCCCACTGGACAAAGACGCGCCCGCCGGCGGGGGGTACTTTCGCTGCAAATGCGCAGGCCGCCCCAGATCGTGGCGTTCGGTGGCGGCGGTTTCTCCATGGGCTCGGAGAGCACGCTGCTGGACGACTACGTAATCGGCTTGACCGGGGTGCCACGACCCCGTGTGTGCTTTCTCCCCACAGCCAGTGGCGACGCCGACCACTACGTGGTCCGTTTCTACCGGGCGTTTGCGGCCGGCCGGTGCGAACCCTCGCACATCTCTCTGTTCCGGCGGGAGACCGGTGTGGCGGATCCGCGGGCCCACCTCCTGTCCCAGGACCTGATCTACGTGGGCGGCGGGAGCGTGGTGTCGCTGCTCGGCACCTGGCGGGCGCATGGACTGGACACCGCGCTGCGCGAGGCGTGGCAGGCTGGCGTGGTGCTGTGCGGTGGATCCGCCGGATCGTTGTGCTGGTTCTCCGAGGCGGTCAGCGGCTTTCACGGCGGCGTGCCACGGAAGGTGACCGGCCTGGGTCTGCTGCCCTGGAGCAATGCCGTCCACTACGGCGACGAGCCGGCGCGGCGCGCGGCGTTTCAAGGGGCCATCGCGACCGGGATGGCTCCGGGCTACGGAGTCAGCGACGGAGCGGCCTTGCGGTTCGTGGGGGTGGAGCTGGCCGAGGTGGTCGGCTCTGGCCCGGATTCCGGCGCCTTCTTCGTGTCCGGAGACGGCCACGGCGGCGCGACCGAGCGGGAGCTTCCCATCCGCAAGCTGGACCAGTGCCTGTTTCCGACGCAGGGCGCTGACGGCGGAGAGGAGGCCGTGGCGGCGTGAGCAGGATGGCCGGCGCCGCCGGCCGCTGCTTGAGAGAGGACCCGAGGCGGATCCTGGCCATGGGCGGTGGCGGCTTCACGATGAACAACCGCAGCGGTGTGCTCGACCGCCTGGTGCTCGAGCTGACCGGCCGCAGCGTGCCGCGGGTCTGCTTCTTGCCCACGGCCAGCGGAGACCAGCGCGAGCAGCTGATGCGGTTTCACGAGCGCTTCAGCTTGTGGCCCTGCGAAACGAGCATCCTGTCGCTGTTCCACCTGCAGCGGGATCGGCTCGATCCCCGTGAGTTCCTGCTCTCCCAGGACGCGATCTACGTCGGCGGTGGGTCGATGCGGAACATGCTGGCCATCTGGCGTGAGCACCGCATCGACGCGGTCATGCGGGAGGCCTGGGAGGCCGGCGTGGTGCTGGCCGGGCTCAGCGCGGGCGCCATGTGCTGGTTTGAGGGTGGGATCAGCTTGAGCGGTGGCCGGCCCGAGGCGGTCAAGGGACTGGGCTTCCTCCCAGGCAGCCTTTCGGTTCACCGTAACAGTGAGCCGCAGCGCTGGCCGGCCTACCGGCGGGCGATCGCCGACGGCCAGCTACCGAACGGATACGCGGCCGATGACGGGACCGCGCTGGTCTTCGCCGGCCTCCATCTGGTGGAGTGCGTCGCGTCGGCTCCGAGCCAGAGAATCGTCAGGGTTGAGCTGGAGGCTGGCTCCCCGGTGCAGCGGTCGCTGCCGCTCAGAGTGCTCAGCCCGGCCGAGGTGCCAGCTTCGGTCGACCGCCTGGCTCCGGCGCCCATCGACGCGGAGCGGGTGGCGGTCGAGGAGTTGCGCAGCGTGCGCGTGCTGCGCCAGCGCTGGGAGTGAAGCCTCCGTAGTGCGATCGTACGGGGAGTGATCGACCCCTACCCGAGGAGGCTCTCCTGTCCTACGAGACGCTGATCTACGAGGAGGAGGGTCATGTCGTGACCCTCACCTACAACCGGCCCGAGCAGCACAACGCAGTCAACCGGCGCATGAACCAGGAGCTGCATCACGCCTGGCAGCGGTTCCGGGACGACGATGACGCGTTTGTCCTGGTTATCACCGGCGCGGGCGACACGACCTTCTGCGCCGGCTGGGACCTCCAGGACGCGGCGGAGCTCGAGTCGCTCGGCGACTGGGACCGATTCCGGGTTTCGCTTTACAACGACCCGGGCGCGTGTGGCTACACGCGGCGAGTGGACGTGTTCAAGCCGGTGATCGCGGCGGTGAACGGGTACGCGTTCGCCGCCGGGCTGGAGACCGCCCTGTTGGCTGACATCCGCGTCGCATCGGAGAACGCCGAGTTCGGGGCGTTGGAGCGGCGGTGGAACATCGTGGGCGGGGACGGGATGACCGTCCGCCTGCCGCTGATCGTCGGCTTTGCCCGGGCGATGGAGCTGATCATCACCGGTCGGCGGATCGACTGCCAGGAGGCAGAGCGCATCGGCCTGGTCAATCAGGTCACGCCGCGCGGGGACGCATTGGCCCGGGCTCAGGAGCTGGCGCATGAGATCGCCGCACTGCCGCAGGGCGCCATCCGCAGCGACAAGGAGTCGCTGCTGCGCGGCGTGGGCCGCACCCTCGAGGAGCGCCTGCGGATCGAGGCCGAGCTCACGCTGTCCATGTTCATGCGCCGCGATTCGCACACCCTCGGCGCGGCCGCGTTCAAGGCGGGAAATCTAAAGCCCGAGTGGCCCCACCACGGGCTATGAGCCGGAGGCTGTGGGACCCCTGGGCGGACGCGTGCGCGTCTCGTCCCCGGTCGCCTACCGCGCCTTGGGCCGGGTCAGGTCGTAGACCACCTGGTTTCCGACCGTCGTGCTCTTGAAGTGACTCTGGACCCAGTTGGCGATGGCCTGGGTGGAGGCGCCGCGCGGTCCACCGCCGGGTCCGCCCGGCCCTCCGGCGCCGGGAGGCGGACCGCCGAAGCCACCCGCCCCGGGCGGCGGACCGCCGAAGCCGGCGCCTGCGCCGGGCGGCCCTCCGAAGCCGCCGGCGTCCACGCCGCCGACCGGAGCCAGGTAGTAGTGGATCTGGCCCTGGGACACATACTTCTCGAACTGGGCCAGCGTCAGGTTTCCGCCCTGGCCGTCGAACCCGCCGATGGCCATCACCGGTGCGCCGCCGCTCGCCAGCTCCAGGCCCGAGGCGGTCTTCGATCCGGACGTGGCCGCCGCCCACCGGTAGCCGCTGGCGCCGCGCTGCAGGATGCTGGCCAGGGCGCTGCTGACCGCGGGCGAGTCGCCGGGAGCGCGACCGTTCACGCCGGAGTTTCCTCCGATGCTCGGCACCCCGCCGCCAAATCGGCCGCCGCCCCCGAATCCTCCGGGTCCGCCGAACCCGGTGTCGGCGCTCACCGACGGACCGGCCGAGGGAATCGACCCGGTATGAGCGGTGGCGATCGTGTCTATGGAGCAAGCCACCGGTCCGGCCAGGCACGCGCAAGCGGCCAGCGCAGCGAAACTGGCCTTGGCGCGCGGACGGGCCAATAAGCGGGGCAAGAGCAGGCAGGACGCAGCCAGGACCGCGGTGGCCGCGATCACCGGGCGCAGCCAGGGCTGCCACTGCGGGGTGCGGACGAGCAGGACCCAGGACCAGCCGGCCGTCCCGATGATGACGCCAGCCAGGGCCAGCCGGACCCAGGGCCGCTCCCGGTGGCGCCAGGCGAACGCAGCCCCGATGGCCACCAGAGCCGCGATGGCTGGGGCCAGCGCCACCGTGTAATAGGTGTGAATCACGCCGCTGCTCAGGCTGAACACGAGCCCGCTGACCACCAGCCAGCCGCCCCACAGCAGCAGCGCTGCCCGCACCCGATCGTGGCGCGGCCGCGTGCGGGTCAGCCAGAGGCCGCCGCCCAGCACGACCAGCGCGGCTGGCAGTAGCCAGGAAGCCTGTCCGCCCATCAGGTCGTTGAACAGCCGCAGTACGCCGGTGGAGCCGCTGAACTGGGGTCCCGGACCACCGCCGCCCGGCCCGGTGGCGCCGAACACCCGACCCAGGCCGTTGTAGCCGGTGATCAGATTGAGGATGCTGTTGTTGGGCGAGCCGTCGATCATGGGACGTGAGCCCGCCGGCCACAGCGCAACGATGGCCACCCACCAGCCGCCACTGATCACGATGGCCGCGCCGCCCGCCACCAGCTGCCCCAGGCGACGCCGCAGTCCGGTGGGCGCGGCAACGAGGTACACCAAGCCGAACGCCGGCAGCACGAGGAACGCCTGCAGCATCTTGGTCAAGAACGCAAACCCCACCAGCGTCCCCACCGCGATCACCCAGCGCGTGGACGCGGTCTCCAGTGCGCGAACCAGGCAGTAGCCGGCGGCGACGAGCAGGCAGACCAGCAGCGCGTCCGGGTTGTTGAAGCGGAACATGAGCGCGGCCACGGGCGTGAGCGCCAGCACCAGGCCGGCCAGGAGTCCCGCGCCGGCACCGAACCAGCGCTTGATCGCCGCGTACAACAGCCCGACCGAGAGCACGCCTTCCAGGGCTTGGGGCGCGAGCACGCTGAGATGACTGAAGCCGAATACGCGACCAGACAGGGCCATCACCCACACTGAGGCCGGAGGCTTATCGACGGAGATGAAGTTGGACGAGTCCAGCGACCCGAAGAAGAAGGCCTTCCAGCTCTTGGTCGCGGCCTGCGCCGCGGCCGAATAGAACTCGTTGGCGTAGCCAGAGGCCGACAGATCGATGAGGTAGGCCGTGGCTGTCCCCAGGAGCAGGGCGATCAGCAAGGGGCGCACGCAGGCCGGGTCCTCGGCCCGACCACGCAGCAGGCTGCGGGCGCGGGCGGAGCACCAGCCGGGGGATAGCGCACGTGCGGGGTGGGGTAGCGCGGAGGTGCTCATGGCGACTAGGGCTGGCCGGGCACTCGGTGGTGCTCGGTGTACACCCCGCCGACGAACGCGAGGCCGAGCAGCGCGATCACGGCGCGAAACACTGTCCTGGTGATTCGTCTCACGGCAATCTCCTTGGGAGGGGACCGCCGGAATGTCGCCCGCTCGCCGAAGACGGCCGCGAGATTGGCCTAAGAGAGCTGTAGGAGTCAGCTCGGCGCGGCAGCGAAGCTGACCGTAACCACGCCGCCGCCATCGGCGGCGTTGCGGGCTTTGGCCTGGCCGCCGTGGGTCTCGGCCGCCTGCTTGACGATGGCCAGGCCCAGGCCGGCGCCGGGCAGCCGGCGGGCGTTATCAGCCCGGTAGAAGCGGTCGAACACGTGCGGCAGGTCGCGCTCCTGGAACCCGGGCCCGTGGTCACGCACCGACAGCACTCCATCCCGGAGGTTGACTTCGATCTGCCCGTCGGGCGAACTCCATTTGCGTGCGTTGTCGATCACGTTGCTGACCGCGCGGCTGATCTGGTCCGGAGCGCCCTCGATCACCGTCGGCTCCAGGTCGAGCTGGAACCGCAGATGCGGCGCCCGTCGCTGCGTCCGCTGGATCGCGTCTCGCACCACCGAGTCCAGCTCGATCGCTTCCCGATCGGTTCTCGGCTGGGCTCCTCTGGCCAGCTCGACGACGTCGGCCACGATCTGAGTTAGCTCGTCGAGCTCGGCCAGGATCGACGCCTGGAGGCTGACCCGCTCCTCGGGCGGGAGCCGCCCGGCGTCCAGGAAGATCTGGATGTTGCTCCGCAGAGCAGCGATCGGAGTCCGCAGCTCATGCGAGGCGTCAGCCACCAGGTGGCGCTGCGAGTCGATCGAGCGCTCCAGCGCATCCAGCGTCTGGTTGAACGTCATGGCCAGCCGGCGTAGTTCGCTGGGGCCCGTCTCCTCGAGCCGCTGGGGCCGGATGAGATCGCTGGTCACATCCTCGGTGCGGCGCAGGAACCGGTTGATCGGGGCCAGGGCCGAGGAGGAAATGAAAGCGGCGAGCAGGATGGCCAGCAGGACCCCGCCCGCCACCACCAGGCTGTAGCTGATCAGCAGGCCGTGGAGCACCGAGTCGACGGCCGTTAGCGGCAGGGCCACCTGAATCGCGTGGTGGTCGAAGGTGTCCCACACGGTGAACACCTCGAGGTGGACGCCCCCTACCTTGGCCGTGCTGTAGAAGCTCCCGCTGCCCCGGCGAACCAGCGCAAGCACCGGTTGATCCACCGGGAGCTGCGGCCGGCCGCTGTCGCCGGCGAATGCCTGACCATTGGGCTCCACGACCTGGAAGTAGCCGGGGGCGGCGCCGAATCCCGGATTCGGCGGAGGCCGGAACTGCTGCCGCGCTCCCGCGCCCCCGCCCGGTGCCCCGCCGCCGGGCTGCTCGCCGCTGCCCCGCTGTGCCGGAAAGTTGTGCGGCTGAAGCTCAGGCGCCGCCCGGGCCCGCAGCTCTTGCTGAGTCTCGCCGATCAGGTGCGAGCGGGCGCTGAAGTAACCGATCACCGCCACGGCGATGGCGACGGCAACCACCGCCAAGCCGGCCGCGGCCGCGATCCTGCGCCGTAGGCTCATGTGGCTCCCCGAGCCTCGCTCAGGGCTCGCGTAGGACGTAGCCCACGCCGTGCACGGTCTGGATCAGGCGCGGCTCACCTCCCGCCTCCAGCTTGCGGCGCAGGTACCCGATGTACACCCGCAGCGCGTTGCCAGACGGGCCAAAGTCATAGCCCCATACCCGGTCGTAGATCAGCTCCGAGGTCAGCACCCGGCGCGGGTTCAGCATCAGCAGCTCCAGCAGCTGGTACTCCGTCCGGGTCAGCTCCTCCTGGCGGTCCCCGATGCGCACGGCGTGCGCGTCGGGGTCGAGCTCCAGCTGACCAAACCGCAATACCCGGGCATCACCGTCCAGGTTGCGGCGCATGATCGCCTTCAACCGAGCCTCGAGCTCTCGGACGTCGTATGGCTTGACCAGGTAGTCGTCGGCGCCCGCCTCCAGGCCCTCGACCCGGTCCTCCACGGCGGCCCGGGCCGTGAGCATCAGAATCGGTGTGCGGTTGCCGGCGGCTCGCAGGGTCTGGCAGACCTGAATCCCGTCGATGTCGGGCAGACCGAGGTCCAGCACGATGGCGTCCGGAACGTCGGACTGCGAGCGCATGAGTCCCGCCTCGCCATTTTCGGCCAGGAGCACCTCGTAGCCGGACAGCAATAGGGCGCGGCGGATGGCGCTACGCACTGAATCGTCATCTTCAACCACCAGGACTCGCATCGGCCTTAGCTCAGGAAGCTACCGGGGGACCGGACGGAGTTGGAATTGGCGACCGGGACTGGGTGAGGCCGTAGCGCGCGGCCAGCAGGCCGACGACGGGTCCGACGCACACCAGGACCACCAGCGTGAACCACACCTGCCCTGCATCGGTCCCCATCAGCAGCGCGTGCAGGATGCCCGCCGCCCAGGCCAGCACGGTGAACCGGTGAATCGTGCGCCAGCGCTTGACCTCGATCCTGGCCCGCAGGTAGTAGGACAGGCCCAGGGCGAAGGTGGCCCACCCGGCCAGGATCCCCAGCGAGGTGGGAATCGTCTTGTAGGAGAAGGTGAACGGCACCGTGACGTCGAGCAGCGTGGGGCGGAGAAAGCTGTCGCCCAGCAGCGACAGGCCGTGCACGGCAATGGCCAGCATCACGGCCAGCGACAGGGTCTCGTGGACGGGCCGGCGGTCCGCTGCCCGGCCCCGGCCAAGGCGGCCGGCCATCATCAGGCCAAAGCCGACGGACACGCTGGCCAGCACCATGGCCGTGATTCCGGCCGCCCGGCTGGTGATCCAGAACAGGTAATGCGAGGGATCGGTCATCGCGTCAGGCCGGCCGTGAAGGGCTCGACGGTCTCAAAGCCGCCGTCGTCGAGCACGATCAGCCCTCCGTGGGGCAGCCAGCGCCGGGCCTCGGCCGGCCCGCTGAGCACGGCGGCCTTGCTGAGCACCTCGGCCTCCACGCCACTGGGTGCCAGCGCGGTGGCCTGGACGACCCCGGTGAACGCGGGGCGGCCTGTGGAGGGATCGAGCAGATGGTGGGCGGGCAGGCCGTTCGCGCCTAACCAGCTGCGATTGCCGATCCCGCTCGTGGCCGCTGCTCCGCTGGTCAGCTCGAACGTGTGGAGGATGGAGTCGGTGAACGGGCAGGCCACCTGCACCGGCCGCACGAGCTGACCCCAGCCGCCAAACCGCAGATCGCCGGCCGCGTCCACGACGAACGCGGTGTGATGGCCCAGGCTGAGCGCCAGCAGATCGCCGAACAGGCCCTTGGCGATCCCGCCCGTGTCGAACCGTACGCCAGGGGGCCGAGCCACATTCCGGGCTGCCCGGTCCACCCGGATCTCCTGCCAGCGCGACAGCCGGGCCGGCGCGGCGGGCTGGCGGTCCGGGATCAGTCGCAATGCCACGGCGAGCGGCAACGAGTCAGCAGCGAAATCCTCGGCGTAGCCGGCCGCCTCGATCTCCGCCACCAGCGTGCCGTCAACCAGCCCGTCCGACATGGTCGCGGCGGCCACGACTGACTCGACGAACCGGCCCATGGCCGGGCTCACGTGGACGGTGCGGCGGGGATCTGCGTTGAGCCGCGAGAGCTCGCTGGCCGGGTCGAAGCGGGAGAAGTCGCGATCCCAGCGCTGGAGCTTCCCCTTGGCCCAGCGCGCCCCCTCCCGCGCCGAGGCTCCGGCCACCTGGCCGGAGACCAGCACCGCGCACTGTCCGCCGAAGCAGTCGAACCGCTCGGTGGCCTCGACCTCCGACACGTAGGCCAGGCTCATGACTGCCGGGTGGTGACGGGGCTGGCGGAGCTGGACGTGCCGCTGCTGGTCGACGAGCCCGCCGAGCTGGGGTTCGCGGCCTGGCTGCTGCTGGCGCTGCTGCTGGTGGAGTGGGCGGCCAGGGCCGGGTCGTGCCCGGAGATCAGCTGACCGAAGATCCCGATCCACACCGCCACGAACACGGCGGTGCAGCCGACGATGAATCGCTTGCGGAGCTTCACGATCCGGGCTCGCCGAGCGGCTAGGCGGGAGGCTGGGGTTTCGCTAGTTGGGGTTTCCACGCTGCCGAAGCATCGGCGGCGTTCGCTAGAGAAGGGTGGGGGAGACGGCAGATATTTATAAGAGTGCGGAGCGTTTCCCGGCCGGGAGGACAGGAGTACGGGTCGCCGCAGGCGGGTATCACCCCTACATGAGGTACTGCTGCCCTCCCGGGCACGGATGTACCGCGCCGGGAGGAGATGAACCCTGTGCGCTGAGCGTGTTTGGGAGCGCCCCGGCCGACGATACCGACGCGGCTACGGCTGTCACGCGGTGGGAGGAGTGGCAGGAGGCCTGCCAGCCTGCGCACAGCGAAGGTGAGCGGCGGTTTCGGCGGCGCGCCTTCCAACGCGCCCGGGATCAGGCGCTGATCTCGCTGGCTTTGGGCCGGCTACGTCGGCCCGGCCGCCTAGTGCGGCGGCGGAGCAGCAGCCTCTAAGCGCCTTCAGGGTCGCGCGCTAGGCGTACGCCGGCGCGGCGCCGCTCGCCAGACCGATCCAGCCAGCAGCAGGGCCACCACCAGGGGCAGGATCCACCAGGCGGACCAGCTCGTGCCGGCCACGATCGCGGTCAAACCGAGCGCCAGTACAACGCCGGCGGCGATCCGCCAGTCGTCGCCAACGATGAAGTCCCAGATGAAGTGCCCCAAGCTCTCCAGGCGTCTCATGCGCTGATCGCCGCCTTGGCAGGCTGCGGCACGGCGGGGTGCGCGGCTCGCCGCCGCAGAATGGCCACCAGCCCGACCGCGATCAGCAACGTGGCCGGGATGAGTACGAGCAGCGCGGCGTCACCGCCGGGCCAGTGAGCGCCGGCGCCCTCGGCCCCCCAGAACATGCCGAAGGAGGTCAGCATCACGCCGACGGCAAACTTCATCGCGTTCTCGGGAACCCGGGCCAGCGGTCGGTGCACCGCTACCCCGGTCAGGACGATGGCCAAGACGGCAGCTCCGGCCGCCGCCGCGGCCAGGCCCACGTTGTGCTGATTGGCGCCGAACGTGAGCACGATGAAGATGACCTCGAGTCCCTCCAGGAACACGCCTTTGAACGCGATTGTGAACGAGTAGGCGTCGAGCCCCGAGTCGATCGCCCCCGCTTGGAGCGCCTCCTCCCGCTCGTGCTCGAATTCCTGCAGCTCGTCGCGCTGGGACTTGGCGCCGCCGGCCCGCAGGATCGCCTTGCGCAACCACTGGAGCCCGAACACCAGCAGCAGCGCGCCCACGATCAACCGCAGCGTGTTGATCGGGATTGAGGTAAGTGCTGGCCCGAGCGCGGCCGTGACCGCCGCCAGCAGAATCACGGCGGCCCCCACGCCGGTCATCGCCGAGCGCCAGCTCCGGGTCACCCCGACTGCGAGCACGATCGTCAAGGCTTCGACGGCTTCAACCGCGCACGCCAGGAACACCGAGATGGCCAGACCGACCTCAGGACCGCTCATCGGCTCATTGTGTCAGCGGCCGGTGGCCGCGCCGGCGACTCAGCGAGGCCGGTGCCGGCTGTGAGGCCTGCGGTGGTGCCGGCGGTGGTGCCGGCGTTTGTGCGGCTTGGCAGCGGGAGCACCCTGGGGCCACACGCTCTTGTCTAGGTGAACGGCCCAGAATCCGCTCGCCGCATCCGAGTACCAGACCTCGCCGCGCGCCGGGAAGAACTCGGGCTTGGACATGGCCGTGTCGCTGGCCTGGTTCCCGTTGGCATTCGAGGCCTTGGGGGGCGAGACGAAGTAGGCCACCTCCCGCGGATGGCTGGGGTCCTGGATGTTGAAGATCCGCAGCCCCGAGTTGATGAACGAGCAGGCCACGATCTCCGGGTCAACCTCTCGGGGAATGGCGCAGTAGTGCGCCGCGTAGCCGACCTGGGGGTTGTTGCCGCCGATGCCACCCGGGTCGCTGTCGGCTTGGGCGCGGTACTCGGGATTGTTGACTTCGAGCCGGAGGTTCGACACGACCCGAGGATGCGTCTCGTCCGCCATGTCGATGATCCGCGCGGCTCCCACGGTGTCGGCCGGCGTGACTGTGTCGAACCGGAAAGCGAACTCGTCGAACTCCAGCAGGTAACGGTGGCCATGGATGATCATCGGGGCCGAGTTCTGGGGGATGGTCACCCGTTGCCAGGTCAGCCGGCTGACCTCGCGCACCTGGGGATCGGGCTTACGCGCCTGGATCTGGGAGACGTCGAGCGTCGTCAGGTTGCCGTCCAGCGAATCTGCAGCGTAGAAGCGGTTGCCGTCGTCGCTGATGCTGCCGCCGTGCGAGTACTCGTTGCCCTCCCACAGCGTGTGCGGGTTCTTGGGGTCGCTGACGTCGACCGCGGCGATCCCCTCGCCGCCGCCGGTGACCCAGAATGTGCGGCCGTCGGGCGAGAACGCGCTCTCGTGGCCGAAGCGCGCGGCCCGATAGGTCGAGTCGAGCACGGGATGCCGGCAGTCCTGGCTGACGTCGTAGATCGACATCAGCCCGGGATATGACGTGGGATTGCCTAGATCGGCGGCCAGCAGGCCTCGCCTGGGATTCAGGTACAGCGACTCGTGCGGTGAGAGCATCGGCAGCTCGGTCAGCTTGTCGGTGAGCACCGGATGGGCCGAGTTCGTCATGTCGAGCACGTACACGCCGCTCGACGGCGGGCCGGTGAGGCTGAGCGCGTCCATCGGATACAGCAGCGTCGTGTCGTAGAACGCGCACAGATGGCCGTGCGTGTCGGTGTAGCGCCACACCTTGAAGCCGCCTGAGCTCGAGTAATGGCCGACCACGGACAGGTTGCAGGTCCAGCCGGACTTGGCCTGGGGGGAGCTGATGGCTGATGCGGGAACGCGGCCCTGCACCCCGGCCAGCGGATGCGAGCCCGGTCCGCAGTTCGCTCTCGGAGCCGCGGCGTACGACGGCTCGGGGTTGAGCTGCTCGGGAGCCGCGGTGGGCGTGGGGTAGCCGGGGATCACGCCGAGGGCCGTGTTGAGGTCATTCAGCGGGATGGTCGGGGTATCGCCGATGGCTCCGCCGACCCGGAGCCCGAGCACCGGGAGAACCGGGAGAAGGATCAGGCACAGCCAGGCGAACCGGCGGAGACGTCGCAACCGGGCCATCCCTCACCCAACGGCTGGGCGGGGCCGCTGCTTTCGCGCTAGTCACTCACTGGTTGCGCTGCACTCTTCGGCCGAGCGCGGCGCGAAGCGGGAGAACACCGCCGCCAGCGTAGCGATCTCCTCATCGCTCAGCGGCTCGAAGAACAGCCGCTGCACGGCGGCGAAATGACTGGCTTGAGCGCGCTGCACCAGCTCCAGCCCGGAATCGGTCAGCCAGGCCTCGCGGGCGCGCGCGTCCTGGGCCACGGCGCAGCGCTCCACCAGCTTGCGGTCCTCGAGCGCATCGATGATCCGGGAGATCCGGCTCAGGCTGAGACCACATTTGGCGGCCAGATCCGAGAGCCGCAGCTTGCGCTGGGGGGCGGCGGCCAGTCGCCCCAGGGTCTCCAGCCCACTCAGCGTCAGCCCATGCTCGGCGTCGAGTTCGGCATCCAGGGCGCGGGTCAGCCGCTTGTGCGACTCGAGCAGCCCGATCCAGGCGTCGGCGTGGACGTCGGACCAGTGCGCCAGTCCGTCGTCGCCCAGGACGTACGAACAGGCGGTGGTCTCAGATTTGCTGGCGGCTGGCATATGCTTGCCCCCGCAATTTTACTCCCCGTCTAGGAGGAATCCATGGCACTCGAGCAGATCACCGCTGAGCTGGACGACGGCATCCTCACCATCACCCTCAACCGCCCGGATCGGCTCAATGCCTGGACCCAGCAGATGGCCTCCGAATTGATGGAGACCTTCGACCGGGTCGACGCCGACGACGAGGTCAGAGTGGTGATCGTCACCGGCGCAGGCCGCGCGTTCTGCGCCGGCGCCGACCTGGAGAAAGGCGGTGAGACATTCGATGCCCGGGCCCGCCAATCCGATTACGCCGGCGGGTCATCGCCCGGCCTGCACCGCGATAACGGCGGCATGTTTACCCTGCGGGTGTTCCAGTGCACGAAGCCGGTGATCGCGGCGGTCAACGGGGCCGCGGTCGGGGTGGGGTCGACGATGACGTTGCCCATGGACATCCGGATGGCCTCCGAGGACGCCCGCTTCGGGTTCGTGTTCGCGCGGCGGGGCATCGTGCCCGAGGCTGCGTCGAGCTGGTTCCTGCCCCGGCTGGTGGGGATCAGCCAGGCCATGGAGTGGGTGGCCACGGGGCGCGTCTTCTCGGCCCAGGAGGCGCTCGCGGGACGGCTGGTGCGGAGCGTCCATCCGGCGGGCGAGCTGCTGGACGCGGCCCGGACGCTCGCCCGGGAGATCATCGACAACGCCGCGCCGGTGTCGGTGGCTCTGGCCCGGCGGATGATGTGGACGATGCTGGGGGCCCAGCACCCGATGGAGGCGCACCGCGCGGATTCGCAGGCCATGTTCGCCCGCGGGCAGTCGGCCGACGTGGTGGAGGGCGTGACCTCGTTCCTGGAGAAGCGGCCCGCGCGGTTCACCGACCGGGTGAGCGACGGGCTCCCCAGCGTGCTCCCGGAGTGGGCGCACCAGGAGTGGTGAGGCGGGCGGGCGCGGCCTCGGCGCCCGCCCGACCCGAGGGCCCGGCGTGCTAAACTAATGCCTGCCAGCAAGCAAGTATCTAGGAGACTTGGAGGTTCTGCTGTCTTCCGCCGGTACCCAGACCGAGAGTGGTCGAAAAGCCACGCATAGCGTGGAAAATCGACCACGCTCCGACGAGCTCGACACTGCGACCCGGCTGCGGGCCGCGGTGGGTCGCCTGTCCCGGCGGCTCCGCAGCACCCCTGCGGGCCGGGCCGCCGGGCTGACCCCGACCTCGAGCTCGATTCTGCTGGCCGTGGTCCGGGCCGGTTCGGTCCGACTGTCCGAGCTGGGGGAGATCGAGGGGCTCAACCCGACGATGCTCTCGCGGGTGGTCGGCGGCCTGGTCGAGGCCGGTCTGCTCGAGCGGACCTCGGATGCCGGGGATCGGCGCCAGGCCTGGGTCAGCCCCACGGCCACCGGCCGGCGGCTGGCCGAACGGGTCCGCCGCGAGCGCACGGATGCGGTCAACGCCGCGCTGCGGGAACTGCCTGCTGAGGAGCGCGAACTGCTCGAGGCGAGCCTGCCCGCGCTGGAGGCACTGGCCGAGCAGCTGAAGGACGTGCGGCGGTGACCCGGGTGGTCCGTGCCGGCCGACTGACCTTCGCTTCCCTGGCTGTTCCGAACTACCGCCGGTATTACGCCGGGCAGGCGGTCTCGCTCACCGGCACGTGGATGCAGATGACCGCGCAGGCGTGGCTGGTGCTCACGCTCACCCATTCGGCCGTCGCGCTGGGCATCATCGTCGCGCTGCAAACCCTGCCCGTGCTGCTGCTCACTCCGTATGGCGGGGTGGTGGCCGATCGCTCGGACAAGCGGCGGATCATGGTCGCGCTACAGGGCGCGATGGCCGTCCAGGCACTGGCGCTGGGCGTGCTCACGGTGACCGGAGTGGTGCGGTTGTGGGAGATAGGGCTGCTCGCGGTCGTGCTCGGGGTCAACAACGCGTTCGAGAACCCGGCCCGCCAGTCGTTCATGCTTGAGTTGGTGGGGCAGGACCACCTGCGCAACGCGGTGTCGCTCAACTCGGTGCTGGTGAACGGGGCTCGGGCGGTCGGCCCGGCGGTGGCCGGACTCCTGATCGCAACTGTCGGCGTGGGCGAGTGCTTCCTGATCAACGCTGTGAGCTTCATCGCGGTGATCGCCTCGCTGGCCACCCTCGACGTGCGGGCCATCCAGCGCAGCCGGCCGGCGCCGCGGGCTCCCGGCCAGCTCCGCGAAGGACTGCGCTACGTGAGGAACACTCCCGGCTTGGCCATCCCTCTGTTGATGATGGCCGCGGTGGGGTGCCTGACCTACGAGTTCCAGGTCACGCTGCCCGTGATGGCCAGCCATGGGCTGCACGTGGGCGCCGCTGGCTTCGGTTTCATGACCGCAGCGATGGGGCTCGGCGCGGTATGCGGGGGGTTGTTGGTGGCCGCCTGCGGGCGGACGGGACTGCGCCCGCTGGTCGTGGCGGCCTGGGTGTTCGGCGCGATGGTGGCCGCGGCGGCGCTCGCTCCCAGCCTGGCCGTCGAGCTGGTCGCGCTGGGCTTCACCGGAGGCGCCAGCATCACGTTCATGTCCACCGCAAACTCGACGCTCCAGCTGGCCGCGGCTCCGTCCATGCGAGGGCGCGTGATGGCGCTGTGGTTCGTGGCCTTCCAGGGATCCACACCAATCGGCGGCCCGATCGTGGGCTGGCTCATGGGCGTGGCCGGGGC
>DASZGO010000005.1:0-18707 GCA_035938755.1 Solirubrobacteraceae bacterium | reverse complement strand
CGGCTCGCGGATCCGCGTAACCATCGCGGCGCCGAACGGGACCCAGCCCGTCTGGTCATTCAGCACGACCAAACCGCGCTTGGGCCAGACCGCGAAGGTGTGGGTGGCTTTCTCCAAGCGCATGCCGTCCAGCCTGTTTCTGCCTGTGGTGCCCGGTCTGAGCGTCTCAGGCAGCCTGCCGCCGTGCCCGAGCCTGCGCAACGAGCCCTGCCGGCCCTATCAGACGCTCGTCAATCGCACCGCCCGCCGCTGACGCGACGGCGCAGCCTCAGAGACCGCACAGCCGCTCGCTCGCACCGGGGCCGATCATAGGCAAGCCGCCATCGCAAGCCGCCATCGCCGTTACGCTTGCCCCGCTGTGGGTCGCGCGAACCGGAGATGGGCGTGGGTGGTTTTCTGGTTCGGCGTGATCGCGCTGGCCGGCGCCGGACCCGCGGCCGCCACCAGCGGCGGCGGGGGTCTGGGCACGGCGCGCGGCAGCCAGCGCTCTGGGGTGGGCGAGATCGTGGTCAACTACGCCGACCACCGGCGAGGCCGGTCGTTGACCACGGTGATCCGTTACCCGGCGGCCGGCAACCCGGCGCACACCGACGTCCTCAGCGCGCCGCCGGCCCGCAGCTCCGGTCCGTTTCCGCTGGTCGTGTTCGCCCACGGCTACAACATCACGCCCAACCCGTACGCGCCGCTGTTGAGAGCCTGGGTACAGGCAGGCTACGTGGTCGTGGCGCCGATATTCCCCTATACCAACCCGGCCGCCCCCGGCGGTCCCAACGAGTCCGATCTGGTCAACCAGCCCGGCGACGTGAGCTTCGTGATCAGCCAGCTGCGGATAGCCAGCTCGCAGCACCACGGAATCCTGTCCAGGCTGATCGACAAGGAGCAGATCGCCGTCTCCGGCCAGTCGGATGGCGGCTCCACGGCGCTGGCCGCGGCCTACAACGTCAACTACCTCGACCATCGCATCCGCGCCGCGATGATCCTGTCCGGCGCCTACATCCCCGGAGTGGGCGGCTACGACTTTCCGGCCGGCAGCCCGCCGCTGCTGGCTGTCCAGGGCACGGCGGACACGACCAACAATCCGGGCAACACTTATCACTACTTCGGGTCGGCCCGGAGTCCGAAGTTCCTCCTCTCCCTCTTGGGGGCGCCGCACCTCGGGCCCTACACGAACCAGCAGCCCTATCTGGGCATTGTGGAACGTGAGACGATCGCGTTCCTCAACCGCTACCTGAAGCAGCAGCCCGGGGCCCGAGGGAGAATGTGGAAGTACGGCGACGTCCCGAATCAGGCCTCGCTCAGCACCTAGCGGCCCAGCGACGATTAGTTTTCGCCTCCGGGGCGGTCTAGAACGCATGACACCAATCACCTGCCACGTATCCATCTCGCTCGACGGCTTTCTGGCCGGTCCCAGTCAGAGCCGGGAGAACCCGCTGGGCATTGGCGGACTCGCGCTTCACCAGTGGCACTTCGACCCGGTCGACCACGAGGCCGACGTAGCCGCTCGCGACGACCTAATGAAACAACGGGGCGCCTACGTCATGGGACGCAACATGTTCGGGCCAATTCGCGGCGAGTGGGAAGAGGACTGGCGCGGCTGGTGGGGCGACGAGCCGCCGTATCACGCACCGGTATTCGTCCTCACCCATTACCGGCACGAGCCGATCGTGATGGAGGGGGGAACCACCTTCCACTTCGTCACCGACGGCTTCGACAGCGCGTTGGCGCAGGCCCGGGAGGCCGCCGGCGACCGTGAAGTGGCCATCGCGGGCGGCGCCTCGACGATCCGGCAGGCACTGGCCGCGGGGGCCATCGAACAGCTCACCCTCGATGTCGCTCCCGTCCTGCTGGGCTCCGGCGAAAGCCTGTTTGACGGCGTCGAAGACCCCGGGCTCGAGCCGGTAGAGGTGCTCGGCTCCCCGCTGGCCACGCACATCCGTTACCGCGTGGGCGTTTAGGCAAGCGCCAGCTGGACCACCAGCAGGGCCGCGATCGCGATCACGCACAGCACGTGGTCGCGCAGGATCGAGCGGGCCAGCGCGCTCTGCCCGGGGATCGGATCGGCGCGTGTGCCCAGGCGCACAGCGCTGGGGACGGTATGCACCACGGCGAGCAAGATCGGTACCGCGGCCAGGGCCAGCGAGACCCAGCCCACCGAGCGTGGCCTGTCCCCCCGGGCGATCTGGGCGATGATCGAGCCCAGGGTGCCCAGCATCGCCGCCGCCACCAGGCGGTTCATGGGCCGCGCCGCCGTGGTCACCCGCCCGTAATAGCCAGCGATCGATGCCAGCACCGGCTCGGGCAGCGCCTCCCCCCGGTTACCGGCGGCCTGGACGTCGAACATGAGGTCAAACCACAGCACCGCGAGCAGGAACCCGGCTCCGGCCGTGATGAACTGCGTCATCGGGCTCAGTATCTCGCCCCAGCCTGCCTGACGCCGCGTGCCCGAGATTGGGCTATACATAACTTGCGTTTGCCGGGTCGCGTCGACAGTCCGTCTGAATTCACAGCCTCGCCGGCGGTGTTGACCGGTGAGGCCGAGTCTGCGCGCGACGGCTCGGTCAGCCTGTCTGGCATGGTGCACCCGAACGGGAGCAGCACCGCGTTCTACTTCCAGTGGGGTGAAGGGCCGTCCTGCGCGGCAACTCGGGTCATGGGCCTGCTGGACAGCGACACCGAGGCTCGGGTGACGATCCCGAGCCGCGAGCTCCGGCCGGGTACTACCTACCGCTACCGGTTGGTGGCCACGAACAGCTTCGGCACGACGATGGGCGCGGAGCGCAGCTTCACCACCGACGTCGCCGCGCCTCCCCGTGCGATCACCGGTCGGGCCAAGTGGCTCGACGCGGCCGTCGTGACCCTCACCGGGTCCGTCAATGCCGGCCCCGAGCCGATGGGGTGGTTCTTCGAGTACGGACAGACAATGGCCTACGGCGTGACCAGCCGCGGCGGCGTGATCGACGGCGAGCAGGCCCGGGTCGCGGTGTCCGAACCGATCACGGACCTGGTGCCCGGCACCAGCTTCCACTACCGGCTGGTGGCTCGCCGGGGAACCATGGTGCTGCGGGGCGAGGACGCCGTGTTCGTCACCCCGTTTACACCCTCGCTGGCCGGCCGGCTCCGCTCGGCGACTCACGGCCGGCGTGGTGCGCCGGCCTTGGCCCGGCCCACCCGCTGACCGACCGCGTTCTTCGGATCTCCTCAGCCTCTGCTTATCGGCTGCACACGCGGCCATCGCATGCTTGATCCATGCATCCTGGCTATTGCCCTCAGTGCGGTGAGCGAGTTACCCCGTATGCGGCAGGCTGCGCGCTGTGCGGCGCCGAGCTTGATCCCAGGCGCTGGCAGCGACCCGTCCCCACGCATCAGCGCTTCCTGACCCGTCTCCCCTCCCGCTGGCGGCGGGGATTGCTCGCCCGAGGAGCCAAGTTGCCGGTCCGCGGCGGGCGCTCGTGAGGACGCCCTGGCCGCGGCTAATCCGGCTTCTACTGGCTCCCCAGAGCGGGTCCCGGACTATTCCGGTCCCGCGGCGCCGGCGGCCAGCGCCTCCTCGACCGTCTTGCGGATCCTGAGCTGGCTGGAGATACCGGCCAACCGGAGCGTGTCGGCCGGCGCGGAGTCATCCGAGATGGCCAGGATCAGGTCCTGGCCCCGGGCGCGGAGGTCCCGGCGTAGCTGATAGATGAGCTGGACGCCGGCGCTATCCAGAAAGTCGAGCCCGGTCAGATCGAGTACCAGCCCTAACGCTTCGTGAGTAATGCCGCGAGCAATGGCCTGGCCGACGCCCTGAGCGTTCGACAGGTCGATCTCCCCGGTCAGCCGGGCGATCACCATCGAGTCCTGGGTCTTGAGCTGGACGTCACCCAGGTTCATCGGCGACCTTAATGCACATCCGCACCACGGTTCCGTTGTCGGTGGTGCCGATTTTCACGTCGTCCATGGCGGCTTCGACGATCCCCAGACCGCGCCCGCGATTCTGTCCGCGCGGGCTGCGCCAGCTGCCTCGGTCGCTGACCGTGACCGTCACCGCGTCGCCATCCCGCGTGGCGGCCAGGTCGAACTCGGCCGGGGCCGGCGAATACGCGTGCTCGATCGCGTTGGCGCAGGCTTCGTTGACCGCCAGGACGATCTCTCGGGAGTCGGTCTCCGGCACCCCTTGGCTCCGGAGCCACCGCCGCAGATCACGGCGCACCTCGACCAGCAGGTTGGGGTCGGCGGCGACACGCATCTGGAACTCGGACGGGACCGGTCCGTAGTTCAGCGCCACGATCGCGATGTCGTCACGCAGTCGTCCGGGCGGAATCAAGTTCTCCGCCGCCCGGCGGCACGCCTCCTCAGCCGACCCCGCCTCCGCCGTGGCCTCGAGTAGCCGGTCGATGCTGTCCATCAGCGGCACACCCGGCCGCTCCACCAGCCCGTCGGTGTAGAACACGATCGTCTCGCCTGGGGCCAGGTTGATGTGCTGCTCCTCCCAGCTGGCGTAGGGGAACGCGCCGAGCGGCGGAGCAGCCGCCACGCCAAGCAGGCGTGGGTTCTCGCCGCCCACCACGAGAGGCGGCAGATGTCCGGCGCTCGCCAGGCGCAGCACGCCGGTATCGGGGTCCAGCACGGCGTAGGCCACGGTGGCCATCGCCGGCGCGGGCAGTGTTTGCATCAATCGATCGACCAGCTCCAGGGTCCCCGCTGGGGAATGGTCCAGGATCGCGTATGCGTGCAGGGCCGTCCGAAGCTGTCCCATCAGCGCCGCCGCGGGCAGGCCGTGGCCGACCACATCCCCGATGACGACTCCGAACCGGCCGTGGGGCAGCGGGAACACGTCGTACCAGTCGCCCCCGACCTCGTGCGTGGCCGGCATGTATCTGGCGGCCGCCGAGATTCCGGGACCCTCGACCAGGTGCTTTGGCAACAGGCTGCGCTGCAGGATCATCGCGGCGTGATGCTCGTACTCAAGGGCCGAGAACAACCGGGCCCGCTCGATCCCTGGCGCGGCCCGAGCCGCGGCCAGCTGGAGCACGGCCACGTCTCGGGGCCCGAACGTCCGTGGCTTCAGCGACCCCACGTGCAGCACGCCGATGAGATCGCCCTCCACGATCAGGGGCACCCCGAGAAGCGACCTGATGCGCTTCTGGCGCAGGATCGGATTCAGGATGTCGGCGTGGTCCACGTCGGCGACGAAGATCGCCACCCGCTCGGCCGCGATCCGCCCGGCGAACCCGCGGCCAATGGGGACACGCACACCCTGCTCGACCTCCTCCTCGATGCCCTTGGCCGCCCGGGCTACCAGCTGCTGCGCCTCCTCGTCGTAGAGCAGGATGGCCACCGTATCCACCGACAGCGCATCCTGAACCCGGACTAGGAGCTCGCCCAGCAGCTCGTCCAGACCCAGCTCAGACAGCGCCGGATCGCTCAGCCGGTAGAGCGTGCGCATCTGTTCGGTCGGGCCCAGCTCGGCCTCGGCCGGCTCCAGCACGACCTGGCCAGTGCCCGGCGGAAACGGCGGCGCACCGCCCCGGGGAGGCCCTACGGACATTCCGTGTCTTCCGCTTCGCTTCTCGTCAACTGTGAACTTGGTGAATCGGGGGGCCGAGAGCGGGCTGCCGCACGCGGCAACTTAGCGGGTCAGGAGATCGTCAGCAGCGCCGCGCTGTGGCCGGGCAGACCCACGGCGTACCGGCCCTGGCTGGGCTGGATCGTGATTTGGCTGGGCGTGCCCGCCAGCCGTCCGGTGTTGCTCCAGGCGCCGAAGCTCCGTCCACCCAGGGTGACGCCTTCCTGGGCCCGGACGTCCGGGGCGAGTAGGCGCTCCAGGCTGGCCGGACGTCCCCCCGCGCCCGCGCCGAGCGCCAGACTGCGCTGACCCGGGCCGGCGTTGATCAGGACCACCCGGACGGTGCCGTCTCGGGCCTCGGTGGCCCAAGCATGAATCGGAGCTGGTGCCCCGGTGGAAAAGGGGATCAGACGGGAGCCCGGTGGGGCCGCCCGGGCGAATAGCAGCAGCCCGTAGTACTCGGGCCACACTGCGACCCGCAAGCCGCCCGAGCCCTGCACGACCGAGAACAGGTCCTGGGTCGGTCCGGTCGAGCTCTGGACGTTCACCCCGTCCACCCCCACCGCCGCCATTTCGAACAGCACGTCAGCCGCCCAAAGGGCCCCGGCGAACGACCGCAGCTGGAGGGCACGGGCGGGACACGGCGTGGGATTCATCTCGTCGACCCGCAATGGGAGCCCGCGCCCGTGGGCGACCCCCACCAGCGGGCGCGTGTCCGCGGCCAGCCCGCTCAGGGCCAGCGGCGAGAGCAGGTGGTCGATGGTCGGATACAGCGGCGAGCTCTGGTTCGAGCAGGCATGGAGCGGGTAGCGGTGCACGGTGGCCAGGCCCACCCGCGGCTGGCTGGCCAGGAATTGCGGCCAGTCAGGCTCCCACCATGGACCTCCGGTGGTCGGGCCCGCGACCGTTCCCTGGGGCAGCGCCCTAGCAATCGTGCCGAACTCACGCTGGAAAATGTTGTAGTCGTAGTCGGCCGGCCGCCCGGTCACCGGCCGACCGTCGGGTCCGCGGTACCAGCCAAAGCTGTGGTAAAGCTCGGGCTCGTTGCCGAGCTCCAGCGCCGCGATCGAGGGGCGACCCAGGCCGCTGATCAGTGCGTTGGCCTCGGCGGTCGCGATCGTCGGGCTGTCCGCTTCGAAGTTGACGCCGACGATCAACCGCGCCCCGAGGCGCTGGGTCAGGTTTCGGGTCACGGCCAGCCAGTCCGGCGTCAGCGCGTAGTGCACCCACGGTGGCTGCGGCATCCCCGGAACCGGCCACCAGGTCCAGTCCGTGGTGTCGCCGCCGATCCGCAGTACGGGCGACTGACCAGGCGACAGGTTGGCGATCAGCTCAGCCAGGGCCGGGTCGGGCGCGGCGGGATTGGGACCGGCGTAGTTGCCCAGAGCTCGGTACTCGATGCCCAGGCCCAGAAATCCCGCCGGGATGGCCCGGCCCGGGTGCTGGGTGTCGAGCACCAGGACGGTCGTGCCAGCCTGCGATCCCGCGCTCGGGCCAGCCGAAGAGCAACCGGCCGCCAGCCCCATCAGGGCCAGCACGACCCCCAGGCAGGCGATCTTTCGCCGCCGGCTGGGCGGCACGTCTAACGGGCGGTTGTGGCTTTCTCCCGGTGGCCCCAAGCGGGGGCCGATGATACGGCGCCTCCGTCGCGGCAGCCCGCGGCGTCGTACGCGGCGCCGGCAATCTGGCCGCCCGAGCATTCCGCCGCCAGCACCACGCGGGTCGGGTTGCGGATCAGCGTGGCCCCGACCGTGGCGGCGAGGGCCAACAGCACGGCCGCGGCGCCGAGCGCCAGGTGAAACTTGGACACGGACAGATGCGATCCAATCACCGGTCCGAGGGCCGCCACGCCCACCAGGCCGGCCACCCGGGCCACGGCGTTGTTCACCGCGGAGGCGATCCCAGCCTCCCCCTCGGTCACACCGGCCAGCACGGTCGCCGTGAGCGGCGCCACGGTCAGGGTCAAGCCAAGGGCGAACACCAGCAGCGCCGGCAACAGGTCAGCGGCCACGTTGACGTGCCGCCCCACCCGCAGGAACAGCAGCAGCCCAACCGCCGCCACCAGCGGTCCGAGGCCCAGGAACAGGCGCGGCCCACGCTGGTCGGCCAGCCGCCCTACCTGCTTGGACAGGGCGAACATGACCAGCGTGGCCGGGAGAGTGGCCAGTCCGGCCTGGGTGGCGGTCCAGCCGGCCACCTCTTGGAGAAACAGAGCCAGCAGGAAGAACAGTACGGACAGCCCGGCGTACATGACCAGCGTCTCCGCGTTGGCCACCGCGAAGTTGCGGCGGGCGAACAGCCGCAGCGGCAGCATCGGATCCCGGGCCGATCGCTCGCGGGCCAGGAACGCTCCCAGGAGAACCACACCGCCGATCAGCGACACCAGCACCGCCGGGCTGGTCCAGCCCAGCCGTGGCTGCTCGATCAGGGCGAATACCGGACCGCCCAGACCCAGTGCCGCCAGCAGCGCGCCGGGCAGGTCCACGTGGCGGCCGCGGGCATGCGCTGCGTCCGGCACAAACCGGATCACCAGGAACAGCGTCACCACCACCAGTGGCAAGTTGACCAGGAAGATCCACCGCCAGCTGGCGACCGAAACCAGTCCGCCCCCGGCGAGGGGACCGACGATCGTGGCAATCGCCCCCCAGGCGGTCCACGTCCCCACCGCGGCGCCGCGCTCCTCGGCCGGAAATGTCGTCGTGATCACCGCCAGAGCCGCCGGCGTGAGCAGCGCTCCGGCGACACCCTGGAGCGCTCGGACGCCGATCAGAACGCCGGCGGTGGGCGCCGCTGCGCACCCCAGCGAGGTGATCCCAAAGCCCGCCACCCCGATCACGAACACGCGCTTCTCCCCGAACACGTCGCCCAGGGATCCGCCGACCAGGATCAGCGCACCCAGGGTCAGCGCGTACGAATCGACCACCCACTGCTGGGTCGACAGCCCTCCGTGGAGGCTGCGCTGGATGGCCGGCAGCGCGACGTTGACGATCGTGGCATCCAACAGGGCGATGCTCGTCCCCAGGACGCAGGCCACCAGCGTGAGCCGCTTGATGTGGTCGGAGATCGGTCCCGACACTCTTCGAGCCTAACGACATGGCGATCAGCCCACTCGACAAACCGGGGCTCGGAGTGGCACTCTTCCCGCCATGACCACCGCCTCTACCCATCGCGGCGGCTCGGGCGAGCCGATGGTCCTGATCCACGGGTTCTCGGCCACCGGCGCCATGTGGTCGCCGGTCCGTGAGGCGCTGGAAGGGTCATTCGACGTCCTGATCGTCAATCTGGCCGGCCACGTCGGCGGGCCGGAGATCCCGGCCGGCACCGACGTGTCGGTCGAGGCACTGGTCGACGCGGTGGAGCGGGACATGGACGCCGCGGGATTCTCCGACGCCCACCTGGTCGGGAACTCACTGGGGGGCTGGATCTCGCTCGAGCTGGCCAAGCGAGGCCGAGCCCGCTCGGTGGTGGCGATATCCCCGGCCGGCGGCTGGGAGGTTGGAACCCGGTCCGAGCGGCGGTTGCGACCCCTGTTTGAGCGCAACCACAAGATGTCTTCAAGGTTCATGCCGCGTCTGCAGAGGTGGCTGCGCCGGCCTCGGCTGCGCCGCGCGCTGCTATCGCAGGTGGTGGCCCGGGGCGATCGCATCCCGGCGCCGGTCGCGCTGCAGATGATCCGCGACTCGGTCAACTGCGCCGTGTACTTCGAACTCCTAGACGCGATCGTACGCTCGGGCCCGCCCACCTCGTTCGAGGGCGTGGACTGCTCGGTGACTCTGGTGTGGGGGACCAAGGACCGGATCCTGCCGCCGCGCACCTACTCGCGGCGGCTGCGCGACCTGCTCCCGGCGGCTCAATGGGTCGAGCTCAAGGGCCTCGGACACTGTCCGATGTCCGATGACCCGGAGCTGGTGGCCAGGACGATCACGTCCTTCGCCCGACGTGCGCCGGACGGCGTACCAGAAAAGGACGAACTGGAACACGGAAGCTTTACTGTCGCGTAAACTGCGGCGGGTGAGAGGCGGGAGGGTCATCGCGACAGCGGCTGGGCTTTGCCTGGCCGCAGGGACGTCGAGTGCGCTGGCGGCCAGCGGCTCGCTGTACACCGGCCCAGGGCCGCGTCCTGGGCCGGACATCCTGTACCGAGCCCCGGCCAAGGCACCCCAGCTCAGCAACGCCGGCCCCTGGCACGCACCGCCGATCCTGGTCTCCGGCGCCAGCGCCTACCGGAACGGCGAGTTTCTCTACCAGGACTGGCTGTACGACGATCACGGGGCGCACGAGGTGTCAGACCCCAACTACCCGGGCTCGACCGGCGATCTGTTCTCCAAGCCGAACGGCACGTACGACTATCCGACCGGGTCCGGGTACGCCAACAACGCGGCCGACCTGGTCGAGTTTCGGGTCAAGCCTAAGACCAAGGCCACGCTCTTCCGCATCACTCTGAACACGCTTGAGAACCCGACGCTGATCGCGTTCTCGATCGCCATCGGCGGCGACCCCAACCACCCGCTCCCGTTTCCCGACGGGGCCAACGTCGTGGCGCCGGCCAACCTGTTCCTGACCGTCCACCCGTCCGGGTCAAAGTTGGTCGCCGACCTGGTTCGCGCTGCATCCGGCGCCAAGGCCGGCGGCGCCGCTCCGTCTGTGCGTGTCGATCTCCACCGCCGGCAGATCACGGTCTTGGTACCTCACAGTGATTGGAACCCGCGGCGGCGCACCGTGCGCCTGGCCATGGGCGTGGGGCTATGGGACAACTCGGCCGGCCGCTACCTGCTCCCCCAGGCGGCGGCCGACGCCACCCACCCCGGAGGCGCCGGCCCCGCGGCCAACCCGCCGGCGTTCTTCAATGTCGCCTTCCGCTCGAACGCTCAGGAGCCGCTGGAAGTGGTGACCGCCGGCCTGGGCGTCGTCACCGATCCCCGCTGGTGGCGAGACGAGGCCCAAGGCACAGAGCTGGCCAAGGGAGACATCACGCCGTTCTCGGCCAACGTGAGCTTCGCCAAGCTGTGGCGCAAGGCCACCGACAACTCGCAGATCCCTCGCACCGGCGTGTTCGACCGCATCCTGCCCAGCCATTTCGAGCCCTCCCAGGGGGCCGACTTCTCGAGTGAGTGCGGCCTGCAAGGCGCATCCAAGCCCTCCAGCTGCGTGCCCGAGTACCAGGGACAGCTCCAGCCCTACGCCATTTACGTGCCGCGCGGGCCCACTCCGCCGGGAGGTTGGGGCATGACCCTCCTGCTGCACTCGCTGTCGGCCAACTACAACCAGTACAGCGGAACCCGCAACCAGTCCCAGTTCGCCCAGCGCCAGAACCCGTCGATCGTGATCACCCCCGAGGCCCGCGGTCCTGACCAGTTCTACGAGGGTCTGGGCGAAGCCGACGTGTTCGAGGTGTGGGCCCAGGTGGCCGGGCTGTACAAGCTCAATCCCGCCTATACCGACATCACCGGCTACTCGATGGGCGGCTTCGGGACCTTCGACGTCGGCTCGCAGTTCCCTGACCTGTTCGGCCGCGCGCAGCCGACGGTGGGCGAGGAGACCAACAACAACGTGCTGGCGTCGATGCGCAACCTCCCGGTCCTGATGTGGAACGTGGCCGGCGACGAGCTTGTGGGCGCCCAGTCGTTCGGACCGACAGAGATGAAGCTGGCCAACCTCGGCTACCGGGTCGAGCTCCACATCCACCAGCCGTGCGCCGCGCTAACCACCAGCGCCATGTGCTCGGCCGTGTTCCCCAACCACCTCCAGCTGGCCATCAACGACCAGTTCGCCCCGGCCGCCGCGTTCCTAGGCAGCGCGCTGGTCGACCGCAACCCGGCCCACGTCACCTACGTCGCGGATACGGCCCGCGACTCGAGCAAGTACGGGATCGTCGCCGATCACGCCTACTGGGTCTCGGGCGCGGCTCCGCGCAGCACCGGATCGGAGGGCACGTTCGACGCGATGTCCCACGGCTTCGGCGTCGGCGATCCCACTCCCTCCGGCGTGCAGAACGGCACCGGCACCCTCGACGGGGGAAACCTGGGCACGATCAACTACCTGAGCCAGGCCCAGACCTGGGGCAGCGCCCCGTCCACCCCGCACGCCGACACGATCGACATCAACGCGACCAACGTCGCCAAGGCGCAGATAAACGTGCAACGTGCAGCCGTCGACTGCAACGTGAAGCTCAACATCACCACCGACGGACCGATCGCGGTCACCCTGGCCGGGTGCAACCGCGTGGTCAACGCCGGGTAACGCCGGCGGGGGCGCGGCCCGCCGCCTGTTACGCAGGCACGGCCCGCTTGGCCAGGTGGTGGCCGACCTTACGCTTCACGCGCTGCAGCGCGTTGTCCACCGTCTTGCAGTCGCAGCCCAAGCGTTGGCCCACCTCCTCGTAGGAGTAGCCGTCCAGGTACAGGGCCAGGACCCGTGATTCGAGCTCGGACAACGCCGTGGACAGGCAGGCCACCAGCGCGCGGAGCTCCTCTGAGCTGATCACCTGGTTTACCGGGTCATGGACCGGCGAGCCCGGGAGCATCTCGTCGAGCGTCGAATCGCTGTCGCCGGCATCCCCGGCCGGGGTGCTGGAGAACGACACGTACTGATTGAGCGGCACGTGCTTGTTCCGCGTGGCGGTCTTGACTGCCGTGATGATCTGCCGCGTGATGCACAGCTCCGCGAAGTTGCGGAAGCTTGACTCGCGGTCGGTGCGGTAGTCGCGGATCGCCTTGTAGAGGCCGACCAGTCCTTCCTGGATCAGGTCCTCGGCGTCTCCGCCGGCCAGGAAGTACGAGGAAGCCTTGAGCCGGACGAATCCGTAGTACCGGCGCACCAGCCGGTGATACGCGTCGGGGTCGCCCTGCTTGGCCAGGGCAATCAGGAAACCGTCCTCAACCTGAAGTTGAGAGTTAGAACTAGCAGAGAGTCGGGCCACGACGAAGCGTTCCCTTCTGACCCCTCCAAACACGGCGGGGCCTTTGGAATTCGTGGCGCATCACCTCCCCTGGCGCCGCACCATTCGGCGTGGCTATGTGGGCCACGCCGTCCTCTCCTCCAGATCGCCCGAAGACTCAACCTCCGGTTGATCTTTAACTCCCGCGCGGCAGATTGACAGATGTGCTGGGGGCTGTCAAGCCGTAGATCAACACGGCGGCGGCGGCGCTGACGCTGAGGGATTCCAGCTCTCCCCGCAGCGGGATCGACACCAGCTGGTCGCACTGACCAGCTACCCGGGGGCGAAGTCCCCGGCCCTCGGACCCCAGCACGAGGATGCTGGACTCGTCGTACTCCACTTCGTCATACCGGCGTGGGGCCTCCGCGTCGGCCCCGTAGCACCAGCGCCCGGCCCGCTTGGCCGCGGCCAGGAAGTCGGCCACGTTGCGCGCCCGGGCCACCGGCAGATGCTCGACCGCGCCGGCCGAGGCCTTGCACACGGCGGGCGTGACCTGAGCCGACCGGCGCTCGCCGATGACCACCGCTGCGGAGCCCGCACACTCCGCCGTGCGGCAGATGGCACCCAGGTTCTGCGGATCCTGTACCTGGTCGAGTACGACGATCAGGCGCCCCGGCGAAGCGCTCAACAGTTCCTCCGGGCTGGCGTAGAGGAACTCCGAGACGTCGGCGCACACCCCCTGGTGCTCCTGCGATCCGCAGCGTTGCTCGATCTCTTCCGAGCTGGCGATCTCAGCCTGGACCGAGCTGGCCGCGGCCAGCCATGGCTCGCGGAGCGCGTTCTTGGTCGCCCAGATCCGCTTCACCGTACGCCGGCCCCGGAGCGCCTCACGCACCGCGTTGCGGCCGTAGACGATCACTGCGGCGGGAACACGTCCGGGCCCTCGGGTCCGTCGCGGACCTCCCAGCCCAGCTCTCGAACCTGCTTCCGGAGGGCGTCGGCTTGGCCGAACTCACGCGCCGCGCGGGCGCGCTCACGCTGTTCCACCAGCTCGATCACCTCGGCCGGGGGCTCAACGTCGGCGACATCCAGCAGGTCCGCCAGGCCGAGGACGTCCAGCATCTCCCGGAGGTCGGCGTCCCCCACCGCCTGGCCGGCGCTATTGGCCCGGTTGACCCACTCGAATACCACGGCCAGCGCCCGCGGCGTGTTGAAGTCCTCGGCCAGGGCGGTGAAGAACTCCTCGCGGAGAGGACGTGACCACTCCGGCGAAGGGACGCTGGTGAGCCGACGGGCCGCCTCACGGACTCGCCGGACGCTGGCCGCCGCCTGTTCCAGGCGCTCGTCGTCGAACTCCACCGGCTGGCGATAGTGACCGCCACAGAAGTACATGATCAGGGCGTCGCGGCCATAGGTATCGAGCGCTTCGTGGAGCAGGAAGATGTTCCCCTCGGACTTCGCCATCTTGGCCTCTTGGAGGCGGACCATGCCGTTGTGGACCCACAGCTGGGCCAACGGCTGACCACGGGCCGCGCACGTCTGCGCCGCCTCGTTCTCGTGATGCGGGAACACCAGGTCAGAGCCCCCTCCGTGGATCTCGAAATCCACGCCGAGCAGCGACTCGGCCATGGCTGAGCACTCGATGTGCCAGCCCGGGCGGCCGGGGCCCCACGGCGACTCCCAGACGGTGTCCTCGCCGGGCTTGTGGGCCTTCCACAGGGCGAAGTCGAGCGGGTCGCGCTTGCGATCGGCGCCCTCCAAGCCCTCCCCCTGGTCCATCTGATCCAGGTGCTGGTGGGAGAGCTCGCCGTATCGGGGGTAGGCCGACACCGAGAAATACACGTCGCCACGGGACTCGTAGGCATAGCCGCCATCCACCAACTCCGCGATCAGCTCGATGATCGCCGTCATCGACCGGCTGGCCAGAGGCTCGTGGTCGGGCCGCCCCAGCCCCAGGCGGTCGGTGTCGGCGAAATAGGCCTGGGTCATCTCTCCGGCCAGCTCGGCACTCGGTACTCCCAGAGCCCGCGCCGCCGCGTAGATCTTGTCGTTGACGTCCGTGACGTTCGTTACAAGTGTCACGTGGTAGCCCTCATGCTCGAGGAACCGCTTAAGGAGCAGAAACACCACGAACGGTCGGGCGTTCCCCACGTGGATTCGCCCGTACACCGTGGGTCCGCAGGCGTAGATCCCCACCTCGTGCTCACGTCTGGGTTGCAGCGCCCGCACCTCCCCGGTGCGGGTGTCGTGCAGCAGAATCTCTCGCAAGATCCGGCAACCCTAGCGTTCGAGACCGGGCGCTTCGATAGGCTGGAGTGGGTTGTGAGGTGCCATTGAATGGCAAGGACGCTTGATCCGCGACAACGTTTGCGTGAGGCCGAAGCCGGCTTTCGGTCGCTGTCCGACCGCTACCTCGGCGCCGACCCTGGCTTCGACGCCACCTATCACATCAAGCTGTGCGATCTTGGCCACACCTGGGAGGTCCGCTGCACCCACCACGCCGCGCTGGTCCGCAAGGGCTCGAGCCGGCGCCAGCCGGATGTAACGATCACCACCGACTCCCAGACCTGGGGCCAGCTGCGGGGCGGCGAGCTGTCCGGGGTGGAGGCGTTCCAGCGCCGGCTGCTCGAGGTTCGCGGCAATCTGGACTTCGCAGTCGCGTTCGAGGGCCTGTTCCGGCTGCTGGGAGGCCGGCCGCCCCTGCTGCGTATCCACGACATCCCCGTGGGCCGGCAGCGGATATCGACGCTGACCATGGGCAGCGGTCCGGATGTGCTGCTCCTGCACGGGCTCGGCGGGACTCGAGCCTCGCTGTTTGAGACCGCCGGCGCGCTGAGCGGCCGCTACCGGGTGCACGCGCCCGACCTACCGGGCTTTGGCTCCTCCTCCAAACCGGCCCTGGGGGCCTACAACCCCCGCTGGTTTGCCGAGATCATGTTGGGGCTCATGGACGAGCTGGGGATCGACTCGGCTCACGTGGTGGGCAACTCGATGGGGGGACGGATCGCCCTCGAGATGGGGCTGTCGGCCCCGCAGCGAGTGGACAGCCTGGGCCTGCTATGCCCCGCCGTGGCCTGGATCAAGCGGGGGCTTCACCCCATCGTCCGGCTGCTGCGACCAGAGTTCGGCCTGCTGCCCCACGGCTTCAGACGGTCCGTGGTGGCCTCGCAGTTCTGGAGCATCTTCCACAACCGTGATGCAGTCGATCCGGCGGTCGGCGAGCTGATGGTCGATGAGTTCCGAC
This sequence comes from Solirubrobacteraceae bacterium, assembly GCA_035938755.1. Classification (GTDB taxonomy): domain Bacteria; phylum Actinomycetota; class Thermoleophilia; order Solirubrobacterales; family Solirubrobacteraceae; genus Palsa-465. Next base: position 3,041 of record DASZGO010000005.1, on the reverse strand, counting down.
GGATCTACAGCTCCGCCGGCGGCCGGTACGCGTTCCTGGCCAGCGCTCGCAATATCTACCTGGAGGCGCCGTTCGGCGAATCGGGCTTCTATCCGCGCTTGGCCCGCCTGACGCCCCCGGCCCTGTTCATCTGGGGTGACCACGACCGGCTGGTCCCGGCCGCGTTCAGCCGCTACGTAGACCGGTGGCTGCCCGACGCCCAGCAGGTCACGCTCCGTGACTGTGGGCACGTCCCTCAGGTCGAGCGACCCGAGGAGACCAACGGCCTACTGATGCGCTTCTTCGCTGACGTTGAGCGCCGGGCCGGTGCCGGCCACGCGGCCGGCGGCGCCACGCCGCTCGCGGCTCGCCGCGCTCTGCGCGCCAGCTAGCGAGGGGTAGCATCACTCTCATGGCCACGACGGGCGCCGCCCGCAGCGCGAGCACCAACGGCAACCGAGCCTCCGACACAAAGTCGAGCTCCAGCTCCAGCGGAAGCGGAAGCGGGTCCGTGCCTGGTCGCCTGCTTCGCGGCGTGGCGGGTCAGGTCCAGCGCCGGATTCCCCGCGCTGATCTGGACGAGCGCGACCCCGACTACATCCGCGAGCAGCTGCCCTGGATGTGGCTGGCCGCCAGCATCTGGTTCCGGGGCGAGGTGCGCGGGCTGGGCAACATCCCGGATTCGGGCCCGGTGCTACTGGTGGGCAACCACTCGGGGGGCAACATCACGCCGGACACCGCCGTGTTCACCCTGGCGTTCAGCACGTTCTTTGGGGTCGAGCGGAACTTCTACCAGCTAGCCCACAACCTGGTGCTGAGCATGCCCGCGCTGGGCTGGCTCCGGAAGTTCGGCACGGTCGCGGCGTCACAATCGAACGCTCGCAAGGCGCTCCAGTCTGGGGCCGCGCTGCTGGTCTACCCGGGCGGCGACTACGAGGTCCACCGTCCCAGCTGGCAGCGCAACAAGGTGGACTTCGACGGTCGCAAAGGCTTCATCCGCCTCGCCCTGGAGCAGAACGTGCCGATCGTCCCGGTGGTCTCGATCGGCGGGCAAGAGACGGCGTTCTTCCTGAGCCGGGGCGAAGGCTTGGCCCATTCGCTGTACCTCGATCGACTGTTCCGCCTGAAGGTCCTGCCTGTCTCCCTCGCCCTGCCCTGGGGCCTGAACCTCGGCGACATGCTCGGTCACATCCCGCTGCCGGCCAAGATCACGATCGAGACCCTCCCGGCCATTGACCTTCACCAGGAGTTCGGCTCGGATCCTGATGTGGACGAGATCTACGACCACCTGATCCGGCTGATGCAGAACACGCTTGATGCCCTGGCCTCCGAGCGGCGGCTCCCGGTGCTGGGATGAGAGTCAAGGCCAGCGTCGACATAGCCGCGCCCGCCGACCGGATATGGGAGGTGATCTCCGACCCCGAGCGAGTCCTCAGCTTCTTCTCGGGAGTCACTCGCTGGGAGACCGAGGGAGACCGTGAGCCCGGTCTCGGGGCCCGGTACCGCGTGCTGTTTCGCATCGGCGCGGCGGAGATCGGCGGCCTGATCGAGATGGTCGAATGGGACGAGCCCCGTGAGCTCGCCTGGACATCGGTCCTGGGCTTGGATCAGCGCGGTCGCTGGCGGCTACGCGAGCTGCCGGGCGGACGCACCCGGGTGGAGCTGCGAATGGCCTACGGCGTGGCCGGGTCGGGCCTGTTCGGCTGGGTGGCCGAGCGTGTGTCCGCGCCCACGCTGGCCGGCCACCTGCGCCGCACGCTGCAGGCGCTCAAGCGGCTCGTCGAGCACGAGGAACTGCGGGCCCGGGCGGCGGCCCGCCGGGCCGCCCGGGCGGCCTGAAGCTTCGAGCTGGCGCACAGCGCGGCGGCACAGCGGCCGGGGACCGGCCGCCCAGCGCAAGCCCCCGCCCATCCTCGCCAGCTGCACGGAATCTTGCGTTTTGCAGGATTTATTGCACACCCAGGATCTGACAGCACGCTGGCGACGGGTCCTGTTACGGTCGCGGCGCCCCGAGCGGCTGGATCGACCCGGCCGCTGTGCATCTCCCAACAGCATGGTCTGCTTTCGCACGTACATACGCGCTGCCTTGGTCTGCCTGGCCGTACTCGGCGGGCTGCTGGCCAGCGCCTTCACCGCCCCCAGCCGCGGTGACACCCAGAGCCAGATCGCGAACGCGCAGTCGGCCCGCGATTCGCTCCAGTCTCAGATCGCCGACGAGACGGCGCGCATCCAGCACACGACGAACGGGCTGAACGACGCCCAGCGGCGGCTGGACTCGGTCCAGCAGCAGCTCTCGGCCCGTGAGGCCCAGCTGGTCGAGACCCAGAGGAGACTGCTGTCCGCCCGCAATCACCTCGTCGACCTGGAGAACCGGTTGCGCCAGGCCGCGTCTGCCCTGGGCGCCAACCTGAGGGCGACCTACGAAGGAGACCGGCCCGATCTGGCCAGCGTCGTTCTGGAATCCCACGGGTTCAAAGACCTGCTCGAGCGGATCTCATTCATGAAGCGCATGCAACACCAAGATGCCAGGGTTCTCGACCAGACCCGCGCCGCCCAGGCCGAGGTAAAGCGCCAGGCCACCATGCTGGCGACGCTGGAGAAGCGCGACCAGGCCCTGACCCAGCAGGTGCTGACCCAGAGAAACCAGGCGGCTGCGCTCCGGGGCGCCCTGCTGGGTCAGCGCATCCGGCAGGTCAGCGCGCGCAGCGGAGATCAGTCCAAGCTGTCCGACCTCAACGCAACGCTGCACAAGCTGGAGGCCAAGGCGGCGGCGGAGGCGGCCCAAGCCAATGCCACCGGCAACCCCAATGCGGGCGGGATCGCGGTCAATACCGCGGGCATGGTGCAACCGCCGGCCGGGGCGCCGCCGGCTGTGGCGCAGGTCATCGCGGCCGGTAACGCCATCGCCACCCTCCCCTACGTCTACGGTGGCGGCCATGCCTCCTTCCATGCCGACGGCTACGACTGCTCCGGCTCGGTCAGCTACGCGCTGGCGGCCGCGGGGCTGGTCAGCGCGCCGATGGTCTCCGGGGACTTCGAGTCGTGGGGCGATCCGGGTCCTG
>DASZGO010000004.1:0-11385 GCA_035938755.1 Solirubrobacteraceae bacterium | reverse complement strand
GCCGGATGCGGCGCCGCGCCTGAGGCCAACCGCATCCCGGGCAAGCGCCTGGTGATCTACCTGAGCGGCCCGCTTCACGGGGCCTCCAACGCCATCGCCCACGCGCAGGTCAATGCCGCTCGGCTGGCCCTGACCGAGCAGGGCGCCCGGGTGGGCAAGTACCTGATCGAGCTCAAGGTGCTCGACGACTCCACCCCGCAGAGCGATGGCTGGGATCCCAATCAGACCAGCTTGAATGCGCGCTTATCCGTACAGGATCCGGCGGCCATCGGATACCTGGGGGAGCTCAACTCCGGTGCCACCGCGATCTCGATCCCGGTGCTCAACCGCGCCGGGATCGCCCAGGTGAGCCCCAGCAGCGGGGCGGTCGGCCTGACTTCGCAGGGGCCGGGGGCCTCGCCCGGTGAGCCGGAGAAGTACTACCCCACGGGTGTGCGGACGTTCGCCCGGGTCGTGCCCAGCGACGCCGTGGAGTCCGAGGTTGAGGTTTCGCTCGAGCAGAGCCAGGGGTGCAAGGCCACGTTCGTGCTCCAGGACGGCGAGGTGGACGGATCCAGTGAAGCCATCACGTTCGCGCTGACCGCCCAGTCCAGGGGCTTGAGCGTGCTGGGCGTGCAGGCGTTCGTGCCGCACGCCCTCGACTACACCGGCCTGGCCGCGAGCGTCGCCCAGTCAGACGCCGACTGCGTGCTGCTCAGCGCACTCGACGGGCCAAGCGCCGCCCGGCTGGCCCGGGAGCTGGCGGTGGAGCTGCCCAATGCCAAGCTGTTCGCTTCCAGCACACTGGCCCAGCCGTCGTTCACCCAGTCGGCCAAGGGTGGGCTGGCCCCCGCGCTGGACTCCCGGGTGCTGATCCTGTCCCCGGCCCTGGGCGGATCCGCGTATCCGCCCCCCGGGCGGGCGATGCTGGCGGCCTACGCCCGGCAGTTCGGGCCCGCGCCGCCCCAGGCCGTGTTCGGCTATACGGCGATGAGCCTGATGCTCGACGCCATCCGCCGCGCGACCGACAACGGACGCAAGGCCGCGCAGCGCTCCAAGGTGGTGGCGGCGCTGTTCGCGCGGGGCGCCCACCAGAGCGTGTTGGGTCCCTACGGCATCGACGCCAACGGCGACACCACGCTCGGCAGCTATGGGATCTACCGGGTGATGAACGGCCGGCTCGTCTTCCTGAGGGCGGCGACGGGCTAGTCCCCGGTCGGCTCGTGTGCCGCGGAGGCGAACTGGACTAGCCACTGCAGGGTTCCCGTTTAGCCTTTGTTAAGGGAGCGGACCGGCTCTTGATCCGGCCGGTGGCCAGATTAGGCTGCCGATTACCGGCCGCAACGGTCCGGCTTGAAAAGGAGGAGGCCTATGAGGCTCATCATGAGGGGCGCAGCAGCCTGCCTGATCGCGACGAGCGCGATCGTCATTGCAGCCTGCGGTTCAAGCTCCAACAGCAGCAATGCCGGTGGCCCGAACACCATCGACATCTATTCGAGCCTGCCGCTCAAGGGGGCGGTGAGCGCTCAGACCTTGCCGACGGTTAACGGGATCAAGCTCGCGCTGTCCCAGGCGGGTGGCAAGGCGGGGCAGTGGAAGGTCAACTACACCTCGCTCGACGACTCGACGGCTACGTCGCCGACCAACTACGACCTCAACCAGTGTCAGGCCGACGCGCGTAAGGCGGCCACCGACCCCAAGGCCGTGTTCTACATCGGCGAGTTTAACTCTGGCTGCAGCAAGGTCGTGATCCCGATCCTCAACCAAGCCGGGATCCCGGAGGTCAGCCCGGCCAACACGTACGTCGGACTGACCACCAACGATCCGGGTAGCGCGCCCGGCGAGCCGCAGGTCTACTACCCGACCGGCAAGCGGAATTACCTGCGACTGGTTCCCCGTGACACGATCCAGGGCATTGCCGGGCTCGTGGCCATGAAGCACGACGGCTGCACTCGGGTGGCGGTGGCCAACGACAAGACGCCGTACGGCGCCGGTCTGGCCACGCAGATCCAGCTGCACGCCGCGGCGAACGGGATCACGGTGACCAGCAACACGCCGCTGGATCCCACGGCGCCCAACTACCGGGCGTATGCCGCATCGATCAAGTCAGCGGGCGCCAGCTGCGCCTACACCGCGTTCAACCCGCCCGGCGAGGTCGAGCTGGTGAAGGACATCAACGCGGCGCTGCCCAAGGCGCACATCTACGGCGGCGACGGCGTGTGCTCCGGTGGGGAGACCAACCCCAAGATGGGTGGCTTCCCGGCCAGCATCGCCCCGCTGTTCCAGTGCACGGTGGCCACACAGGGTCTGACCGCCTACCCCGGTGGGCGTACGTTCCTGGCCGCCTACAAGGCCAAGTACGGCGTGTCCAACCCGGATCCATACGCGATCTACGGGTATGAGTCAATGAAGCTCGCCCTGGACACGATCTCCAAGCTGGGCGCCAGTGGCAACAGCAAGTCAGCCGTGCTGGCTGCGCTGTTCGCGATCACGAGTCGTCATTCAGTGCTCGGAACCTACGGGTTCGACAAGAACGGCGATACGACGCTCAAGTCCTACGGCCTGTACAAGGTCGGCCCGGACGGCAACCCGCTGTTCGAACGGTCGATTCAAGGCTGAATTGACAGCTAGCGGGCGGGGCTGCTCCGGCAGCCCCGCTCCGCGATAGCGTCTCCTGACGCAGTGGAAGCAAAGTCGCTCCCTCGGATTGCCGCGCCTCCGATGGCCAGGAGGGTGCTGGCGGCGCTCCGGCGGTACGTTGGGCGGTGGGGGCTGTTGGCCTTGGTCCTCATCCTGCCGGTCTACTTCCTGATCCACGATCTGGTATCCGGCTACCCGGGCTTCGCCCACGGCCACGCCACGACCACGCGCGACCTGACGTCGCTGGGTCAGAATCTGGTCCAGGGCATCTCCAACGGGATGATCTGGGCCTTGATCGCGATCGGCTACACGCTGGTCTACGGGATCATCGAGCTGATCAACTTCGCCCACGGGGACGTGTTCATGATCGGCTCGTTCGTGGGCGCCGGCTTCTGGGCCACGATCGGGCTCACGCTGGCCACTGGTCCGCTCGGTCTGGTGTTCGGCCTGCTGCTGACCCTGATCGTCTCAATGCTCGCGTGCGGCAGCCTGAACGTGCTAATTGAGCGCGTGGGCTATCGCCCTCTGCGCAACGCGCCCAAGCTGGCGCCTCTGATCACGGCGGTCGGGTTCTCGTTCATCCTGCAGAATGTCGGCCTGCTGTGGCGGGGGGGAGCGCCGACCGGAGTCTCGGACCTGATCCATCAGAACCAGGCGGTGTTCAACATCTCCGGAGTGGTGGTGCGGCGAGCGGACGTGCTGGCGATCGGCGTGACCGTCCCCCTGGTGTTCCTGCTGGTGGCGTTCGTGGGCCGCACGCGCCGGGGCAAGGCGATGCGGGCCACAGCTCAGGATCCGGAGGCGGCTCGGCTGATGGGGATCAACGTGGACACCACGATCACGCTCACGTTCCTGATCGGCGGATTGCTCGCCGGTGCCGCCGGGCTGGTCTACGCGCTGTACGAGACCACCATCTGGTACTTCCAAGGTTTTCAGGCCGGGCTGATCGCGTTCACCGCGGCGGTCATGGGTGGCATCGGCAACATTAGAGGCGCGGTGCTGGGCGGTCTGATCATCGGTTGCATCCAGGTGATCTCAGACAACCGGCTCAAACCTGAGTGGACCCCCGCGCTTGTGTTCGGCTACCTCGTGATGATCATGGTGCTCCGGCCGCGGGGGCTGCTGGGGGAGGAGACGCGGGAGGCCGGATGAGCGAGCTGCTGGCCATGTTGCGCGAACAACGTGAGGCGTGGGGGCGCCGCCTTTTGTCCGTCTGGCAACGCCTGCCGCCGCCCGTCCAGGCGCTGCTGCGCTGGGCGGCCGTCCGCTGGCGCGGCGTGCTAGGCGCGCTGGTGATCGCCTTCGGCATTGTGCTGCCGCTGTTCTTCTCGCCCACCAGCAAGTTCATCAACACCGAGATCCTGGCCCTGGCCTACGTGATGTTTGCCTTGGGGCTGAACATCGTCGTCGGCTTTGCCGGGCTCCTCGACCTGGGCTATCTAGCGTTCTTCGCCCTGGGCGCCTACTCAACGGGCTGGCTCGGGTCGACGTTCTTCCCCAAGGTCAGCGTGCACGTCCTGTCCTACACGCCTCCGGGCGTACCCCCGCCGGTCGGCATCCACTTCAACTTCCTGCTCATTCTGGTCTGCGCGGCGCTGATCACCGCCGCGGCGGGGGCGATCATCGGGCTGCCCACCCTGCGCCTGCGCGGGGACTACATAGCCATCGTGACCCTGGCCTTCGGGGAGATCATCCGCGTGTTCGCGCTCAACGGCCCGGAGATCAAGATCGCCGGGATGCCGCTGACCGGAGGCGAGCTCGGCGTGAGCGGGCTCGACTTTCCGCACGTCCCGGGAGTGGGGACGTTCACGCAGTTACAGCTGAGACCCTGGTACTACACGATCTTTGTGCTCCTGATGATCACGCTGTTCGTCAACGTGCGGCTGCGTGACTCACGGCTCGGCCGGGCCTGGGTGGCACTGCGGGAGGACGAGGTGGCCGCCGTGTCAATGGGCATCCCGCTGGTTCGCACCAAGCTGCTGGCCTACTCGGTGGGGGCGGCCTTCGGGGGCGTCGCCGGGGCCTTCCTGGCCAGCTTCACGACCTTGGTCGATGCCGGTCAATTCCAGTTCGCGTTCTCGATCTTCGTGCTGTCGATGGTGATCCTCGGAGGCCTCGGGTCGATCTGGGGGGTCGTGCTCGGCGCGCTGCTGGTGGCCAACATCAACTACTACCTGATCCCCGACGTGCTCAACGGGCTCCCCGGCAAGTTGGGGCTGAACTTCAACCTGACCGACCTGCAAATCAGCATCTTCGGGTTCCTGCTGGTGTTGGTCATGGTTCTCAGACCCCAGGGGCTGATTCCAGAACGGCGCCGGCAGCTCGAACTGAAGGCCGGCATCGGCGAGACCGAGCTGGAGGAGCCGGCGAGATGACGGAAACGACGGCAGGAGCCCCGATCGAGGGCCGGGAGGGGACGAGCGACAGCGGACCGGAGCCGATCCTGACCGCCGCTGGAGTGTCCAAGGAGTTCGGTGGCCTGGTGGCCATCGACAACGTGTCGATCGACATCCCGCGCCACTCGATCGTGTCGATCATCGGCCCCAACGGGGCCGGGAAGACGACGTTCTTCAACATGATGACCGGCCTGTACAAGCCGACCGCCGGCCGGATCTACTTCGCCGGGCGCGACATCACCCGCCGCCGCCCCGATCGGATCACCAGGGCCGGCATTGCCCGGACGTTTCAGAACATCCGCTTGTTCGGGGCCATGACCGCCGAGGAGAACGTGATGGTGGGCCAGCACAGCCGGATGCGGGCCGGGCTGTTCGGCTCGATCGTCCGGGCCCCGTGGGTTCGCAAGGAGGAGCGACGGGTGCGGGAGCGGGCGCGAGAGCTGCTCGCCTACGTGGGCCTGGCCGCAGGCCAGGTGTATCAGCTGTCGCGCAACCTAAGCTACGGCGACCAGCGGCGAGTCGAGATTGCCCGCGCCCTGGCGGCGGAGCCGACCCTGCTGCTGCTCGACGAGCCGACCGCGGGGATGAATCCGCATGAGTCACAGGCCCTCGTGGACTTCATGCGCCAGCTGCGCGACGACCTCAATCTGACGATCCTGTTGATCGAGCACGACATGAAGGTGGTTATGGGGGTATCCGAGCGGGTGACGGTGCTCGACCACGGTGTCAAGATCGCCGAGGGCCTGCCGAGCGAGGTTCGGGAGAACCCGCGGGTCATCGAGGCCTACCTGGGAAAGCAGACCTGATGCCGTTGCTGGAGGTCGACGCGATCCGAACCCACTACGGCGCCATCGAGGCGCTGCGCGGCGTATCCCTAAGCGTGGACGAGGGCGAGGTGGTGACGATGATCGGCTCCAACGGGGCCGGTAAGTCGACCACGCTGCGGTCGATCTCCGGGCTCACTCCGGCGAGCTCAGGGAAGGTGGTGTTCGGGGGCCAGGACATCACCCGCGTGCCCGCGCACGAGATCGTGACTCGCGGGATCGCGTTGTCGCCCGAGGGGCGTCATTGCTTCTCGCGCATGTCGGTCCGGGAGAACCTGGAGCTCGGGGCGTTTCGCCGGCGGGACGGCTCGGTGTCCGAAGACCTCGAGCGGGTGTTCACGTTGTTCCCCCGCCTGCAGGAGCGCGAGCGGCAGAAGGCCGGCACCATGTCCGGCGGCGAGCAGCAGATGCTGGCCATCGGGCGGGCTGTGATGGCGCGACCCAAGCTGATGATGCTCGACGAGCCATCGATGGGTATCGCGCCGATTCTCGTCCAGCGGATCTACGAGACGATCAAGGAGATCAACCAGCAGGGCGTGGCGATCCTGCTGGTCGAGCAGAACGCCAACTACGCGCTCGATGTCGCCCGTCGCGGCTACGTCCTGGAGACCGGCCAGGTCGTGCTGGAAGGCGACTCGGAGCGGCTGCGGTCCGATCCCGAGGTTCAGAGGGCGTATCTGGGCACATGACGACTTTCGCGGTCATCGGCGCCACGGCTGTCTACCTGCTGTTTCTCTGGCTGGGCTCGGCGGCGGCCGCCGCCTGGCTGACGGCCCGCAAGGGGTACGGCGAGCGGCTGGGGCTGGCCTTCGGTCTGCTCCTCTCAGCCGCCGGTCTGCTGATTGCGCTGCTGCTACCGGGCCGGCCAGGCTCGCTCTGGCGGGAAGAGGGACCGCTACCCAAGCGCCGGCGGTAGTCGTTTCTCAGTCGCCGGTGTCGTACTTGAACGAGATTCCCAGCCTCACGCGGTAGCTGACCACGCCGCCGTTCTGGATCGTCACGTCCTGGCGCAGCACTTCCGCCACCCGGAGGTCGCGGACGCTCTTAGCCGCCGTCTCAACCGCGTTGCGGGCTGCGGCCTCCCAACCATCGCTGCTCACACCGATCACCTCGGTGACCCGGTAGACGCTGTCTGCCATGCCAGAACCTCCTCCTCCGTGTTGACCCTCTATTGCGAGGGCGAGCCTACACCGATCAGCTGCGCGGTTCCAGGATCACCAGCGGGATCTCGCGATCGGTGCGCTCCTGGTAGTCGGTGTACCCGGAATAGGCGGCCACGGCCATGGGCCACAGCCGCTCCCGCTCGTGCGGCGCGGCCATCCGGGCCCGCACGCGGCGGCGTTCGGGACCGATCTGGATCGTGGTATCCGGGTTGGCCCGCAGGTTGTGGAACCAGGCCGGATGCTTGGGAAAGCCGCCCTTGGAGGCCACGATGACCGCGTTGGGCGGGTCCTCGACATAGAGCAGCGGGGTGGTCCGCGGGGTGCCGCTCTTGGCTCCCACGTGGTCGAGCAGGAGCATGGGCGCCAGCCCGGGGATCCGGTGACCGATCCGGCCGCCGGTCAGGCGGTACATCAGGGTATGAGCGTCCATCAGCCGGCGCAGGACGGGCCACGAGCGGTCGGCCAGGCTCAGCGTATCCATGGCCCAGACATCCTAGCTTTGGTGCTGGGGACACCAGTACGTGGTGCGGCCGCCGACCGTGTCTCGCTGCAGCGGAGTCCCATCCTGCGGGCAGGCGCCGCCGTGCTCCCGGGCCACGGTGAACGGTCCGGTGTGAGCACCGCCCTTGCGGATCGAGGAGCGGATCACACTCCGGGTCACCCGCCGCAGGCGGTCGAGCTCCTCGGTCGCGAGCTGGTTGGTGCGCCGGTGGGGGCTGATCCCGGCCTGCCAGAGGATCTCGTCGGCCAGCAGGTTGCCCACCCCCGAGATCGCGTGCTGGTCGAGCAGCCGGGCCTTGATCGGGGCCCGGCCGCGCCCGATCCGGCGGCGGAACTCGTCCCGACTGACCTCCGCGGCGTCCGGGCCCACGCCGCTGTAGTCCGGATTTAGCACCGCGCGCCCGAGGCGGCGCCGGTCCCGGAGGGTGAAGCTGCTGCCGTCCTCGAACTCGACGCTGAAGCGGTCGGCGCGCCGCCGCTCCTCGGGGTCGAGCACGATCTCGCCGGTCATCCCCAGGTGCAGGCCCAGGACCGGGCCCTCCTCGGTCTCGAGCCACATGAACTTGCCGCGCCGGTTGGCGGACGCGAACCGGTGGCCGACCAGGGCGTCGGCGATCTCTCCCGGCTGGTGCGGGCGGGATACGTAGGTGTCGTGGTCGTCCACCGCGGCGATCGCGCGCCCGAGCCTGGTCGCGAGCGCCTGACGCGCCCGCTCGGCTTCGGGGAGCTCGGGCATTAAGACTGCTACCGCCCCGGCAGTACCCCGAACTCCTCGGTCTGACCGTAGCCCACCTCGCCTCGGGCCTCGGCCAGGCCACTGGATCGGGCCGAGGAGGCCACGGCCTCGGCCACCGCCGGCGCCACGTCGCGGTTGAACACCGAGGGGATGATGTAGTCCTCGCGCAGCTCGTCGTCGGCGACGATCTCGGCGATGGCCTGGGCCGCGGCCATCTTCATGTCCTCGGTGATGGCCGGCGACCGCACGTCCAGGGCGCCCCGGAACACCCCCGGGAAGCACAGCACGTTGTTGATCTGGTTGGGGTAATCCGACCGGCCGGTGGCCATGATCCGGGCGTACGGGGACGCCTCCTCGGGCGAGACCTCGGGCACTGGGTTGGCCATCGCGAACACAACGGGGTCGGGGTTCATCCGGGCCAGGGCCGAGGCGGGCATCACGCGAGCGCCGGACAGGCCGATGAACAGGTCAGCCCCGTCGATCACGTCGACCACTCCGCCCGAGCGGCCCTCGGAGTTGGTCTCCTCGACCAGGCGGCGCTTGATCGGGTGCATGGTCCCGTCCTGGTATTCGGGGCGGGAGGCCGACAGAGCGCCCTGGGAGTCGCAGCCGATGATGTGCCGGGCGCCGGACTGCATGAGGATGCGGGAGACGGCCACGCCGGCCGCGCCGATGCCCACGATCACGATCCGCAGGTCCTCCAGCCGCCGTCCGGTCAGCTTGAGCGCGTTCAACAGCGCAGCCAGCACCACCACGGCGGTGCCGTGCTGATCGTCATGGAACACCGGGATGTCGAGCGCCGCCTTGAGTCGGTCCTCGATCCCAAAGCATCGCGGAGCCGAGATGTCCTCCAGGTTGATACCGCCAAAGCCCGGCGCGATGGCCTGGACGGCCGCCACGATTTCATCCGGATCGCGCGTGTCCAGGCACACGGGAAACGCGTCCACCCCGGCGAACTCCTTGAACAACATGGCCTTGCCCTCCATCACCGGCATGGCCGCCCGGGGGCCGATCTCGCCCAGTCCCAGCACAGCGGTCCCGTCGGACACCACGGCCACCGTGTTGCGCTTGATCGTGTACTGAAACGCCTTGTCCGGGTCCGCGGCGATCACCTGGCACACCCGGGCCACCCCCGGCGTGTAGGCCATCGACAGGTCGTCGCGGGTCTTCAGCGCGTGCTTGTTCTGGAGCTCGATCTTGCCCCCGATGTGCATCTGCAGCGTGCGATCGGTGGCATCGAGTACCCGCGCGCCGTCCAACGAGTTGACCGCGTCAGTCAACACCGGCCAGTCCTCCGGACCCGCGGTGTCCACGGTGATGTCCCGGATGGCCTGACGGCCCTCCACCTGCACCAGGTCCACCGCCCTGATGGTCCCGCCGGCGTCACCGATGGCGCTGGCCACCTTGCCCAGCATTCCCGGCGTGTCTTCGATCTCCACTCGGAGGGAAACGCTGTATTGCGGACTCGGTGTTCCCGGCATGACGCCAGATAGCCTGCCATATGGATGGCAGATGAGCTCTTTCTGATCGACGGCAACAGCCTCGCCTACCGGGCGTTCTTCGCTCTGCCCGAGTCGATCGCCACCTCGACGGGAGTTCCGACCAACGCGATCTTTGGCTTCGCCTCGATGCTGGTCAAGATCCTCACCGACTATGGCCCCAAGGCCACGGTGGTGGTGTGGGACGCCGGCGACACCGGGCGGCGGGAGATCTACGCCGACTACAAGGCCCAGCGCAAGACCCGCCCGGACCTGCTCAAGGAGCAGTGGCCACAGCTGGAGCCGCTGGTTGAGGCGTTCGGCTACAAGAACCTGCGGGTTGAGGGCTTCGAGGCCGACGACGTGATCGCGTCGATCGTCGAACGCGCCCGCCTCGAGGAGCCCCCGATCCCGGTGATGGTGGTGACCGGCGACCGCGACGCCTACCAGCTGGTGGACGACGGCGTGGTCAGGATCATGACGACGTCTCGCGGCATCACCGACACCCGCGTGTACGACCGGGAGGGAGTGATCGACCGCTACGGCATCGCGCCCGAGCTGGTCCCCGACTTCATCGGCCTCAAGGGCGACACGAGCGACAACATCCCGGGCGTCCCCGGGATCGGGGACAAGACCGCCGCCGAGCTGCTGCAGCGATTCGGGTCGCTGGAAAACGTGCTGGCCAGCGTCGACGAGATCAGCGGGGCCAAGCGCAAGCAGAACCTGATCGAGCACGCCGACGCCGCTCGGACGTCAAAGCAGCTGGCCACGGCCAAGCGGGACATTCCGGTCGAGTTCGACGTGGCCGGGTTCGTGTCCACGCCCCCCGATCGGTCGAAGCTCCGCGACACGTTCCGTGAGTTCGAGCTCCGCGAGCCCCTCAGACGCCTAGAGGAGGCGCTGGGTTCGGCCGACGCCGCGGCGCCGGCGCCGGCCGCCGAGCAGGCTCTGAGCGCCCGCACAAGGGAGGTCACGCTGGACGAGCTGGCGAAGGCCCGGGCGGGGGAGGCGGCGGTGGCGGTGCATGCGCCCGAGCTGAGGGAAGGGGAGCTGTTCGCGGCCGGTGCCTATCGGTTCGGGGCCTTCCTGGGGGGGAGCGAAGCCCTGGTTGGAGAGGCCGAGCGCCCCCAGGACGTGGTGCAAGCCCTGGGCGAGCGGTCGGTCATCGCCCACGACGCCAAGTCGTTGGGCGAGGTGCCCCCGAACCTGGGCCACGACACTGAGATCGGGGCTTACCTGCTCGAGCCCGCCCGGAGGGCCTATCCGTTCCGAGAACTGACCGAGGAACGCGGGCTGGCGGCCGACGTGGACGACGAGGCCGGGGCCGACGCGGTACTAGTGAACGCGCTGAGCGCCTGGCAGCGCGAGGAGATCCGGGGCCGCGGGCTGACCGACCTGCTGGAGCAGGTGGAGCTGCCGCTGGTCCGCGTGCTGCGCGATATGGAGAAGGCCGGGCTGAAGCTCGACACCGAGCGGCTACGCCGGATCTCCAGCGACGTCAAGATCGAGGCCGACACGCTTGAGCGCGAGATCTTCGACCTGACCGACGAAGAGTTCACCCTGGGCTCACCCAAGCAGCTGGAGGAGGTCCTGTTCGGCAAGCTCGGGCTGAGCCGCAAGCGCCGGGGCAAGACCGGCTACTCCACCGACGCCCGGGTGCTCCAGGCG
>DASZGO010000003.1:0-13017 GCA_035938755.1 Solirubrobacteraceae bacterium | reverse complement strand
CGGAAGTCTGCCTGCACCGGATCGACGGCCACCGCCAGTCCCCTCCCGCCCGCCGCGCGGACCAGCGCGGCCGGAGCCGGGTCGAGCTCGTGGGCGTCGTCCACCAGCACGTGATCGAAGCGCTCGGCCAGGCTGGGCCGCTCCTCGAGCAGACGCACCGCGTCGCGCATGAGATCGCCAGCGTCACCCATTCCGGCTTCAGACAGCATCCGCTCGTGGGCGCGGAAGACCTCGGCGAACTCCCGCTCCAGCGCCGCCTCGGCCGGCGTGCCGACGGCCTTGCCCTCAGACAGGCGAGCCGCCCAGCCGGCAAATCGTTCGGCGTCGATTCGATGGGCCTTGAGCCGGTCGATCCGCCGGATGAACCCAGCCAGGAGCGCTCGCGCGCTGCCTCCGAAGTCGTGGCTCTGCAGTGACAGCTCGTCCACGCGCTCGAGCACCATCGCGAACCGCTCGCTGGCATCGAGCATCGCGTCTAGCGCGTCGGCCCCGGGGCCTGAGGCATTGACCAGGAGCGCCGCCAGGCCCACCGGCTCGAGCACGAACAGCTCCTCGTAGCCCTGGCGCAGATCGTCCTGCAGCCAGGCCCGCAGGGCATCGCCCCGTGCGGCCGAGGGAGTGACCACGGCGATTCGCTCGGGCCGGCATCCCTGGTCCACCAGCCAGCGGAAGCGCAGGCGGAGGACGGTGGTCTTGCCCGTTCCGGCGACACCGCGGATGACGACTGGCCCGGGCTCGTGGGTGATCGCCGCTCGCTGAGCAGGAAGCAGGTCCTCAGGGCTCGCACTCACTGTCTGACAGCATAAGTCGAGCGATGACCTCCACCCGTTCAGCGCTGGACGCAGACTGGCTGGGGCTGTGTCGGCGAGCGGCCGGCGAGCTCAGCGAGATGCTGGCCGAGGCCCCGACGATCGAGCAGCGGGCGGTAGAGACAGGCACACGGGGCAGCGGCGGCGACCGCACGCTGGTCATCGACCGCGACGCCGAGTCGCTCGTGCTGTCACAGCTTGAGGGTCTGCGCGACCAAGGCCTGCAGTTCGTGGCCCTGTCCGAGGAACGGGGCGAAGTCGACTTCGGCGACCCCTCGGTGAGGGTGATCATCGACCCCATCGACGGGTCCCTGAACGCCAAGCGCGGGCTGCCACACCACGCGTTGTCGATCGCCGTGGCTGCCGGCGAGACGATGGCGGACGTGGAGTTCGGGTTCGTCTACGACTTCGGCCCGCGTGAGGAGTGGTGGGCCCAGCGCGGCCAGGGCGCGTGGTGCAACGGAATCCGTCTAGACCCGGAGCTGCGGGAGCGCCGGGGCCGCGATGGCCGGCTTGAGGTGGTGGGCGTGGAATCAGCCGACCCCAGGTGGGTGGCGGCGTCGATCGATCGCCTCGAGACGGCCGCCTATCGCCTGCGGGCCCTGGGGACCATCGCGTCGTCGCTGTGCCAGGTGGCGGCGGCTCGGCTCGATGGGATGGTCTCGCTGCGCAACGCGCGGGGGGTGGACTGCGCCGCGGGGCAGCTGATCGTGCGCGAGGCCGGCGGTGTGGTCAGCTTCCCGCGCTGCCCGGAGGCCCTGGGCGCGCCGCTGGACGCAGCGCCTTCCTCGCCGGTGGTGGCCGCGCGGAGCCCAGAGGTGTTGCGCGAGCTCGAGCAGGTGCCGGCATGATCGATTGGATCGTGGCCGAGCGGATCGCGTCGTTCGTGGCCGGGACGGGCGACGTTCCTGGCTCCGACATCGACCTGGGACCGCTGGCCGCCGAGTCCGAGAAGCGCGTCGTGGCCTACACGGGTCTGCAGCCGGTCGGCCCGCTGCCCCCGCCGGAAGGGATCGGCCGGCGCGAATGGGTGCACACCAACATCGACTCCATGCGAGCGCTGCTCGACCCGGTATTGGCCCGGGCCGGCAAAAACCTGGGCCCGCTGCGCCCGGCCATGCAGATCATGATGGGTGTGGTCCTGTCCACCGAGGTTGGGGTGGTCGTCGGCTACCTGGCCCAGCGCGTGCTCGGCCAGTACGAGCTTGTGCTACTCGACGAGGCGGTGGCCGAGCGACCGCCGCGGCTTCTGTTCGTGCTCCCCAACCTGGCCCAGGTGGGGCGCTCGTTCGAGGCCGACGAGAAGGAGTTTCTGACCTGGGTGGCGCTGCACGAGGTCACGCACGCCGTCCAGTTCGCCTCGGTGCCGTGGCTACACGGTCACCTGGCCGGGCTGGTGCGTGACCTGCTGGCCCGGGCCGAGGTCCGGCTCGACACTCCGCGCAAGCTGCGGGTGCCGAGCACTGAGGAGATCCGGCGTGTTGGGGCGGCCCTGCGCAAGGGCGATCTCGTATCGATCGTCACCACCAGCGCCGAACGGGACACGCTGGAACGGGTCCAGGCCGTGATGGCGGTCGTTGAGGGCCATGCGGAGCATGTGATGGACGCCGTGGCGCCGGATCTGGTGCCCTCGCTCGACCGGTTGCGGGCGAGCATTGACCGCCGTCGTCGTTCGCAGTCCGGGCTATCACGGCTGGTCGCCCGCCTGCTGGGTCTTGACCTCAAGCTTCGCCAGTACGAGCAGGGCAAACGCTTCTGCGACGCCGTGGTCGCCCAGGGTGGGGTGGCCGCGCTGCATCACGTGTTCTCAGGCCCCGAGGCACTGCCCACCCTGGCCGAGCTGGACAACCCGCCAGCCTGGCTCCAGCGCACGGCTGCGGCGTCGGTACCGAATCCGTAAACCGCAGCCGGTCGCTGTAACCAACCGCTCCGGGCGGTTTACAAACGTATGTTCGGGTATTCCACCACGCAACTTAGGGAGCAATGAGATAGATGGCAACCACAACCACTACCACCACTCCAGGCCGAGCCAAAAGCACCGGCCGCAAGACCACTAGGAAGACCACCCGCCGGCCGACGACGCGTCGTCGCCCCGCGGCTACTAGCGTTTCCACGCAGAAGACGGGCGTCGCTCTGGTCAGCGAGCTGGCTGAGCGCGCCGCGCTCGTGCCGGTCGGCGCGACCCTCCTGGCCCGCGACAACCTGGTCTCGAGTGTCCGTGACCTGAGCACCCGGTACGGGACCCGGGCCAGCATCGAGCGTGAGCTCAAGCGCTACGAGCGTCGTGGCTCCACCGCCCGCAACCGGTTCGAGCGCCAGGTGCGCCGGACCCGGACCAGCTTCGAGCGCGAGCTGCGCCAGCGCCGCAGCAAGGTGCAGCGTACGGTTCGCCAGAACCGCCGGCGCTTTGAGACCGAGGTCCGGTCCGTGCGGAAGGACATCGAGAAGCAGTCCGGTATCGTTGGGGCTCGGGTAGAGAAGCTCGTGTCCGAAGCTCAAGGACTGATCAGCTCTAGCTCCTAGTCCAGTTTCCCCCCGGCGCGCGTCGGAGAGCGCACGATCCGGGGAGGATTCGCCGGCCCCATATTCGCCGGCGAATGCAGCACCCTCTCCTCCCTCAACCGCCGGGGCGTCCTTCGGGACGTCCCGGTCGGTCTTTAAAGGGGGGGAACGGCGATCACCCGTCTCGCTCACGCGTCACGCGAGTGTGCTCGACGCGTGATCGCCGTCCCCCAACCGCCCCACTCCCCTCACTCCACAGCCATTTCAAGCGGCCTGCCTACAATGGCCCTGATGCCTACTCAGGAACAAATCCGCGAGGCCCTCAAGGCCGTTATCGACCCCGAGCTGCGCCAGAACATCGTCGAGCTGGACATGGTGCGGTCCATTCAGCTGCACGACAACGGGGTTGTGGACGTGATGGTCTCGCTGACCACTCCCGGCTGCCCCATCCGCTCGCACTTCCAGACCGGCGTGGCCCAGGCGGTGCGGGAGCTGGAGGGGGTCACCGGCGTCAACGTGTCCTTCGACGTGCTGTCCGACGACGAGAAGCAGGCGCTGGGACGCAAGCTCGGCCGCGGCACCCTCCCCGAGGGCGCGCTGGCCCAGGTGGCCAACGTGATCTGCGTCGGCTCGGGCAAGGGCGGCGTGGGCAAGTCGAGCGTGACCGCCAACCTGGCCGCGGCCCTGGCCGCCCAGGGCAAGCAGGTAGGCGTGCTGGACGCCGACGTCTGGGGCTACTCTCAGCCGCGGATGCTGGGGTTGGGCGCCGAGCGCCCCAAGGTGAGTGCACAGCGCAAGCTGATCCCGGTCACCGCCCACGACGGAATCTCGGTCATGTCGATCGGCTTCTTCATCGAGCAGGACGCGGCAGTGGTGTGGCGCGGCCCGATGCTCCACAAGGCGCTCCAGCAGTTCCTGGAGGACGTGGACTGGGGCCGGCTTGACTACCTGCTGATCGATCTACCTCCGGGCACGGGCGACGTGTCGATGACGCTGGCCCAGCTCCTGCCGCACGCCAAGTTCCTGATCGTCACCACGCCACAGCCCGTGGCGCAGAAGGTGGCCCGCAGGTCGGCCGAGATGGCCTCAAAGCTCAAGCTGGAGATCGCCGGCGTGATCGAGAACATGTCTGGCTTCGTCACCCCGTCCGGCGAGCGCTATCAGCTGTTCGGCGAGGGCGGTGGCCAGCTGCTGGCCGACGAGCTGGAGGTGCCGCTGCTGGCCAAGATCCCGCTGACCATTGCCCTGCGTGAGCAGGCGGACGCCGGTACCCCGATCGTGCTCTCGGACCCGGATGACCCGGCAGCCCAGGCGCTGTATGAGGGCGCGCGCGGGCTGATCGCGCTATCGCCGGTGGAGCTTCCGGTGATGCAGTCCCCCGCCCCGGAGGCCCCGGCCGCCGGGCCCGCGCCGGCGGGCATGTCTCTGCCGATGGCCTAGCGCGCGCGGCGCGGCGGGGGCGGCTGCGCGCGGCGGCGCCGCGGGGCGAACTTTGCCCCTGCAAGTAGTCCATACCGACGCGGAGCGCCAAAGTTCGCGATTCGCGGTTTGGGGCCGGCGCTCCCCGCAGGCGCCCGGCGCGCCCCGGCCGTTCGGCTAGCTACTTATTCGCGTAGTAGTCCGCGTTGGTCTTCGAGTACTGCTGCCACTCCTCGGGCAGCTGGTCCTCGGCAAAGCACGCATCCACCGGGCACGCCTCAACGCATGCGTCGCAGTCGATGCACTCCTCCGGGTCGATGTAGAGCATCTCGACGCTGTCGTAGTCCGGCTCGTCCGGCGTGGGATGGATGCAGTCGACCGGGCAGACCTCAACGCACGAATTGTCTTTCGTGCCGATGCAGGGCTCGGCAATGACGTAGGCCATAGATGTGTCTGTTCCTCTTCTGACTCGGGGGGGCCGCTCATTCTACGTACGATGCCTCGCGTGCTGCTGCTGACGGGCGCCACCGGGACGATTGGGATGCCGTTGCTCAGACGGCTGACCGCTGCCGGGACCCCGGTCCGCTGCCTGGTTCGCGACCCCCGCCGCCTGGGTCCCGAGCGGGTCCGGGTCCAGATCGCGCTGGGCGATCTGGCCGATCCGTTCACGTTTCGCCACGCCCTGCGCGGGGTGGATACCGTGGTCCACCTGGCCTCGGTGATCCGCGACCAGCCATCCGGCTCGATCGAGGAGCTGGCGGGCATCGCCACGTGGCGGCTGGTCCAAGCGGCCGAGCGGGCCGGCGTGGAGCGGTTCGTGTTCTTCTCGGTGCTGGGCGCCTCGACGCGCAGCCGGGCCCGGCTGCTTCGGGCCAAGGCAATTGCCGAGCGCGCGCTGATGGAGTCCTCGCTCAACCACACCGTGTTCGCCGCCTCGCTGGTGTATGCGCCGGGTGACCCGTTCATGCGATTGCTCGAGCGGATGTCCCTGCTGCCCGTGATGCCGATCGCCGGCCTGGGCGGAGCCAGCTTTCAGCCCATGTGGGCTGAGGATGCAGCCGATTGCGTTATGGCGGCGCTGCCGGGCGGCCCGATGGCGGACGCGGCCGCCGGCGCCCGCTACGAACTAGCCGGGCCAGAGACGCTGACCTACCGGGAGCTCGTGGGCTCCCTGCTGCGCTCGCTGCACCGCCGCCGGCCGATCCTGCCGGTCCCCACTCGGATCGTCAGGCGGACCCTGAACTGGGCCGAGCTACTCATGGGCCCGACTGCGCCGGCTACCTGGGACGAGGTCGAGCTGCTTCAGGTGCCGCTGCTCGCCCGTCAGGGCACCGCGGACGCCGAACGGCTGGGCGTGCTGCCCAAGCCTGTGGAAGCCGTGCTGGGCGTCAGATAGGCGTGCCTGAAGCACGCCGCTACTACGCGATCGGTCTGGCGGACGAGTCGGCCGCCGCCAGCGGCGCCACCCGGTCCGCCCAGGGCTGGGCCTGTTCGAGCTGGCTCGCCAGGGCGAGCAACACATCCTCCCGGGCCGGGCGGGCGCCGAGCTGAACCGCCAGCGGCAGCCCCTCGTCGCTCTGATACAGCGGCACGGAGATGGCCGGAAGGCCGGTGACGTTGAAGATCGCGGTGAACGGAGTGAACAGGCCTGAGCGCCGGTAGTGCTCCCACGGATCGGGGCCGCGGCCGTGGATCTCCCCGATCGGCACGGGCAGCTGGGCCAGGGCGGGCGTCAGGACCACGTCGTAAACGTCCAGGTGGGAGACCACCTCGCGAGCCAGCGCCTTGACCCGGCCATCGGCGGCTAGATAGGTGAGCGTGTCCTGCTCGCGGGCGTGCTGATACATGGTCCAGGTCAGCGGTTCGACATCGGACTCCGTGACCTCGCGGCCCCGGATGATCCCCCCGATCAACGTCTGCATCGACACCTGCGGGCCAAACGCCCGGGTGAAGTCGGGCAGCACCTCCCGGTTCGACCACGGCGGCTCGGTCTCCTGAACGTCGTGGCCCAGCGAGGCCAGCAGCTCGGCGGCGTCCAGCGCCGCCTGCAGGCACGGCGGCTCGATCACCGCACCCTCCAGTGGCGGGGAGGTGGCCAGGCCGATCCGCAGGCGACCCGGATCCGTCTGAGCGGTTTCCGAATACGGCCGTTCAGGGTCCGGCGCCCAGGTGGCATCGCCGGGCTCGTAGCCGGCCAGGACGTCGAGCGTGGCCGCGGTGTCGGCCACGCTGCGGGTCAGCACGCCGTCGACCGCCAGGAAGCTGTCACCGGCATCGGGCCCGACCGATATTCGCCCGCGGGCGGCCTTGAGCCCGACCAGGCCGCAGCACGCAGCCGGGATCCGGGTCGAGCCACCGCCGTCGTTGCCGTGGGCGATGGGGACCATCCCGGCGGCCACCGCGGCCGCCGACCCGCCGCTGGAGCCACCTGGCGTGCGGTCCAGGTCCCAGGGGTTGCGGGTGGGCCCGAAACGCCGAGACTCGGTGGTGGGCAGGATGCCCATCTCCGGCAGCGCAGTCTTGCCCACGATCACGAAGCCGGCCGCTCGCAGCCGGCGGACGAGGAACGCTTCGCGGCGGGGCATGAACTCGCCGAACAGATCGCTGCACATGGTCAGCGGCATGCCCACCACTGTCCGGTTGTCCTTCACCGCGATCGGGACCCCGGCAAACGGCCGCGGGTCGTCGGCGCCGATCTCGCCCGCCGTCTGGACCGCCGAGTCGTGCGCCACGTGCGTGAACGCGTTGACCTGTGGCTGAAGCTCGTCGATCCGCCGCAGACTCGTCTCGACCAGCTCGGCTGAGGACACCTCGCCGGAGCGGACCAGCTTGGCCAGCTCGAGGGCGGAGCGAAGCAGAAGCTCGTTCACGTCGCAACAGCCTATCCGTCATGTTGTGAGCTCGTAAAGCGAAACCGCCCGCCAGACCTCGTGGTATCGGAGCCAGCTAGCCTCCAAGCCATATGACTGCCACCGCTGAAGTTCAATCTGGCCTCGAAGGCGTCGTCGCCTTCGCCACCGAGATCGCCGAACCAGACCGCGCGGGTGGCGCCCTCCGTTACCGGGGCGTCGACATCGAGGAGCTGGTCGGCAATGTCCCGTTCGAGCAGGTATGGGGCCTGCTGGTCGACGGCACCCTGCAGCCCGGCCTGCCGCCGGCCGAGCCGTATGCCCTGACCGTGCACTCGGGTGATCCCCGGGTCGACGTCCAGTCGGCGCTGGCCATGCTCGGCCCGCAGTGGGGCTTTGGCGAGCTGATTGACATCTCCGACGATGAGGCCCGGGACAACCTGGCCCGAGCCTCGGTCATGGCCCTGTCGTTCGTGGCCCAGTCGGCCCGTGGCATCGGCAAGCCGCCGGTGGCCCAGCGCGAGGTGGACAAGGCGCGGTCGATCCCCGAGCGCTTCCTGATCCGCTGGCGTGGCGAGGCCAACCCGGACCACGTCAGGGCGATCGACGCCTACTGGATCTCGGCCGCCGAGCACGGCATGAACGCCTCCACGTTCACCGCCCGGGTGGTGGCCTCCACAGGCGCGGACGTGGCCGCGGCGCTGAGCGCCGCCGTCGGGGCATTGAGCGGCCCCCTGCACGGAGGCGCTCCGTCACGCGTGCTGACGATGCTCGACGAGGTGGCAGAGATGGGCGACGCCGAGCGGTATGTCAAGCAGCTGCTGGACCGGGGTGACCGGCTGATGGGCTTCGGCCACCGCGTCTACCGGGCCGAGGATCCGCGGGCGCGAGTGTTGCGCCGCACCGCCAAGGAGCTCGGGGCACCACGGGTCGAGGCGGCCGAGGCGCTGGAAAAGGCCGCGTTGGCTGAGCTTCACGCGCGCAAGCCCGACCGGGTGCTGGCCACCAACGTCGAGTTCTGGTCGGCCGTGGTGCTCGACTACGCGCAGGTTCCCCCTGAGCTGTTCACGCCGATGTTCACCAGCGCGCGTACCGCCGGGTGGTCAGCCCACATCCTGGAGCAGAAGCGTGAGGCCCGGCTGATCCGACCCACGGCCAAATATGTGGGACCGCCACCGCGGCCGCTGTCGGATCTGCAGGACGCGGGATGATCTCGGGCGTCGACTTCGTGGGTATCCCCACGCACGACCTGGGGCGGGCGGTCGAGTTCTACGAACAGACGCTCGGCCTCCCCTGCTCGGTCCACATGCCTGAGCGCAACTTCGCCGAGTTCGAGACCGGCAACCTGACCATCAACCTCATGAACGCGGAGAAGATGGGGCTCAAGCACAGCACGTTTGAGAACCCCATTGCGCTGCACGTGGACGACGTGGCTGCCGCCCGGGCCGAGCTCGAGTCGCGCGGCGTGCAGTTCGACATGGACACGTTTGACACCGGCGTCTGCCACATGGCGTTCTTTCGCGACCCCGACGGGAACGCGCTGATGCTCCATCACCGGTACGCGCCGCGCCACACGAGCGCCTAGCTCCCGCTTCGCGACAACTCAGTCACGCGCTGACACGGGCCGCTTCCAGGTGACCGATATTCTCGCGGCCGCTCAGCCAGCTCGGTAGACCCGGTCCACGTACTCGTTCACCATCCGCGTGGCGCAAAAGCGCGGCGCGAGCGTGCGTAGCGAGGCCCGGATGCGTGAGACCCAGGCCTCCGGTACGCCCTCGGCGTCCCGCTCGTAGAACGCGGGCACTACCTGTTCGTCGAGCGTGCCGTGCAGAGCGCGCGCGATCTGATCGTCCTGGGCGGCGTGATCGTCGAGCACGTCTCCTGGTAAGCCCCAGCCGTTGCCTCCGTCGAACGCCTCGGCCCACCAGCCGTCGAGCACGCTGAGCTGCAGGCCTCCGTTGAACGCGGACTTCATCCCGCTGGTGCCGCTGGCCTCCAGCGGCGGCCGAGGCACGTTCAGCCAGACGTCACAGCCCTGAACCATGACGGCCGCGGTGGCCAGGTCGTAATCGTCCAGGTACACGACTCGCTCGCCCACCACCTGCGCATACTTGAGCCCGAACAGTCGCTGCAGCGAGTGCTTGGCCTCCTCGTCGCGCGGGTGTGCCTTGCCCGCCAGCACCACCTGCACCGGGCGTTCGCCGCTCAGCAGGGCCACGATCCACTCGGGGTCTCTGGTCAAGAGATCGAGACGCTTGTAGGTGGCCACCCGGCGGGCGAATCCGATCGTCAGCACGTCAGGGTCGAACACCCGGGCGGCCGCCTCGACGTACTCGCGCAGGTCGCCGCGCAGCAGCCGGTCCTGAGTGGAACGCCGGCGCGCGAATTCGATCAGCGCCCTGCGCTGCCGCTGCCGGACCTCCCACAGCTCGGTCGCGGGCACGCGGTCGATCGGCGCCCAGGTCTTGGGGTCAGCGGCGCGGCTCATCCATTCCTCCCCCAGATGGCGATCCAGCAGCTGACGGATCGGCGATCCGATCCAGGTCGGAACGTGTACCCCGTTGGTCACGTACCCGATGGGCACCTGCTCGACCGCCAGGTCCGGCCACAGGGGGTTCCACATCGCCCGGGCCACCTCGCCGTGGCGACGGCTGACGCCGTTGGCCGCGCGGCTCATGCGCAGCGCAGCCTGGGTCACTCCAAACGGCTCGTCCTGGTCGTCGGGGTTGGTTCGTCCGAGCTTGATCACCTCCTCCTCGACCAGCGACAGCTCAGCCCGGAGCTTGGCCATCGCCTCACTGACGTCGTCGGCCGGATAGGAGTCGTTGCCCGCGGGGACCGGGGTATGCGTGGTGAACACGGTGCGCTCCCGAGCTCCGTTGCTCGAGGCCAGCGGAGCCAGCGCGGCGTGGCCCTCGTTGAGATGGATCACGCTGGGATCGATCCCCAGGGCGGCCAGCGCCCGCATACCACCCACGCCCAGGAGTACGTACTGCGCCAAACGCGTGCGGGCGTCGGCTTCGTAGAGCCGGGCGGTGATCCAGCGCTCGATCGGCGGGTTGTGAGAGATGTCCGTGTCAAGCAGGAACAGGGGCACCCGGCCCACGTTCACCCGCCAGACGTGAGCCGTCACATCGGTGTCGTAGATGGGGAGTTCGACGCTCAGCGGAGCGCCGTCACCGGTGGTGACGCGAGCCGCGGGCAGCCGCTGGGGGTCGGTGTCGACCCAATACTCGTGCTGCCATCCGCTGGCGTCGATCCGCTGGCGGAAGTAGCCCTTCCGGTACATCAGGCCCACCGCCACCACCGACAGCGCCTGATCGGAGGCCTGCTTGAGGATGTCGCCGGCCAGCGCGCCCAAGCCACCCGAGTAGACCGGCAGCGAGACGTGGACGCCGTACTCGGCGCAGAAGAAGGCCACCGGCCGGTCCGGGTCAATTCGCGGGTCGGCCGGGCGTTCGAGGTCGGCCCTCACTGCCGCTTCCACGGCCGCAGCCTGCGCCACCAGCGCGGGGTTGGCCGCCGCGCGGCTCAGCGCCCGTCGCGACGCCTCCTGGAGTAGGCGGACCGGATTGCGCAGGCACAGCTCAAACCGCTCGTGATCAACGGCCGCGAACAACTCGTGACCGCCCGGATACCAGGACCACCGGTAGTTGTAGGCCAAGCGAGCCAACGGCGCCAGCGCCTCGGGCAGGCGCTCGGCCAGCTCGGCAGCCGCGGCGTCGATGTCGCCGCGGCCGGCGCGGACCGTGGTGCCTGGATAGCTCACGGCGGAGGATTATCGGCCACGCGGTAGCCTGGCGCGGGCTTGAGCGCCGACGAACACGCACCCGACTGCCGCCTGGGAGTGCTGGCGTTCGGCGATTCGATCACTAACGGCGGCGGCGAGCTTCAGTGGGGGGTCGCGCTCCAGTCCTGGGCGCTCTGGGTGGCGCGCGGACTCGGCTTGCCCTACACCGGAATGGCTGAGGACGGGGCGGTGGTGGCCGACGTCGTGCAGCGCCAAATGCCGGCGCTCGAGCGCGGCCCGGCCGGCCGCTCGGCCCGGTATGACCTGGGGTGCCTGTACATCGGCGTGAACGACGTCCGGTCGCCCGATTGGGACGCCGCGGAGTTCGAGCATCACTTTCAGACGGCGCTCGAGTACCTACGCACGCGCTGCGACCACGTGCTGACGGTCACCGCGCCGCTTGACCTGGGTCGTCCCCGAGCCGGAGCCAAGGTGGCCGAGATGAACCGGGTGATCGAGCGCATGGCCAGCCAGGTGGGCGCCTTGGTGCTCGACCTCAGCCGGTTCGGCGCCCGAAACCATGTGATGACCGAACACGTCCACCCGACCGCGTTCGGCCAGGTCGCGATCGCCGAGCGCGCGCTAGACGTGCTGGCGGCTGACGGCCTGGCCGTGGTGGTTCGGCCGGCCTGGCTGCTGCGCTACGACACGACCTGGTGGACGCGGCTGCGGGCCGACGCCGCCTACGGGTACCGCCACCTCAAGGTGAGCTTGTGGGCCGGGGCGCGGGTGACGTGGCTGCGCCGGCGCGGGGTCTAGCGAGCCCGCGCCTGGCGACCCGGGCGAGCCCGGTCAGGCGTGGCCCGTCCAGACGTCGTCCTGGACGATCTCGCCGTCTTTGGGATGGTGCGGTCCGAACACCAGGATCTCCAGGCCTTCGTCTGAGGCTTCGAACGCGCGTACCACGCGGGGCGCAACCCGGATCGCATCCATCGGCCCAACCTCACGCACTTCGTCGTCGAGCTTGACTCGCCCGCGACCGGCCAGCACGACGTAGACCTCCTCGGCCTGGTCATGGCGGTGGGCGAAGGCCTGGCGCTTACCCGGCTTGACGCGCTGAAGGCACAGCCCGGTGGCCTCGGCGTCCAGCGCGCCCATGGCAAACCTCGCCTCCTGGACCTGGCTCAGGTCCCGGCCGGCGGCGGCGTCATCCACTTCACGCAGGTTCTTGATGGTGTAGTTGCTCATGGGCGGATCCTACGCTGGCCAGCGAGAGAGACAGTCCCCGGCGGTTATCGCACAGCCCCTCGATCGGATACGGTCGCTCGCCGCGCATGCCCAGCATCCTGCTCATCCGCCACGCTCAGGCGTCGTTTGGGACCGCCGATTACGACCAATTGTCAGAGCGCGGCCAGGCCCAGACCGACGCGCTGGTGGCTGGGCTAGAACGCCGGAGAATCCGCGCTGACCGGGTGGTCAGCGGCGGACTTCGCCGGCAGCGGGACACCGCCGCGCCCTGCGCGGCCGCGGCCGGCGTGGAGCTTGAGATCGACGAGCGCTGGGACGAGTACGTGGATCGCGACATCCTCGGCCATCACTCCGACGTGGCGGCGGGCCTGGAACAGCAGCCTGGCGATGCGCCACTCAGCTCCCGAGAGTTCCAAGAGATCCTGAATCGGGCCCTGAAGGCGTGGATCGCCGCCGGTGA
>DASZGO010000002.1:0-10043 GCA_035938755.1 Solirubrobacteraceae bacterium | reverse complement strand
CCGCGGTGGCCAGGCGGTGGCTGTGCAGGGCCCGGTTGAGTACCGCCAGGTCCCCGGCCAGGTAGTCCTCGCCCGCGCCCCGGAGCCAGCTCCCGGCCTCGCCCTCTGAGGTCAGGGGCCGACCGGCGTCGATCACCGTGGCCCGGCCGGTGGCCACCTGGGGAAGCTCAGGCTCAACTTGAGGATTAGCCTTACGCTTGCGCCGGCCCACGCGCCGGCGTTCTACCGCGCCCAGGGTGGCCAGCACCATCACATGCTGGGGCGGGGCATCCGGAGGATCGCCGGGCGCACGCAGCAGGTAGCGTCCGTCCACCGGGCCGAGACCCCACGGCACCTCGATCTGGCTGAAGCGGAAGTAGTTGGCGATCAGTGGCCGCCCGCGACGTGGATCGCGTACTTGCTGGGTGCGATCGGCACGACGGGCTCGGGGATCTGGCTGATGCGATTGATCAGCTGGATCCACTGGCCGGGCTTGAGCAGGGTGGCGATCTCGGAGGAGAGCGCCTTGTTCTGGCCGAACAGCGGCGTGTAGCTGACCTGGATCCGGTCCGCGTGATCAGGCAGCGAGAGGGTGTTGGTCTGGCCCTTGAAGCTCATCGTGGAGACGATCGCGTCGGGCTTGAACGTACCCTGGAGGGTGAGCAGCCGGCGGATCGTGACGTCGGTGATCGAGCCGGGACCCTGGTGACCCTTGATCGGGATGTTGTTGATCTTGGAGACGTCGACCGAGGCGCCGGTGGCTCCCGCCGAGTCGACGCCGGTGGACGCGGTGAGGCTGTGGCCGCACTCGAGTCCGGACACGGTGGGGTTCAGCCCGGAGGCGGCGAGGAACTCGATCACCGCTAGCACGCGACGGTCGATCAGCCCGGCCTGGACGTCACGGCGGCCGCAGGCGTAGATCCGTACGTGGGGATCGGCGAGGACGCGGTTGGTCAGCTGCTCCTTGGACTCGAGAAGGATCTGGCCGACGGAGGCGTTCTTGGCGCCGGGCCCGAAGAACGGGTTCACGCCGGAGGCCCGGTACACGGCGGTGGCCTCCAACAGCTTCCAACCGTCGAGGATCGGCTTGGGGTCGATGTACGGAGCGTTCTTGCCCGCCGGGCGCACCAGGAACGTCACGTGGGAGGCCAGCGACGAGGTGCCGGGGGCGATGCGGCCCAGGATCGTCCCGGCGACCACGATCGAGCCCTTGACCAAAGGCTTCAGCGTGTACTGGTTCTTGCCCAGGTGCAGGACATCGGTGAAGTAGTTCTTGAAGCTCGAGACCGAGGGGGGGGACCCGTGGATCTGCAAAGCGCCGCCGGCCGCGTAGGAGCCGGGGCGGTTCGGATCGGCGAACAGCCGCTCCTTGACCAGCGGCGTGGCCGGCGCGCCCTGATCAGACGACTGGGCGGCCGGCTGGGACTGGGCGGCCGGCTGGGGCTGGGCGGGCGCGCTGACCGGCAGCGAGATCGGCCCGCTCGCGTGCGAGCTGGTCTTGGCCGGGGCGGGCGCGGACGAGGTGCCGTTCTGCTGCTGCCCCGCGCTGGCCGGCGCGTTCGGCGCCGACGGGCCCGTGGGCTTTGAGAGCTCCTGGGCGATCTGGCCCGCGGTGACCCGGACCGGCTTGGGCACCGGGTACATCTTGGGGATCGACCCCAGATGTGCGTACGTGTACAGGTTCCCGGTGGCGTCCTGCAGGACGACGTAGTTACCGAGCTTAGGATCGTTGCGGACGACCTTGACGATCTTCCCGTCGTTGACGGCGATGACAGGCGAGCCCTGCTTGGCGAAGACGTTGGTTCCCTTGCTGGCGTCCGAGCCGATCGGGATCGACGCGTTACCGGTCGTGACCTTCTGCTTGGCCAGCTTCGTCACCGAGCTATCCGCGTACTTAGCCGGCGCGGCCACCGGGAAATGACCCTCGACCAGGCCGGTCAGCGCGCCGATCAGCTGATCCGGCATCCCGCCGACCAGCTTGGCCCGCAACAGCACCGACTGCACATACCAGTCCGCGTGGTTGTAGGCAAAGATCGCCTGGTTCAGGTTCTTCGACGCGCCCGCCGCGTGCAGATAGCGGGCCGCGGCGAAGATCGCGTCAACCGGGTTATACGGATCGGCGTAACCGGAGCCGGTCGCGTCCACACCCCACGTCTTCCAGGTCGAGGGCAGGAACTGCATCCAGCCGACCGCGCCGGCGCTCGAGGTCGAGAGGTTCCGTCCGTAATCAGTCTCAATCTCGTTGATCGCCGCCAGGACCTGCCACGGGACGTCGTACTCAATGCCCGCGGCCTGATAGATCGGCAGCAGGAAGGGCGGGATGCGGAACGAGTCGATGAAGAAGTTCGGCACCCCCAACGGCGCGGCTCCGGGGAGGGCGAATGAGAAGGTGGGATTGACCGCAGTCGGAACGCCACCCGCGCCCACCGGCGAAGGGTTGGTCGTGGTCGGCTTGGGAGTGGTCCCCGTCGTGCTGGGCGTGGTGGTGCCAGGGGTGGTCGGCTTCTTGTTGTTGTTACCGCCGCCGCCACTCGGCTTGTTGCCGCCGGTCGGCTTCTTGCCGCCGGTCGGCTTGCCGCCACGGTTGCCCCCGCCGCCGTTGCCCGACGGGGTCGTCGGGGTCGTCCCGGTGCTCGTCGGCGTGGTGCCCGTCGGGGTGCTGGTGGTACCGGTGCTGCCCGCGGCCGCGCACGACTCCGAGACGTTCTTCACCGGTCCGGTGCCGGGCGGGACGAGCGCCGACGCCGGGGTTCCCGGCGGAACGTTCACGTCGAACGTCAACGTCTGTCCGGTCGCCAGAGTGACCGTGACCGTGCACTGGTCAGCGGAAGCGGTGGGGATCGCGCCGAGGCCCATTGTGACCAGCACGGAGCAGGCCGTGATAGCCGCGATCTTCAGCTTACGCTTGCTCGACACCTCGATGAACTCCTCCCGCCATGTCCATTGCGCGACCGGCGCTGGCCGCTCTGGCACGGCGGCATGGTTGGGACGCTAACGATTGCCACGGTGGTTTGCAACGCAGAACTGTTGGGGGGGGCAGGAAGTTGCGATGTAGCTCGGTCTGCGCCCGCCCGCTCCTCCGAGCCCGGGGTTGGGCCACGGTAGCTAACGGTTACGCAGGCACGTTTCTTTTGTGTAAATCGACCAACCCGGCCCCGAACTGTAGTCATCACGTCTGCGTAGACTTCAAGTAGAGGGTTAGGTTATCCTTCTGGGCGGGCCCGGCGCGATGAACCCGCCGCGGGATCGGCGCGGTGATGGCGCCGCCGGAGCGGTAGAGTCCGGCGCCGTGGCCGAGGACACCGACAAGGGTCTGAAGGACCGGATGACGCGCCAGGGCGAGGAGGCGATTGGCAAGCTCGCGCAGGAGTTGCTCGAGAACCCGATGGTCAGCGGAGCGCTGTCCGCGGCGCTAGGGACCCGGGAGCGGGCCATGCGCGCCCAGGAGGCGGCGCTGGGTGCGCTCAACCTCCCGTCGGCCAGCGACCTGGAGCGTCTGACCCGGCGGCTGCGATCAGTGTCTCAGCGGCTGGAGGGGATCGAGGACGGCCTGGATCGGCTGGAACAGCGGATCCAGGCCCTGAACAGCGCCATGGCGGAGGATCGGCTGGTTGCCGCGGAGGCCTCGTTGAAGCGAATCGAGGCCGCGTTGACCGCTCGGGCGGCCTCCGGCCAGAGCTAGAGCTAGGCGCTCGCGGTCAGCGCCCGCGCGGCCAGCTCGCCCAGGCGCCGCTCGCCGGCCTGCAGGACCCGCGGTTCAATCCGCACGCGCTGCGGCACCAGCAGGTCTGAGACCAGGAGCAGCGCGGCGGCCCGGACGCCGCGTCGCGCGGCGAGGGCGAACAGGGCGGCGCTCTCCATCTCTACGGCCAGGGCCCCGGCGGCCAGCCAGGCCTCCTCCTGGCGCTCGGGACCGTCGTAGAACAGGTCGGTCGAGACGACCGGGCCCGCGACGAGGTCTGGGGCCGGGAGCGTCTGCAGCGAGGCCGTGAGCCCGCGGTCGGGGACCACGCGCTCGCCGGCGCCCAGCGCGCGGCTGGTCCCGTCGGCGGCCAAGGCTTCGGTGACCACCACGAAATCGCCCAGCGAGAGGGTGGCAGCCAACGCGCCGCAGGTGCCCACCCGGAGAAATTGGCTGGCGCCCAGATCGGCCAGTTCGGCCAGCACGATCGCAGCACTGGGGCCACCCATCCCGGTGCTCTGGACGGTCAGCCAACCGCCGTCGGCGGCGCGTCCGGTGTAACCCCAGAGTCCCCGGTGATGGTTGAACATGGCGGGATCGGACAGGACCGTCTGAGCCAACAGCAGGGCTCGGCCGGGATCGCCCGGCAGGAGCACCCGGGGGGCCAGCTCGGCGGTCGGCTTGATGTGGATGGGGATGGGATCGGTCACGCAGCTACATTGGATCTAGACTGCCCGCGATGAGCGCAGCGCAGCGACGCGGTCAACCCGGGCGGGAGGTCCGCGGAGGACATCTTCTCCGATGACGGTCTTCAAATCCGTCCACGAATTCCGCGAGGTTATGGATCGCACGTTCAAGCTGATGAGCGACGATCCGGAAATGGGCCCTCGGCTGCGAGAGGCCGACACCCCACAGCGCTTCGAGTTCCCGGATCTGGAGCTCGTGGTCAACATCCGGGCCGGCCAGCCCGATGAGCCGAACCTGACCTGGGAGTGGTCAGACGAGGTCTCGTGGGAGCCCAAGGTGAAGATGGCTATGAACTCGGAAACCGCCAACCGCTATTTCCAGGGAAAGGAGAACGTGGCCATCGCCATCGCCCGGCGGCGGATCAAGGCGGGCGGGGACGTGAAGGCGGCGCTGGCCATCCTCCCCATCACCAAGCCGCTGTTCGTGCACTACCGCGACATGATCGCGACCGACTATCCGCACCTTGAGGTCTAAGGGCTTCGCGCGGATCCTGACTCGGATCTGAATTTGCCATTGACACGAGCGGGCCGGGCGGGTAGACCTTCACCTTCGGCTAGGCAACAGGCCGGAGCGTAGGAGTTCAGGCGGTTCAGGCCGCCAGGCCCTGCGAGGCGCCGCCGGAAACGAGACGAGCGCCAACGGCCGACGCAGCGGGCCGTTACGCCCGCAGGCGGCGGGAACCCGACTCTCACCGGGCTCCCGCCGCCGGTTCATTCCGGCCGGCTTCACCTTCCCAGAAGGCGCAGGCGGGACAATCTCCCCAGATGCCAAAGCAGCGGGCCAGCAAACAGTCGCGTGCGCGCGCCAGCAATGGCTCGGGTAGCCGCGGCCCCAACGGCGCGGGAGGGCGCGCATCCAGCCAATCGCGCCGAGGCGGGGAGCTCACACTTCAGGCAGCCGCGGCGCGGGCCGGTGTCTCGCCGGCCACCCTGCGCCGCTGGACCCGACAGGGGCTGATCCCCCACTACGACGGTGCGTGGAGGCCCGGCGCCATCACCCACGCCCGGATCGTCGCCCGGCTGCGCGAACGAGGCCACTCGCTAGCCGACATCCGAAAGGCCACCGAGGAGGGCCGCCTGGCCTTCGGCTTCGTCGAGGAACTGTTTCCCTCACTCGACGATCGCGTCTACACCGTGCGCCAGGCTGCGCGGGAGACCGGGCTCGACACGGGCCTGATCGAGCGGGTGATCGCCGCCCTGGGCATGAACACGGCGCAGATGGAGACGCTGTCGGCGGACGACGTGCAACTGCTGCGCTACGTAGCCGCCGTGTTGTCAGCCGGGCTGCCGCTGGTCGCCATGCTCCAGCTCGTCCGGGTCTACGGCCAGGCCATGGCCCAGGTGGCCGATGCCGAGGTGAGGCTGTTCCACCTCTACGTCCACGAGCCGTTGATGCGCTCCGGTGCCACCGGAATGGAGATGGCCGACGAGATGTTGGCTCTGACCCGTGAGCTGTTGCCGCTGGCCTCGCCGGTCATGGACCAGGTGCACCAGCGCTACCTCCAGCACTTCGTCGAGCAGGACGTGGTGGGTCACATGGAGTCCGATCTGGACGGCGAGGCGGTCGATCTGGGCCGGATGCGAGTGGCCATCGCGTTCGCCGACTTGGCCGGCTACA
Source organism: Solirubrobacteraceae bacterium (assembly GCA_035938755.1). Taxonomy (GTDB): domain Bacteria; phylum Actinomycetota; class Thermoleophilia; order Solirubrobacterales; family Solirubrobacteraceae; genus Palsa-465. The sequence continues at coordinate 4,018 of DASZGO010000002.1, read as the reverse complement.
CCCGGCTGACCGAGGAGGAAGGCGAGCTGGAGGCGGTGGACACAGTCGAGCGTTTCGTCGAGGCGGTGGAGACCACGCTGCCCGATGACGCGCGGGTCATCAAGTCGATCGGCGACGCGGTGATGATCGTCGGCTCGGACCCAGGTGCCCTGACCGACTGGGCGGTCGGCTTCCAGCAGCTGTACCTGGAGCGGGTGAGGCCGCGGATCGGGATCCACTACGGCGACGCCCTGTACCGGGACGGCGACTACTACGGTCGAGACGTCAACATCGCCTCACGGGTGGGCGCCCGGGCGGCCGGGGGCGAGGTGCTGGTCACCCGGTCGGTGGTGGAGCGGGGGGGACCCCACCTGGAGTTCAACCGAATCGCCGAGGTCCGGCTCAAGGGCTTCACTGAGTCGACCGAGATCTTTGTCGCCTCCCAGAAGCGGGAGGAGTGAGCCACACGGCTGGTGCCGAGCCCGGGGTGGGCGCCGCCTCCGGCCCCGATCTGGCCGAGCGGGTCGCCGCGGACGGCCTCCTGGCCCCCGGCCGGGAGGTACTGGTGCTGCTGTCCGGCGGCCGCGACTCGACGTGCCTGCTCGATCTCGCCGCGCGCATTGCCGGTCCGGAGGCGGTGGGATCGCTTCACGTTAACTATGGCCTGCGGCCAGCGGCGGCGGCCGACGAGCGCCGCTGCATCGAGCTGTGTGACCAGCTAGGGGTCAAACTCGAGGTGTACCGGCCGGACCCCCACCCCGTGGGCAACCTACAGGCCTGGGCGCGCGACGTGCGCTACGGCAAGGCCGCGCAGCTGGCCGGAACCCGGGGCGCGGATGTGGCGGCCGGTCATACGGCGACCGATCAGGTGGAGACCATCCTGTACCGCTTGGCCTCCTCGCCGTCCCGCCGGGCACTGCTGGGCATGGAGCCCCGGGACGGGGCGCTGATCCGGCCGCTGCTCCATTACACGCGCGCGGAGACGGCAGAGTGGTGCCGGGGCCAGGATCTCGACTGGTGCGAGGACGAGACCAACGCCTCGGCCGCGTTCGTACGCGGAAGGGTGCGCCACGATCTCGTGCCCGTCCTGCGGTCAATCCATCCGGGGGCCGAGCGCAACGTGATCGCCGTAGCCGAAGTCCTGCGAGATGAGGCCGCCGTGCTCGACCTCCTGGTCGACGAGGTGCTCGATGGCTCGGAGGCCGTGGAGCTGGCCCGGCTGCGCCGCCTGCCCCAGGCCCTGGCCCGGCTGGTCGTCCAGCGCCTGGCTGACCGGGCGGCCGGCTCACTGGCTCCCGGGGTGGCCCGCCGCACCGCTGAGTTGCTGGCCCTGAATGCCGAGGAAACGGTCCGGCTCGACGTGGGTGCAGGAGTCCGCGCGGTGGTGGACTGCGGACTGCTGCGGTTCGAGCCGCTGCCCTCGGCCTAAACTTCGGCCCCCGTGGACACCGATGGCCAGATCGGCGAAATCCTCGTATCCGCCGAGGATCTCGACCGGCGGATCTCCGAGCTGGCCCAGGAGATCTCGCGGGACTACCAGGGCCGTGACCTGGTGCTGGTCGGCGTACTCAAGGGAGCCGTGTTCTTCCTCTCGGACCTCATGCGCCTGCTCGACGTGCCCGTTGAGGTGGATTTCATGGCCGTCGCCTCGTACGGCTCGGCCACCAAGTCCTCAGGCGTGGTGCGCATCCTCAAGGACCTCGACGCCGCTATCGAGGGCCGGGACGTGCTGATTGTCGAGGACATCGTCGACTCCGGCCTCACCCTCCAGTACCTGCTGCGCAACCTGGCCGGCCGCAATCCCCGGTCGCTGGAGGTCTGCGCCCTCCTGATCAAGCCCGAGCGCCAGAAGGTGGAGCTCCCGACCCGTTACGTGGGGTTCGAGATTCCCAATCGCTTCGCCATCGGCTACGGACTGGACTACGGCGAGCGGTACCGGAACCTGCCTTACGTGGCGGCCCTGGCCGAATGAACGCCCCGGCGGGCGGGCGAAATGTGACCTCGCGCGCGGGTGAAATGTCCCCGTCAACCAGGTCGGGCGGCCAAATCCAGCTGCTAGTCTGGATAATTCACTTGGTCGGGCTTTCGCCCGGATGTGATCTCGCATGAGCCGGTTCTTCAAGAGCGCAGCCTTCCCGATCCTGATCGTGATCGTGTTGGCCTTCTTTGTCCAGAAGCTGATCGGCTCGACCAGCCATCCGCCCAAGCAGACGTTCAGCGATCTGCTCACCCAGCTGGACAACCACGAGGTCAAGGCGCTGACCCTCAAGACCAAGGACAACACGGTCGACGTTCAGCTGCTGTCCCAGTACGGCGGCCAGAAGTACACGGTCGGCTATCCCGACCAGTACGCCTCCACGCTGATCGCCGACGCGCAGAAGGACATCGTCCCCGGCGGCGTCTTTGACGTCCAGGGCAAGGCATCCAACGGCTGGCTGTCGCTCCTCACCTACATCCTGCCGTTCGTGATCTTCATCGGCTTCTGGATCTTCCTGATGAACCAGGTCCAAGGCGGGGGGTCCAAGGTGATGTCGTTTGGCAAGTCGCGGGCCAAGCGGATGTCGGTCGACAGCCCCAAGATCACGTTCAGGGACGTCGCGGGGGTCGACGAAGCCGTTGAGGAGTTACACGAGATCAAGGAGTTCTTAGAGAACCCCAAGAAGTTCCAGGCCCTGGGGGCGCGAATCCCCAAGGGCGTGCTTCTGTACGGGCCGCCGGGCACCGGCAAGACGCTGCTGGCCCGGGCCGTGGCCGGCGAGGCCGGGGTCCCGTTCTTCTCCATCTCAGGCTCGGACTTCGTCGAGATGTTCGTGGGCGTCGGCGCCTCGCGGGTCCGCGACCTGTTCGAGCAGGCCAAGCAGAACAGCCCCTGCATCATCTTCATGGACGAGATCGACGCCGTCGGGCGCCATCGCGGCGCCGGGCTGGGCGGTGGCCACGACGAGCGCGAGCAGACGCTCAACCAGCTCCTGGTCGAGATGGACGGCTTCGAGATGAAGGACAACATCATCTTGATCGCCGCCACCAACCGGCCTGACATCCTCGACCCGGCGCTGCTGCGGCCCGGTCGCTTCGACCGCCAGATCGTGGTGGACCGTCCCGACCGCTCTGGGCGCAGGAAGATCCTCGAGGTCCACACGCGCGGCAAGCCGCTGGGCCGGGAGATCGAGGTGGACACGCTGGCTGGCCAGACGCCCGGCTTCACCGGCGCCGACCTATCCAACCTGGTCAACGAGGCCGCGCTGCTGGCCGCCCGCAACGGCAAGCGGGAAATCACCCAGGAGGAGCTTGAGGAAGGGATCATGCGGGTGATCGCCGGCCCGGAGAAGAAGACCCGGGTCATGTCTGAGAAGGAGCGGCGGATCACCGCCTATCACGAAATGGGCCACGCGATCGTGGGCCACTACCTGCCCAACTCTGATCCCGTGCACAAGATCTCTGTGATCTCCCGCGGCCAGGCGCTCGGCTACACGATCTCGCTGCCCACCGAAGACAAGTTCTTGACCACCCGGGCCGAGCTGCAGGACACGTTGGCCATGACGCTCGGCGGCCGGGCCGCCGAAGAGATCATCTTCGGCGAGGTCACCACCGGGGCCGCGAACGATCTGGAGAAGGTGACCGCGACCTCCAAGCAGATGGTGATGCGCTTCGGCATGTCGGAGAAGCTGGGACCGCGAGTGTTCGGCCACGACCACGGTCAGCCGTTCCTGGGTCGCGAGTTCAGTGCCGAGCCCGACTATTCCGACGAGATCGCCCGGGAGATCGACGACGAGATCAGGCGCATAGTGGAGTCGGCCCACGTCCAGGCCAAGGACATCCTGACCCAGTACCGGGACTCGCTGGAGAAGCTCTCGGAGGTCCTGGTCAAGCGGGAGACGATCGAGAAGGAGGAGTTCGAGGCGCTGCTCGCGGGTCAGACCGAGGAAGAGGTGTTCGGGGCCGAAGTGCCTCCGCCGCCTCAGGTCCCCGTGCCGCCGTCAACGCCGGAGCGGGCGCCCGGTCGAGATGCCCCGCGCCCGCTGCCCCGTCCGGGGTACGC
>DASZGO010000001.1:0-29662 GCA_035938755.1 Solirubrobacteraceae bacterium | reverse complement strand
ACCGTGCTGGCCCTGATCTCGACGGTGTTCGGAATGCTGATGTCGGTCGCGTCGGACCTGCCGCAGCTGGAGAACCGTTCCCAGTACAAGCTCGCGGCCAACTCCTATCTGTATGACGACCACTGGCGCCCGATCGGGATCTTCGCCCCGCCGGGTCACGTGGTGATCGACACCTACGACCAGATCTCGCCCAACATGCGCAACGCCATCATCTCGGTCGAGGACCGCCGCTTCTGGAGCGATTCGGGCATCGACCTGCGTGGCATCGCTCGCGCGTTCGTGGCCGACGTGGGCGGCGGGTCCACCCAGGGGGCCTCGACCATCCCCCAGCAGTTCGTCAAGAACGCGCTGTCGGCCCAGAACAACCGCACCATCTTCGAGAAGCTCCGCGAGGCGGCGCTGGCCTACCACCTGAGCCGGAAGTGGACCAAGCAGAAGATCCTCACCGAGTACCTGAACTCGATCTATTTCGGCCACGGCGCCTACGGCGTGGAATCAGGGGCGCGAGTGTACTTCGGGAAGACGCACGGATATGACTCGCAAAGCGGTCCGGGTCAAGCATCGAGCGGGTGCGGTGACGCGCCGAGACCGTCGTGTGCATCCCAGCTGGCCCCGTGGGAGGGCGCGCTGCTCGCCGGCATGGTGGCCAACCCCAGCGGGTTCGATCCCATCGCTCATCCGCACGCGTCCCTGGTCCGACGCAACGTCGTGCTCAAGGACATGCTGCTGCAGAACCTGATCACGAACGACATGTACGCCTCGGCCACCACCAAACCCCTGCCCACTGTGGCGGATCTCCAGCAACCGGCCGAGCCGCCGGCGGCGCCCTACTTCACCAGCTGGCTGGGGCCGCAGATCCTGCACGCCATGGGACTCGGCCGCGGCGTGCCCGCCCGGGTAGCCGAGTACCGGGCCTATTACGGCGGCCTGAAGATTCGGACCACACTGGACCTCAAGATCCAGCAGGCGGCCGACCACGCAATCGCCAACGATCTCCCCCACGGCCCGGGTCAGCCGACTGTGTCGCTGGTGTCGATCGACAACAAGACCGGTGCCGTCCGAGCCATGGTCGGAGGGCCGGTGGGCAGTAGCGGCACCGAGGATTACAAGGATTTCCCGTTCAACCTGGCCACCGAGGGTCACCGGCAGCCCGGATCGTCGTTCAAGCCGTTCACCCTCGCCGTGGCGCTGGAATCCGGCTTCGGCCCAAGCTCGGTGTTCACCTCCGCCCCGGGTGACTTCATCGTCCCCAACAGCGGGGGCAAAGAGCACTTCATCGTGCACAACTTCGGCAACGCCTACTCGGGCTCGATCGACCTTCAGGGAGCCACCGACTACTCCGACAACTCTGTCTACGCGCGCCTGGCGCTGCAGGGGCTGGGACCGACGGGGACCAAGCGGATCGCGGCCATGGCCAAGAAGGTCGGCATTCGGTCCCCGGTGTCGACCAACCCAGCCATGGTCCTGGGCGGACTCAAGACCGGCGTCACCACGCTGGATATGGCGCACGCCTACGAGACGTTCGCCACCGGCGGCAACCGCGTGTTCGATCCCATCCTGGGCTCAACCGATAACGGGCCCGCGGCCATCGCGCAGATCGACTGCCCCTCGGTATGCCCGCAGAAGACGCTGTCACTGAACCCCACCTATCAGCGAGTCATGCCGGCCAGCATCGCGCAGCAGCTCCACGACATGCTGACCGGCGTCGTCCAGTCGGGTACCGGCACCCAGGCCGGGATCTCCGGCGTGGACATTGCCGGCAAGACGGGCACCACCACCAACTACGCCGACGCGTGGTTCGTGGGTTGGACTCCCCAGCTGACCACCGCGGTTTGGGTCGGCTTCCCCAACCGGCTGGTGCCAATGACCACGCTATACAACGGCGGGCCGGTCGAGGGCGGGAGCTTCCCGGCCATCCTCTGGCGTGACTTCATGACCCAGGCCCTGCAAGTCCTGGCCGACGAGCAGGCGGGCAACAACAGCAATCAGCAAAACCTGCAGCCCGGAACCGACACCACCGGCGCGAGCTCCGGCTCGGGCGGCGGTACGCAGGGTGCGGGGTCGGGCGGCGGTTCCGGTGGCGCTACCGGTGCCGGCACTGGAGGCGGCGGCACGGGTGGCGCTCAGGGCGCGGCCGGTGGCGGCGGCGGGACCGGCGGTGGTACGGGAGGTGGCACCGGTGGTGGCACGGGCGGCGGGACCGGCGGTGGTACGGGAGGTGGCACCGGTGGCGGGACCGGCGGCGGCACGGGAGGTGGCACCGGCGGCGGCACGGGTGGCGGGACCGGCGGCGGTGCTGGGGGCGGAGGCGGCGGAACCGGCTCCGGGGGCGGAGGCGGCGGATCGGGCTCAGGCTCGGGCGGCGGTGGCTCCGGCTCGGGCGGGGCCGGCGTCGGCTGACGGCCGCTCGCCCGCGGGCTTGGACAGAAACCGGCTTCCGGCCGCGCAAAAGCGCCACGGGAGCTCGACCGCCTTGGTGATGCCGATCCGACGGTCCACGGTCACCTCTGGGGTCATCCAGCTGGGCTGACGTGGCGCGATGCGTGCCGCACCCCGCAAGAGATCGGAACCGTTGTGGCCCAGCTCGATGCCCATGGCCTGCGTCAGCTTGCCCGGCCCCGAGCACAGGCTTTCCAGGCGCTCCAGCCCTCGCCGCTCACGCATCCGGCTCACCCCGCGCAACGGCTCCAGCGCACGAATCAGCACCGCGGCGCCGATCCCCTCGGGCTCGCACACCGCGTTGAACAGAGCGTGGATCCCGTAGGAGCGATACACGTAAGCCCTCCCCGGAGGCCCGAACAGCGTCGCCGTCCGGGCCGTGAGCCCGACGTAGGCGTGGCAGGCCGGCTCTGACTCGTGATAGGCCTCGGTCTCCACGATCACCCCAGCGCCGGCCTGGTGCCACACCACGCAGCCGATCAGGTCGGCCGCCACCTCCACCACCGGACGGTCGTAGAACTCTGGGTTCACCGCGGGCCGGCCAGGGCCGTCCGGGCTCGGTCCAGCTGCTCGCGCACCCGCGTGAGGCTCGTCCCGCCCTCGGAGACCTTGCTCTCCAGCCAGGCCTGGTCGCGCAGCACTCCGTAGAACTCCTCGTCGAGCTGCGGCGAATGCCGGGCCAACTCATCGGGTGAGAGCTCGGATAGCGCCTTGCCCTGCTCCAACGCGGACCGGACCAGCCCGGCCACGACACCGTGGGCCTCGCGGAACGGTACCCCCCGCCTGACCAGGAGATCGGCCACGTCGGTGGCGGCCAGGAACTCGTCACCCGCCGCCTGCTCGAGCGCGTCGCGGTTGAACGTGATCGAGGACAGCATCCCTCGCGCGGCGACCAGCCCCAGACGGAGCGTGTCCGCCGCGTCGAACAGGTGCTCCTTGTCCTCCTGCAGGTCCTTGTTGTAGGTCAGGGGAAGACCGTGCATCACGCCGTGCAGGGCCACCAGGTGGCCGGCGATCCGCGGTGCCTTGGCCCGAAGCAGCTCGGCCGCGTCCGGGTTCTTCTTCTGGGGCATGATCGAGGAGCCAGAGGCCCAGGCATCCGACAGTTCGCAGAAGCCGAACTCGTCGGTTGACCACAGGACCAGCTCGGCGCCCAGGCGGGACAGGTGGGTGCCACAGGTGGCGGCAGCGGCCAGGAAATCCAGCGCAAAGTCCCGGTTGGATACGGCATCGATCGAGTTCTCGGCCACGGTGGCAAAACCGAGCTCGCGGGCGACCAGCCCCCGGTCCGTGTCGAAGTTGACCCCGGCCAGCGCGCCGGCGCCCAGCGGCAGCACGCTCGCGGCCTCAACGGCAAACCTAAACCGCTCGCGGTCACGCAGCAGCATCCACACGTACGCCAGCAGGTGATGGCTCAGGTACACCGGCTGCGCCCGCTGGAGATGCGTATAGCCGGGCATCGGCCAATCCAGGTGCGACTCTGCCAGCGCGACCAGCGTGTCCCCCAGCGCGCTGATCTCCTCCGCCACCTGGTCGGCCTGATCACGCACGAACAGGGCCAGGTCGGTAGCTACCTGGTCGTTGCGGGACCGGGCAGTGTGGAGCTTGCCACCCACCGGACCCGCGATCTCGGTCAGCCGCCGCTCGATCGCCATGTGAACGTCATCGTCGCCGTCCGTGACGGGGAACGACCCCGCGTCCAGCTCGCGCTCCACCTGCTCCAGACCCCGGTGGAGCTCATCGCGCTCGGCCTCGGAGATGATCCCCTGTGCGGCCAGCATCGTGGCGTGGGCCCGGGATTGGCGGACGTCGTACGGGCCCAGGCGGATGTCGAACGAGATCGAGTCGTTCAGCGCCCGGAAGGCGTCGTCAGGGGGCTGGGCGAAGCGGGACATTGAGCCCGCCAGCGTACCTGGCCCCCGCGGCGGCTACGGGTAGCTCGCGGCCGCCGGGAGCCCGGCCGCGGCGGCGGCCCCGGGCTGGACCTCAGGCACTCCCCGTCGCGAAAGCGCGGGACAGGGGCTGGTCGGCAGCAGCCGGGATCCGCTGGTCACGCCCTCCAGAGGATGCCCAGTGTCGAGCGTGGGGAACACGTTCACGTAGTAGCGGGCGCGGACGCAGCCGTCGGATCCGAACACCATGATCCCCCGGGTGTCCACGTCGGGGCGGGATTGGGGTTGGCCGTCGAAGTCCATGAACACCCCGTGCTGGTCCACCCGACGTGAGCCGAAACCGGTGGTGCCGGGGCCGCCGATCAGCAGGCCGCCCGCCGGATCCAGCGCGGAGCCGCCCGAGGCGGGAATCAGTACCCCGGCAGCGCCGGTGGGCCAGCGGGCGTAAGCGCCGTTGGCCAGCACGAACCGTCCGTGGACGATGTGGGCGCTGGGGTCTGGCTTGCCGTCGAGCATCTGGGCCAGGGCGTTAGCGATGTTGTTGGCCGACGTGGGCCCGGCCGACTCGGACTCAAGCTTGTGCCCGTGCCCGTTCATGTCCTGGTAGCAGGTGTCGCTGTTGAACAGCCCCGGCGTCCCGCTGGCAAAGCCCCAGGCCGGTATGAGGTAGCCCATCAGATCGTCGGCCAGGCCGACCTGGAAGCGGAACAGCGCCCGCGCATGCCAGGTGGGCACGGCCGGGTTGGGCCGGCTGCAGCTCTGGTCCTCAACGCCGAACGGGCTGCCCAGCATCAGGGCCGGGAACGCCTCGCCCGGGTTGTCGATCAGCTGCAGGTCCGGGCCGAGGTCGGCGTAGCTGACGAACGTGCGGAAATCGGCTCCGGCGGTCGGCACGATCGAGCCGTTGGGAACCGGCGCTACGGGCCGGCCGTTGGGATCACATGCCCAAGCCTGGCGACGGCCGAATTCTCCCGCCGCGGCCAGCGCGACGAATCCGTTGTTCTCCAGGGGCACGCAGATCTGCTTGCGCGTCAGCGTGACCGGACCGGCCTCCAGTTGGACGGCGCCGCCCGCGGCGTCCCGCGCCAGAGTGGCGAACTGCTGGCCGGTGGCCACGGCCTGCTTGTACTGCGTGCTCATGCTGGAGTGGTTCTCGGAGCCTCCCGGGATGACCGTGGGATCGGTCTGCGGATCCTCCATCGACCCGTTGTCGCCCACCAGGAACATCGCCATCCCGGGTGAGTGCGCGTCGAATGCCCGCACCATCGCTCCGGGCCAATCGGCGCTGATCGCGCCGCCGGCGTTGCCCATCTCCTGGTTGTGCGCGGCAATGCTGATCACGGTGAAGATCGGGGTGCCGCCCGGGTCTCGTGCCTGGAGGACCCCCATCTTGGGATCCACGGCGGCGACTCGGTCATCCTTGGGCAGCGCGACCGCGGTGGGGAACTGGTCGGAGATGCGCTCGCTCAGCCCGGTGAGCAGCGGATAGGTGTTTCCTGAGGTGCCGTCGGGGATAGGACCTTCGACCTGGTTGGCATAGAGCCGCGCCGGCCTCAGGTTGTGCACGGCCGCAGCTCCGGCTCGGGCGATGCGATCGTCCAGGAAGCGCATGTAGTACTCGTCGATCCCCGAGCGGACACCCACCCCCAGGGGCGTATCCAAGGGCCCGTAGAGGCCGATGGTGTCCGGTGAGCTCTCGTTGTGGTTGGCGCTCACCACCAGCCTGGCGTGGATTCCGTAGCGATGCTCAAGATCCCAGCGGGCCTGCTCGGTGTAGTAATCGAACACCCCGATCGCGGTGACGGACGCGTACACCAGCGGCGGGTGGTGGCCATCGGAGATCGCCACGGCACGGACGTCAATCGGGTCGTGCACGCCAGTCATGGGCCCCCACTGGTTGTCGGCGTACAGCCCGTCCCAGCGTCCGTTGGCGTTGACATCACACAGCGGGTCGGGCTTCTGCCCGTTCGGCCCGTGGTTCAGATCGGCGCCGGCATCCCTCTGCTGATCGCCGTTGAGGTCGTTGAACGGCTCCTGGAGCGCGAATCGTCCCTGGGTGGGGAACGCCGCGGCCGAGCACGCGGCAAACCCGCGCAAACTGCCGGTTGGCCTGATCGCCGGCCACGGTCCCGGCCAGCGGAGGGGTCGTATCGACCCGGGCCGCGCCCGCCCGGAAGTGGTACGCGGTGGCCGATCCGGGAGCCGCTGCCCCCAGGCACAGCAGCGCAGCTAGGAGAAATCCCCGCCGCGGACCCATCTAGCGTACCCGCACGACTGCGGGAAGGCCGACGTTCCCGGCGGCGTTCACCGCGCGGATGGCCACGTAGCCCCTCGTCCCGGCGGCGAGCTGGAACGACTGCCCCGTTCCGGCAGCGGCCGGCGTCGGCCAGCCGGCCAGCGCCGTGGCCTGCGAGAAGTTCTCAGGCGTGATGGGGCTGCCGGAGGTGACGACCTGGTAGCTCGATGCGGTGCCGCACAGCAGGTCAGCGCCCGGGGCGGTGAATGACAGCACCCGGTGCCGCAGGCGCGCGTGGACCGGCTGGCCGGGTGTGATTGCGTCGGTGGTGTAGTTGCCCGAGTTCCAGTCGTCGTGGTGGTAGCGCGGCGAGGAGCTGGGCGAGCAGGCGGAGGCGGGCGTCGAGTACACCGCGACCGTGCCCGACCGCGTAATCGAGACCACGTCCTTGTGGGCCGACCCGGAGGTGTCCAGCGTCCCGAACGAGCCCAGCGTGGGAGTGGCGATCGTCCAGTCACCGGTCAGCTTGGGCCAGGCCGACCCGGCCGCCACGCCGGCGGCATTGAACGCCGCCAGGTCCAGCGAGGCGGTGCCGCCGATCACTTCCTGCCCCGGCCCGCCGGTGATCTGGCCGATAGCCGGCCCGGTGAGGAACTGCAGGTCGTTGACCTCGGCCGGGTACCCGGGCAGCTGCTGCGCCGAGGTGGGATTCCATCCGCCGAGGAAGTCCTGGCCGCCCTGGTAGTCGTTGAGGGCGATGTCTAGCGCCCGGATCAGCCCGCTCTCCGGGGCGAAGAAGCTCGTGGTCTTGCCGTCGAGCGTCCCGAACGCGGGATAGCCCACGGCGGCGAATGCCGGATGGTCGTACTGGCCGGGGCCCTGGCTGAAGTCGGTGTTGAGCGTGTTGTCCTGACCCTGCGGGTCCTTCCCGTAGCAGGAGCTTCCGTCCGAGTTGAGGATGTAGCCCGGCCCGCCGTCCGGGGTCACGCCGACCTTGGGTCCGCTGCCACCGCTCGGGCACGTGAGCGGCGCGACCACGGGTGAACCGTTGATGCCCTCGCCCACGTCGGGCAGGAGGCCCTCGTCGACGATCCCGATCTTCACCGGCCAGCCGGGCTGGAACGCGTCCGAGCTACACGTACTGCCCGAGCAGGTGACCGAGCCGCCGGTGGGCTTGATCGCGTATACGCGCCCGTTGCCCGGCGCGAGCAGGCCGCTGGCGCCGACTCCGGCCAGCGAGGCGGAGCCGATCGCCCCGGCGTTCATGGGGCCCTCGTCGCCGGTGTTGGCCGTGTACTCCTCGTTGGAGCCGATCAGGATCGACGGCTTGCCGGAGCCGTCAATCGCGGCCACGGCTGGCGTGTCGATGATCTTGCCCTGGTCCTCGGAGATCCCCGGGTTGGGTTTGGCCCGGGTGGTCGAGAACGTGAGGTGGTTGGTGGTGGGATCGATCGCGGTGAGCTTGTCCGGATCGGCCACCAGCACGGGGAATCCGGGCATCGCCGAGCCGGCGAGGTTGCTCGGATCGGGCTGCCAGGCGTAAAGATGACGATCGTCGCCGGCCGCGATGATGTCGAGCCGTCCGCCGGGATTGCCGTCCAGGTGGGCCAGGACGGGCGAGGACAGGAAGCCGGCTTCAGTACGGTCGCGTGGGCCCTGGCGGACGGTGTGGAACGGCTGCAGCGGCGCGCCGGACCACCCGGGGTTGGAGTGCTGCTGGAACACCAGCTTGCCCCGCGAATCCCAGGCATACACGTTCCCGCAGTTGTCGTCGGCGACGATCTCGATCCGCCCGTCGTGGAACAGGTCGCCGCCGGCTAGGGCGCCGAGCACGGCACACGAGTGGTCGGTGCCGACCCGTGAGTAGGCGGGAGCGCCGGTGTGCAGCGGCAGCCGATCGGTGTGCACCGGCCAGCCCGGAAGCTCGGAGCCATCGGGCTGGTAGGCATGGATTTGCCCGTCGGAGGTGGCCATCACCAGCTGGTTGCGGTTGTCTCCGGCCAGATCGATCAGCAGCGGGCTGGAGGCGCCGTCGGTCCGCAGCTCCTTGGGCCAGACGGGCAGCATGTCCTTGTCCCGGTGCAGGAACAGCTGCCGCCGATCCTCTCCGGTCATCGCCGGGTGGCCTGAACTCTGTGGGCTCGAGACCACTACTCGGACGGTGAACGCGTAGGGCCGGGTATTGGGGCGTCCGTTGGAGGTCTGGGCCAGTCCGCCGTTCTCGTTGCCGGCGAATCCCTGCACGTTGGCCGGGAACCGGGACTCCAGCTTGGCGGTGTCGATCCGGCCCAGCGTGCCGGTGAATGCCGCGGTGTGCACAGACTTGCCGTCGCACCAGCTGGAGGCCGCGGTGTCGAAGTCTTGGGCGTTGTTGGGTTCGGCCCCGGGCGCGGCCTGAACCTGGCAGGTGTAGGGGCCGCGGGCGTTGACGTAGCCCTCCACCGGGATCTGCGGAGCGTGCGGATCCAGCTGCTGGAACCAGTCGGGCGAGGTGATGTCCGCCTGGGGCGGGATTGTCCCGCTGGCCGCTGCGGCCACCGCCTTGTCGGCGTTGACGCGGCCGTAGCCGTAGAACTCGTCGAAGCCCTGGCGCGCGTGGTAGCGGCGCGTGTCCGGGGCGGGACCATCCAGGCCTCCGTACAGGTCGGCGGCGAACGCGGTGTTGGAGTTCGGATCGGTGCAGGTGGGGACTGGCGCCGGTTGGCAGGAGGGTTCGGGCTGCTGCGCGAAGTTGATGTCGTCCGCCTGGCCTCCGGTTCCAGCGTCCGCCGGCGTGGTGCCGCTGCTGGCCGAGCTTTGCCCGGGCGTCGGGTCGCCGGCGATGTTGCCCGAGGCGATCAGCTGACGGACCTCGTTTGGCGTGATGGGGCAGGGCGAGCCGTCGACGCGGGCGCAGTCGCCGGCCGGTTTGAGCTTGCCCTCGGCCACGGAGTTGATGGCTGCGCTGTAGATCAGCCCGGCGATGCCGGCGCCCAGACCGGTTGCGTTGGACGAGCAGGATGAGCTTGACACCGACACCGTGACCTTGGGCCCGAAGTTGGTGCAGCCGTTCAATTGCAGATACGACGGCGGCGCGGTGGTCTCGGTCGAGTACTTGTTGACCGAGTTGACCACGATCGTGTCCGGCAGCGCTGACGGCTGGTTGTTGTGCTCGGCCGCCTCATCGGCCGCCGACGCGATCACCGCCGTGCCGTGGTGGTAGGCGTACTCGACCGCTTGGCGGGCGAACGATGAGTTGTCCAGCGTGCCCAGCGGCTCCTGGATGACCGACGCGCCGACGTCGGTGGCATAAAGGACCGCCTGGGCGAAGCGGTTGACGTCGGCGATGAACGACTCGCCGACCCGAAGCTCGGTGATCATGCAGTTCGGGCAGGTGCCGAGGGTGGAGTTCGTATTGGCCTCGCCGGCCGAGTCCTGGACCTCCCCCGTGCCGTGCCCGTACTGCACGTCGTCGTACGGGTCGTTGTTGTTGTCCACGAAGTTCCAGCCGGCGATGTCATTGGCGTAGCCGTTACCGTCGTGGTCGGTGCCATCGGAGAAGGCCAGGATCAGGTCCTCCGGAATCAGCATCCCCGGCGGGCCGTGCCGCAGGTCGTGCCGCCCGCCCGGGCCCGTGACCACCGCGGCCACCCGCGAGTCGCAGGCGTAATCGAGCACGTTGAACACTCCCTGCCCCAGCACGTCGTAGGGGATCGAGCCGCCGGGCCCCGGCTTGCCCCCCTGTTTGTCGTAGTCGCCGCCTGAGCCCACCGCACCCGCGTGCGCGGCGCAGTTCACTCCGGTCGACGGGTCGAAGGTCTGGGGCAGATCGACCCTCGGCGCTGGCAGCTCGCCCGGGTTGATCCAGTACTTCTTGCGCACCGCCACCATGGCGCCGGCGTTGTTCCACTCGATCCCCGAGTCGAGCTCGGAGATCAGCACGTCGCTCCGCCCCACGGTTTGCTCGAACGCGGTGTTGACCGGGCTGCCCGGGGCCACGCACGAGCTGGTGCCGGCCGGGAAGCTGGCGTTCGCGTCCACGATGCTCATCCCCCGGATCCCGCACAACTCGTCGGCCTTGCCGTTCACCGTGGCCTGGCTCTGGGGGCTGTTCTCCGGCGTGGCGGCGAACTTCCAGTTGTCGCCGAAGTTGCTGGGGGCCACGCCCGGTGGCAGCTTCCAGGTGGTGGGATCAGACAGCTTGCCGCCCGGCCCGGTGTAGGGGAAGTCACCCCAGGCGGCCGCAGGCACGCTGAGCGCACATGCCGTCGCCAGCGCAGCCACCGCTGTCAGGCCTCCCCTGCTCCTTCGCACAACTGGAAAACGTAGACGGCTGGTGAAAACTGGCGGACGAAAAACGGCCGAAGTTCACGCAGTCGAGCCGGCCCGGCTGGCCAGAACGGCCAGCAACGCCGCGCTGACCCGTTCGACCTGGCTGGCGTCCATATCCGGGAAGAACGGCAGCGAGATGGATCGCCCCGCGACGTCCTCGCACACCGGGAACTCGCCCTCCCGGTGCCCAAAGCGCTCGCGGTAGAAGCTCATCAGGTGGATGGCCGGGAAGTAGGGCTTGCTGGGGACACCGCGCTCGGCCAGCGCCCGGACCACCTCGTCCCGATCCTCTCCGCGCGGCAACTGCACCACGTACACGAACCACCCCCGGCGCGCGCCCCCCGTATCCGGACAGGGGAGATCCAGGCCCTCGACGTCGGCCAGTGCCTCCCCGTACAGCGCGGCCACCCGCGCCCGCCCGGTCAGCATGTCTTCCAAGCGCTCGAGCTGAGCCAGACCCAGAGCGCAGGCGATATCCGACAGCCGGTAGTTGTAGCCCAGGCGATCGTGGTCCAGCCAGCCCATGTCCGGCGCCCGGCCCTGGTTTCGCTCGGAGTCGACGCGCTGCTTGAGCCCGGGATCACCGGTCGTGAGCATCCCGCCCTCGCCGGTGGTGATCTGCTTGTTGGCGTAGAACCCGAACGCCGCCGGATGGCCCCTTCCCCCCACCGGCCTGCCGTCCGGATAGACCGCGCCCAGCGCCTCGCACGCGTCCTCCACGATCGGCGGACCGATGGCCTCCAACGCATCCAGGTCGGCGGGATACCCGAACACGTGGACCGGCAGCAGCGCCGCCGTGCGCTCGGTGACCGCCGCGGCAGCCGCCTGCGGATCAAGGTTTAGCGTCACCGGATCAATATCCGCGAACAGGGGCCGCGCCCCCTCGTACACCGCCACGTTGGCGCTGGCCACGAACGAGAACGGGCTGGTGATCACCTCAGCACCCGGACCTACTCCCACCGCCCGCACGGCCAGGTGCAGGGCCGCAGTCCCGCTCGACACCGCGCTGGCGAACCGCGCTCCGACGCGGCCCGCGAACCCCTCCTCGAACTCGGCCACCCGGGGCCCGAGCGACAGGCGGCCCGACCGCAGCACCTCCAGCATCAGCTCCTCCTCACGCTGGCCGATCACCGGCCGCGCGAGCGGGAGTTCATCACTCACGTGCGCCGTGTGGCCGGGGCGGGGTGGCTCGGGCGCTCCACCACCTGCATCCCGTACTCCAGCGAGTCGACCAGCGCCTCCCAGGACGCCTCGATGATGTTCTCGGACACCCCGATCGAGCCCCATACCTGGTCGCCATCGGAGGCGTCGAGGAGAACGCGCGTGACCGCGCCGGTCCCCTTGGCCTCATCCAGGATCCGCACCTTGAAGTTGACCAGGTCGATGTCGGCCAGGTGGGGATGGATCTCGATCAGCGCATCCCGCAGCGCCCGGTCGAGCGCGTTGACCGGTCCGTTGCCCTCGGCCGTGCGCACGTATCGCTCGCCGCCCACCCAGATCTTGATCGTGGCCTCGGTCCCCACCCGCCCGTCGGCGCGCTTCTCCACGATGGCCCGCCAGGACTCCAGCCGGAACAGCTGCTCGTACTCCCCGGTCTCCCGCCGTAGCAGGAGCTCAAACGACCCGTCGGCGGCCTCGAAGTGATAGCCCAGGTGCTCGAGCGCCTTCACCCGCTCGCTGACTCGCGCCGCCTGCCCGTCGTCCAGCTCGATCCCGGCGTCGCGGGCCCGGGCGTGAACCGTGCCCTTGCCGGACAGCTCCGAGATCAGCATCTCACGCTGGTTGCCGACGACCTCCGGCGGTACGTGCTCGAACGTCGCTGGATGGGCGCTGACCCCCGCCACGTGCATCCCCGCCTTGTGCGCGAACGCGTTGCGCCCAACGTACGGCTGGTCCGGATCGGGGGTGAAGTTCAGCAGCTCGTCGAAAAAGTGCGCGGCCGCGGTCAGGGACGCGAGCTGCGCGTCCGAGACGCACTCGTGACCGAGCTTCAGCTGGAGATTGGGGATCACAGTTACGAGGTTGGCGTTTCCGCAGCGCTCGCCGTAGCCGTTCATCGTGCCCTGCACGTGGGTGGCGCCTTCCCGCACGGCAGCCAGAGTGTTAGCCACCGCGCAGCCGGCATCGTCGTGGCAGTGGATGCCCACTTGCGTCCCCGAGCCGGCCAGCGCCGCGACGACCTCTGCCATTGCGGCCGCGATGCTGTCGGGCAGCGTGCCGCCATTGGTGTCGCAGCAGACCACCGTCTCGGCACCCGCCTCCGCTGCCGCTCGCACGCAGGCGAGCGCGTAGTCGCGATCCCCGGCGAAGCCGTCGAAAAAGTGCTCGGCGTCGAACAGCACGCGCTTGCCAGCACTCACGAGGTACGCGATCGACTCGGAGATCATCCGCAGGTTCTCCTCGCGGTCGACCTTCACGACCTTGTCCAGGTGCAGCTGGGATGTCTTCCCTACCAGCGTGCATACGGGGGCGAAGCAGTCGGCGAGCACCCGGAGCGAAGGGTCGGCGTCGGCGGTCAAATCGCGCCGGCGAGTCATGCCAAACGCCGCGACCTCGGCATGCTGGAAGCGCTCGCGTGAGAGCAGCTCGAACAGCTCGAGCTCCTTTGGGTTCGAGCTGGGAAATCCCGCCTCGATGAAATCGAGCCCAAGTTCGTCGAGCCGGTGAGCGACCCGGAGCTTCTCCTGGGCCGAGAGGGACATCCCCTCACCGCCCATCCCGTCGCGCAGCGTGGTGTCGTACAGCTCGATCCGGCTCACGTCGCCCTTTCGCGCACCTTCACCACGTCGAGCCAACCGGCGTACCGGGTGTCGCGGCCGTGGATTGCGTCGTCGTAGACGCGCTGTAGCTCCCGGGTGATCGGCCCGGGGTCGCCGCGTCCGATCGGATGGTCGTCGATCTCCCGGACCGGGACGACCTCGGCCGCGGTCCCGGTCAGGAACACCTCGTCGGCCAGGTAGAGCTCGGCCCGCGCGACGTCACGCTCCACGATCTCCACGCCGAGGTCGGTGGCAATGTCGATGATCGACCGGCGAGTGATGCCGTCAAGAATCGCTGCCGTATCCCCCGGGGTGGCGATCTTCCCGTCGCGCACGGTGTAGATGTTCTCGCCAGAGCCTTCGCAGACAGACCCTTGGTGGTTGAGCAGGATCGCCTCCTGATAGCCGGCCTTCGACGCTTCGATCTTGGCCAGGACGCTGTTCAGGTACTGCCCGCTCGCCTTGGCGTGCGGGATCAACGCGTCGTGGGGAATCCGCCTCCAGCTCGACACCTTGGCCCGGATCCCGTCGCGCTTGCCTTCCTCACCCAGATAAGCCCCCCACGGCCACACGGCAATCGCCACGTCGACGGGGGCTTCCAACGGGAACAGCCCCATCTGGCCGTATCCGCGGAACGCGATTGGGCGGATGTAGCACTCGCGCAGCTCGTTGGCGGCGATCAGCTCGTGGGTGGCTGCGCGTAGCTCCTCGAGGGTGTACGGGATCGGCATGTAGTAGAGCTCGGCCGACTTGAACAGCCGCTCCAGGTGTTCCTGGTGGCGAAAGATGGCGGTGCCGCGCGGCGTCTCGTAGGCCCGGATTCCCTCGAACACACCGGTCCCGTAGTGCAGCCCGTGGGTCAGCACGTGGACCTTGGCGTCCTCCCAGGGGACGAGCTCTCCGTTGTGCCAGATCAGCTCCGCTTGCTCCACAGGTGCTCCTTACAGGTATTTGAGGACGTTCCGGGTTGCCTCGGCTGTGGTCGCCTCGCCACCCAGATCGAAGGTGCGAAGCCCGTCGGCAAGCGCCCGCTCGACCGCCGATTCTACCGCCGCCGCCTCGGATTCCCTACCCAGTCCGTGGCGCAGCATCAGGGCTGCCGACAGGAACATGGCCAGTGGATTGGCCTTTCCGCTACCGGCGATGTCCGGCGCCGAGCCGTGCACCGGCTCGAACAGACCCGGGGTGGGCGGGTCCGAATCCCCCAGCGATGCGCTGGGCAGCATCCCGATCGACCCGGTGAGCATCGCCGCCTCGTCGGACAGGATGTCCCCGAACATGTTCTCGGTCAGGATCACGTCGAAGTGGCGGGGTGCGGAGATCAGCTGCATGGCCGTGTTGTCGACCAGCAGGTGCTCGAGCTCAACGTTGGGAAATTCGGACGCGTGAACCTCACGCACCACCTCGCGCCACAGCCGGCTGGTCTCCAGAACGTTGGCCTTGTCCACGCTGGTCACGCGTGACCGCGCGGCCCGGAAGGCCACCCGGGCGATCCGCTGTATCTCGGGGCGGGTGTACACGCAGGCGTCCGAGGCTGCGTCTGGGGTCCGCGTCTTCTCCCCGAAGTAGATACCCCCCGTCAGCTCGCGCACCACCAGCAGATCGGTCCGCTCGATCAGCTCTCGCTTAAGCGGACTTGAGTCATAGAGCGGCTCCAGCGCCTTGACGGGCCGCAGGTTGGCGAACAGCCCTAGGCCCTTACGCAGCCCCAGCAGACCCTGCTCGGGCCGAGGCTGATCCGGGTCGGTGGTATCCCACTTCGGCCCGCCGACTGCGGCCAGAAGGACGGCGTCGGCTCTCCGGCAGGCCTCCAGCACCTCGTGGGTCAGCGCAGTGCCGTGGGCGTCGATCGAGGCGCCGCCGAACGGGTGCTCCTCGAATTCCAAGTCCGGGCCGACTGCGCGCAGAATGTCGAGAGTCGCCGCGGTGATCTCGGGACCTATCCCGTCGCCGGGCAGGACGATGATGCGCGTGGCCATGCCGAGCTATCCAGCCCGTTCGGCCGAGGCCAGTCCGCGGCGGGAGAACAGCGCGAATACGGCAAGGCCGGCGGCCAGCACGCCGAAGGCGAGCCCCACCTTGACGGGCGAGCCCGCCAGCAGTCCGCGAGCGGCTTCGAGCACCGCGGTGGCGGGGTTGACGTTGGCCACAGCGTGGATCCATCCGGTGAGCAGGTTGAGCGGGACGAACACCGGAGCCAGGAACAGGATGATGAACACGGGCATCTGGATCAGTGAGCCGGCCTGTTCGGTGCGGAGGAAGAACGCGACTCCGCAGGCCCACAGAGTGGCCACCACGTTCACGATCAGGCCCAGGCCGACCAGGCCGACCAGGTCGACCCCGCTGCCGCTGATGTCCATCCCCGCGATCAGCGCCGCGATCGTCACCACGCTTCCCGTGATCAGCCACCGCGCCAGCGCGCCCACTGCGTATCCGGCGATGATCCCGCTGCGGCGGGGGGCCGCCAGCAGCAGCCGGCGGGCGAAGCCTGAATCGAAATCGCGGGCCACGGCAAAGCCCGTGAACACCCCGCCGAATGCGGCCGACTGCAGGAACACGAACACGAACTGGAAGGCGGTGTAGCCCGGTTTGTAGTGGAAGTTCGGGACCTGTGAGATCCGCGACAGCCCTCCGGCGAATGCCACCAGGAAGAACAGCGGGAAGATGATCGAGGGCACCAGGACGGATGGCGTGACCACGGTGTTGTGGATCGAGCGCCAGGCCACGGCGCGGGTCACGGACAGGAATCTCCTCATGTGCGCACCAGCCGGCTCCGCATGGCACGACTGGCCAGAGCCAGCGAAACGATCAGCAGTAACGCCGCAAAGCCGAATCCCAACGCCAGCGCCCGCGCGTCCCAGCCGGTGATGATCAGGCTGCGCACGCCCTCGATCATGTACGACACCGGGTTGTAGGTGGCCACCACTTTGAACCAATGCACCTGGATCAGACTGCGGGGAAAGTTGGCTGAGCTCAGGAACAGGAACACGAACAGCAGTGGAAACAGCGCCTGGACGGCTTCGCCGGTGCCGAAGCGAAGCGCGGCCAGCGCACCCAGCGCGGCGAAGCCGGACGCGATCAGCACCGAGAGGATCAGCAGCACCAGGGCACCCGCTACTCCGCTCTTGATCCCCACACCGCTGGCCAGCCCCACCAGCAGATACACGACCGACTGGACGCTGGCCACCACCAGCGCGCCGCCGAGCTGCCCCACCAGCAGCGCCGGGCCGCGCAGTGGCGTCAACGCCAGGCGGTTGAAGAATCCCGTCTCGATGTCCTTGGCCAGATCGACGCCGGCCGTGACGGCCACGAACAGGGCGCCCTGCATGAACGGCAGAGCGAGGGCAAAGTCGCGGTAGCTCGGGGCCGGGAACCCGGGGATCTTGTTGGCCGAGCTCAGCGCGCTGCCGTTGATGGCAAACAGGATCAGCGGGAACAGGATCGGGAACACCAGCAGTGCCCGCTGGCGCAGGATCCTGACCGCTGAGCGGCGGGCAACCACCGCGACCTGCTCTAGGATGCCCGCTCCGGCAGGCGGGGCCAGCGCGGCCTCAGCGACCACGACGCGTTCCTCGACGGCCGACCGGCTCGGCCTCCGCTTCCTCGTCCGCGGCTCCCTCGAGCTTGCGCCCGGTCTTGGCTAGGAAGACATCGTCCAGCGAGGGCTGGTGCAGGTGCAGCGATTCGACGTGCAGGTTGGCTTGGTCAAGCGCCCGGATTACGTCCGCCAGCTGAGCCTCGCCCCTCGGCAGCTGGACCCTGACCGGGCCCTGGCCGTCCGGGGGGCAATCACCGAAGTCACGGAGCAGTTGCCTCACCGCCTCCGCGTTGCTGCCCTCCGCCGGAACGATCTCCACGCTGGGTAGCCCCACCTCCGCCTTGAGCTGCGCGGGGGTGCCCTCGGCCACGATGTGCCCGTGGTCGATGATCCCGATCCGGCCGGCCAGCACATCGGCCTCCTCCAGGTACTGGGTGGTGAGAAACACGGTCATCCCGTCCTCACGCGCCAGGCGGGCGACCTCCTCCCACAGCGCGCTGCGGCTCTGGGGGTCCAAGCCGGTTGTGGGCTCGTCGAGAAACAGGATCCGTGGACCGTGAACCAGCGCCATGGCCAGATCCAACCGGCGCTTCATCCCGCCGGAGTACCCGCCCACCCGCCGGTTGGCCGCCTCGGTCAGCCCCACGCGCTCGAGCAGCTCCTGGGCCCGGCGCTCGCGATCGACCTTGCCCAGGCCTTGGAGCGTGGCCTGAAGCAGCAGGTGCTCACGACCAGTGAGGACGGGGTCCAGTGCCGCCTCCTGGAGCGCTGCGCCGATCGACGCGCGGACCTCGGAGCCCTGCTTGACGATGTCAAACCCGCCCACAATGGCCCGCCCGCTGGTCGGCGGCAACAGTGTGGTCAGCATCAGCACGGTGGTCGACTTCCCGGCGCCGTTCGGGCCCAGGAAGCCGTAGATCTCGCCGTAGGAGACCTGGATATCTATGCCATCGACTGCGCGCGGTCCCTTGCGGAACTCACGCACCAGCTTCTCGACCTCGATTGCGGGCCCTCCGGCGCTCACCGATCGGAATGTAGAGGTCAGCGCCGCGCGGTCATGTTCAGCCGCACGTACTCGATCACCAGGGGATCGCCCATGCCCTCCAGCACCCGACCGATGAACGGGTCTTTCAGGTCCTCGGGCAGGTAGTCGAGGTGCCGGACCAGGCATACGGTCTTCACGAACTCGTGGGGGTAGGCCGGGCTCACCGGCTTGGGCTCAAGCCAGCACTCGACCTCGCTGAACCCCGCGTTCTCCAGGCGCCGCCTTGTCTCTTTGGGCCCGGCGTAGTTCCACGGACCGACCCAATCGGCGAAGTGGCGCGCGAACGGCTCCTCCTGCGCAACCTGGTCCGAGAGCCGCCGCATGCGGTCGATGTTGCCCTTTCCCCCGCACTGGGCGACGAGCCGCCCGCCCTGGCTGAGCGCCGCCGCCAGCGCGGTGAATAGCGCGTCGTGGTCCTTGATCCAGTGGAATGTGGCGTTGGAGAACCCCACGTTTACCGGCTCGGGCAGCGCCAGCTGCGTGAGCTCCTGCTCCAGGATCGTGGCCCGATCTCCGAGCGCGGCCCGGGCGTGGGCCACCATCGACGGCGCCTGGTCCACTCCGTAGACCCGGCCCCGCGGTAGCCGCTGGATCAGCTCCTTGGTCACCCGCCCGGACCCGCAGCCGGCATCCAGGACCACCTCGTCGCCTTGCAGCGGCAGCCGCTCGAGCTGCTCGAGCGCCCACACGAACTGGACGTCACCGGATACGCGATCGTAGGCGGCGGCGTCCCAGTCCCGAGAGGCCGTCATGTCAGCGCCGTGGTATTCGGTCCCGCCCACCCTCCGGCGCGCTGGCGGTCCCGCTCGTAGGCGGCGATCGCCTCCTCCTGGCCCAGCGTGAGACCGATGTCGTCCAGCCCGTTGAGTAGCCGGTGCTTGGTCTCAGGGTCAATTTCAAAGCTCGCAGATCCCCCCGGCCACCGCACTTCCTGGGCCTGGAGGTCGACTTGGGCGTTGCCGGCCTCGGCGATCGCTTGGCAGTCCTCGGCCGGCAGCTCCACCGGCAGCAGCCCGATCTTGGTGCAGTTGGACCGGAAGATGTCGGCGAAGCTCGGGGCGACGATGGCCTGGAAGCCATAGTCCTCCAGCGCCCACGGAGCGTGCTCGCGACTCGAGCCGCAGCCGAAGTTCCGGCCGGCGACCAGGATCGGATTCGGCGGCAGCTCCCATCCCGGTTCCTTGGCCCAGTCGTAGAACAGAAACTCTCCGAACCCGGTGCGCTCGATCCGCTTGAGGAACTGCTTGGGGATGATCTGGTCGGTGTCGACGTCGTCGCGGTTCAGCACGCTGACCCCGCCGGTGATGGTCTCGATGGCCTTCATGAGTCCCACCCCCTGATGTCGACGAAGTGACCCTCGATGGCCGCGGCCGCGGCCATCTGCGGAGAGACCAGATGCGAGCGCGCGCCTCTGCCCTGCCGGCCCTCGAAGTTGCGGTTTGACGTCGACGCCACACGCTCGCCGGGCGCGGCAATGTCGGGGTTCATGCCCAGGCACATCGAGCAGCCCGCGCCGCGCCAGTCGAACCCAGCCCGCTTGAACACCGCATCGAGGCCCTCGCGCTCGGCCTGGATCTTCACCTGCTGGGACCCGGGCACCACCATCGCGTAGACGTCGCTGGACACCTTCCGCCCGTCCACCACCTGGGCGGCCACGCGCAGATCGCCGATCCGCGAGTTCGTGCACGAGCCGATGAACACGCGGTCGAGCTTGAGCTCCTGCACGGGCACCCCGGGCTCCAGGCCCATGTACTCGAGCGCCCGCTCGTCCTGCTCTGAGGCGGGCCGGGGAACCGCTTCGGTGACCGCAACCACCATGCCCGGGTTGGTGCCCCAGGTGACCATGGGGCTGATGGCTCCTGCGTCAACTGTGATCTCCCGGTCGAAGCTGGCGCCGTCCTCGGTCTTGAGATCCCCCCACTCGTCCGGAACCGCCGGGGGAGCGGCGGACCGGCCAATCACCCATTCGAACGTGGTCTCGTCGGGCGCGATCATCCCCGCCCGGCCTCCGCCCTCGATGGTCATGTTGCACACGGTCATCCGACCCTCCATGGTCAGCGACTCGATCGCTGCCCCGGCGTACTCGACCACGTGGCCCCCGGCGCCGGACACGCCCATCTGGCCGATCGTGAACAGGATCAGGTCCTTGGCCGTGACGCCGTAGCCCAGGTCGCCGTCGTAGCGTATGCGCATGGACTTGGGCTTTGACTGCACCAGGCACTGGGTGGCCAGCACGTGCTCGACCTCGCTGGTCCCGATCCCGAAGGCCAGCGCCCCGAAGGCCCCGTGCGTGGCCGTGTGCGAATCGCCACACACGATCGTCATGCCGGGCTGGGTCACACCCATCTCTGGCCCGATCACGTGGACGATGCCCTGGTGATCGGAGCCCAGCGAGTACACGGGTATCCCGAACTGCTCACAGTTCTGCTCCAGCGTCTCCACCTGCTGGCGCGACAGCGTGTCTTTGATGCGCTGCGCGACCGGCGTTCCGTCGGTGGGCACGTTGTGGTCGGCGGTGGCCAGCGTGCGGTCCGGGCGCCGGACGGGGCGGCCGGCCAGACGCAGGCTCTCGAACGCCTGCGGGCTGGTTACTTCGTGCACCAGGTGCAGATCGATGTACAGAAGATTGGATCCCCGCCCACCGACCTCGTGGGTTTCCCAGATCTTGTCGAACAGGCTCTTGGGCATTGTCAGCTCCTTCGCAGGCCCGCGCTGAGCACGGCCAGCAGCACGGCCTCGTCGGGTCCAGGATTCTCGAAGTGGTGGGGCAGGTCGGCGTCGAAGGTCACACAATCGCCATCGTGGAGTTCGTGGCGCTGGCCATCCACGATTAGCAGCACAGTTCCCGACTGGACGAGTGCGGTCTCCCGGCTGCCCGGCTCGTGCATCGGCGGGTCGCCAGGACCGCCGGTGACGGCACCGGGTGCCAGGGTGTGCTTTGACAGCTCGGCCCGCTGACCGGGCAGCGGCGGGGTGAGAATCTCGTAGCGGTGGCCGCTGCGGCTAGCTGGCCCCTTGCGCCGCTCGGGCCGGCGAACCACGGCCACCGCCCCATCCTCGTCCAGGCGCAGCAGCTGGGACAGGCGGAGCTCCAAGCCGGCCGCGATCCGTTCGGCCACCTGGAGCGTCGGGCTGGTCTCCCCCCGCTCCACCTGAGAGAGCATCGGCGCTGAGACGCCGGAGCGCTCGGCCAGGTCGCGCAGGGACAGGTCCATGGCCTCGCGCAAGGCGCGTACCCGCGACCCCAAGGTATCGGCGAACGTCTCTACGACGGCCATGCCGCGTACGCTATCACATACGTACGTATGTGTTACTAGTCGCGGAGTGAGCGTCCTGGTGGCGCCGCTAGCCTCAACCGATGCCCAACCGCCCAGACGTTCTGGTGCTCGGCGGCGGTGGAGTTCTCGGCGAGGCGTGGATGATGGGCGTCCTGTCCGGTTACGAGGACGCCACCGGCGTCGACCTCCGGCGCTGCGAGTACTTCGTCGGCACCTCCGCCGGGTCGATGGTGGCCGCCCATCTGGTGGCCGGTCGCTCGCCGCGACGGCCCAAGGAGGTGCCCCACGGCTGGCGCCCAGCCTCGCCGGAAGCTCAGCGCCGCCTGGGCGGCGCCGGGGTCAGAGCCGCCCGCCGGGGCGGCGACTGGGCTCTGGCCACCGCGGCCACGTTTGCCCCCCTGGCCTTGGGCCTGCTGACACCAGGCGGCGCACTGGTGCGAGCCGCCATGCTCCGCCGACTGCCCCGCCCGACCGAGACGCTGGAAGGTTTGCGCCGGCACATCGAGTCGCTCGGCGCGCGGTTCGATGGCCGTCTGCGGGTCGCCGCGGTGGACCGCGACAGCGGCCGGCGAACGGTGTTCGGCAGCCCGCGCGCCCCGGGCGCCAGCGTCGCCGAGGCCGTGGAGGCCTCGTGCACCGTCCCCTGGCTGTTCGCCCCGGTCGCCATCAACGGGCGCGAGTACGTCGACGGTGGCGTGTGGAGCCCGACAAACCTGGACGCGGCGCCGGCCGGACGCGGCAGTCACGTGCTGTGTCTCAACCCCACCGCGAGCCTCATGGGCAGCGCCGACGTGATCGGCGTGTTCCGCCGCGTGTCACGGGTGGCGGCCGGCGCGGAGGCGTTGGCGCTGCGGCGGCGTGGGGCCACCGTCCGCGTCGTGGGCCCGGACCGGGGTTCCGCCCAGGCCATGGGGGTCAACCTAATGGACCGCACGCGAGCCCAGAAGACGCTCAGCGCCGGGTACCAGCAGGGGCTCGAACTCGGGTGACGCAATCGTGACGCCGGCGATCCACCGGCAGCGGCAGGTCGGCCACGATCGCGGTCTCCAGGTAGTCGTTCTCGAGTGGACTTCCTGACCCCGGCGCCAGCGCGCCACCGGTGGCTCGCAATGCCGCTCGCGGTCCGTCCGCTGTCACCCACGGAGCAATGGCCAGGAACCGGGGCTGATTGCCGGCGTAGCGCGCCAGGTCGGCGCGATCTTCGGAGGGCAGGAACGCTCGATCGCCGATGTAGTGGCAACCGCGCCCGCGCAGGCCGCGCTGGGTGATCGCCGTCTGCCCGTCGAACACCAGGTCGGCCAGATTGCCCACCATCATCGCGGTGACGTTGTAGGCGAAGTGGACGGTGGGCTCTGAAACGGTCCGGTAGGTCGAGAGCATCCAGGACAGGGGTTGCCACTGCTCGGCAGGATCGGCGTCGGCACCGGTCCAGCGGCCTGAGTTGGCCTCGTCCTGGATGACCAGGTTGGCGCCCAGCTTGTCGAGGCAGCGCATGTAGTAGGTGCTGGTGTCCGAGCAGGGGTCGGTGCCCGGCGGCGGTGTGGCCCACTGGAACGCCGGCAGGCTCGTGGCGAAGCCGATCCGGGCTCCGGTGCCGGGCAGCCGGAAGGGGCGCACATTGGCCACGGCGTCGGGGCCGGTGGCGGGGCCGGGTGCGAACCCGATCCCCTGCTCGAGCGGGGTCAGCGGCACCTTGCGGTTGGACGCCACCACGTTGCGCAGCGGCGGCGGTCCGGTCCTCCGGACGAGCTTGGGGCCCCACATGAACACCTCGTTGTAGACCTGGGGCGCGGTGGCCACGTACACCGACCTGGGTGCCGGGTAGTCGGGGTCGTGAAACAGCGCTATGTCGCCGGGGTCGGTTGACTCGCGGAACGGCGTCTGGTCGTTCGCGGCGATCAGGTACACGTGGTAGCGCAGGGCCAAGTCGGAGAACGTCTGCATGAAGCCCCGGACGAGCGTGTCCGTGGCTCCAACCCAGGCGGAGGTCAGTCCCGGAAGCGACCCGAACCGCGTCTGGTAAGCAGCCACCTGCGGTGCGTAGGCAGCCGTGATCGCGCTCAGTGCCGCCAGTGTGGCGCAGGGGGCGGGCTGGTTCTCGCAGCTCGGACCGCCCTTGGTGCCGAGGTACCCGCGGGCCACTGCCCCGCGCGATCCGGTGCCCAGCGTCATCACTCCGGCGTCCTCGTTGAACACCACGACGTTCGGCCGGCCGCGGGCCAAATGCGGCAGCACGTACTCGCGGATCAGGCACTCGATCTTGGTCCGGAAGCTGGCGTAGGTGACCACGTTGGCCACCTCCTGCTTGAACTGCATGGCGAAGATCCGCGGGGCGCGCGGCCGGGGGTCAAACGCCAGGATCGCCGGCGCCTGGCGGTGGGCGCGGACTTGGACGCACTGCCCCGCGCTCGGAGGCGCGGGGGCAGCCGCCGCCGCCACGGCCAATAGCGCAGCAGCTCTCACAGCGCGGCCAGCACCTCGTGGGCCGCCCGCTCACCCGAGCGCACCGCGCCGTCCATGTACCCGTTCCAGTAGTCGGAGGTCTCCGCACCGGCCCAGTGGATCCGGCCCACCGGGGCGCGGATCGCCGGTCCGTAGTCCAGCAACACCCCGGGGGCGGTGAAGCCGACGTAGCAGCCGCGGGTCCATGGCTCGGCCGACCAGTTCATCTCGATGTACTGGCGCGGGTTCGCGGCCTGCTGACCGAAGTAGGTGACGAAGTTATCCAGCACCGCCTTGCGCCGATCGGCCGGCCGGAGCTGTGACGCCTTCCGCGCATCCTGACCTTCGATGAAGCCCAGCATCACGCCGGGGCTGCCGTCGGGCGGCGAGTTGTCGAACGTGACCTTGACCGGCCCGGTCAACGACACGGCCTGGCCGGTCAGGCCCCGGTCGCGCCAGAACGGCTTGTCGTACACCGCCTCGCACTTGATCACCGTGCCCTGGGGGAAGCGCTGGGTAAGCTGCGCGCGCATCCAGGGCAGGTCAGGCTGGTAGCGAATCAGCGCGGTGATACTGGGCGGCCCGGTAACGATTACGTGTTTGGCCGAGACCGCCACGTGGTCGGTGCTCACGCGTACTCCGGACCGGGTCTGGGCGATGATCCGCACGGGCTGATTCAGCAGCACCCGGTGGCTCAGCTGCTGTGCCATCCGGATCGAGACCAGCTGGGAGCCGCCGATCAACCTTGAGTCCTGCGCTCCTCCTGGAGTCGAGAACAGCCGGTTGATGTCGGGCGCCGTGCTCTCGTTGGTGGCCGACGCGGTGTAGAAGAGCGCGAACAGCAGTGACACATCTCGGCATTCGGCCGCAAACACCGCCTCGACCCCAGTGTCCAGCAGCGCCTGGCCGTTGGGGGTGTGGAGGTTGTTCTGCTTCCACGTCTCCAGGGTCTGGCTGTCCCAAGTGACGGCGTTCGCCGCGGTCCATGGAGCTTGCACGGGCACCGTGGCGGCCATCTGGTTGATCAGGGTGATCGCCTCCTCGGCCTCGGCACCCCCGGTCGGATCCGGCGGCACCGGCCCCAGGGGGCCACCGGCGGCGTAGGGCAGCAGCGTCCCGTTGGCGTAGTAGACGTTGTTGCCGTCGTTGAAGGTCTTGAAGGTTCCGATCCCCAGATCCCTGGCCAGCGCGATCACGTGGTCCTGGGTGGGCCCCACCCACTCGCCTCCCACCTCGACGATCTTGCCGGGGTGGGAGGGTCCCAGATCATGGTTGAGCGTGCGACCGCCCACCCGGTCGCGGGCCTCGAGCACGAGCACCGAACGACCGTGGGCCACCAGCTCCCGCGCCGCGCGCAGGCCGGACAGCCCGGCTCCGACCACCACCACATCGGCTCGGCGGCCGGGCGGCCGGCGGCGCGGCTTGGCCTCGGCACCCCCGGGCACCGCCCCGGCGGCAGCGCCGGCTGCAGCCCCAGCGGCGCCGGCCTTGAGCAGGCCTCGCCGAGTTAGCTCCCCCTCACTCACGACGCTGCTGACGTTACACCGTTTCGCAGTGCGTGTGAAAGGGCGGTCCCGTACGGGCGGACCGGGGTCGGGTTGGGAGATAATGATCGCCAGGCGAGCAAAATCTCCCACGCGGCCCACGCCGCCCGCCCCAGCCCGCCGCTACGGCCCCGTCGCCCCAGCCGGCTCCAGGCCGGCCTCCGACTCGGACAGCAGCCGGCGCCGCACGGCGTTCGACAGCGCCCGGATATAGGCCCGGGCGCCGGCCTCGAGGATGTCGGTAGACACGCCCTGGCCGGCGCCCACCACGCCGCCGACCTCCAGCACCACCGAGGTCTCGCCGAGGGCGTCCTGGCCGCCGGTCACGGCGTCCACCCGGAACTCCCGTAACCGGGCATCCACGCCGGTGGCGGCGTTGATGGCGCGGAAGATCGCATCCACTGGACCGTCCCCGGTGAACGAGCCGGTCACCTCCTCCCCCTCGGGCGTCCGCACGCCCACCGTGGCGTGGGGCGCCCGCCGTGAAGAGGCCTCCACGTCAAACCACTCGAGCGTGAAGCCGGCGATCTCTTCGCGGAGCTCGTCCGTCACCAGCGCCTCTAGGTCCATCGCGCTGACCACCTTCTTCTTGTCCGCGATCTCCTTGAACCGCTTGAACGCGGTGTTCAGCGCCTGCCCGGAAAGCTCGATGCCCAGCTCGGACAGCGCCTGCCTGAGCGCGTGACGGCCCGAGTGCTTGCCCAGCACGATCGAGTTGGCGTCCAAGCCGACGGTGGTCGCGTCCATGATCTCGTAGGTCGTCCGCTCCTTCAAAACCCCGTCCTGGTGGATCCCCGACTCGTGGGCGAACGCGTTGCGGCCCACCACCGCCTTGTTGGGCTGGACCGGATAGCCGGTGAGCCGCGACACCATCCTGGAGGTCCGGGCCAGCTCCCGGGTGCGCACGCCGGTGGTCAAACCCACGTCGTTCTGGCGCGTGTGCAGGAGCATCACGATCTCCTCCAGCGCGGCGTTGCCCGCTCGCTCGCCAATCCCGTTCACGGCGCACTCCACCTGGCGCGCGCCAGCCAGCAGGCCGGCGAACGAGTTGGCCACGGCCAGCCCCAGGTCGTCGTGGCAGTGGACGGACAGCACCGCGTCGCGCAGCCCGGGCGTCAGCTCGTACAGACGCTCCAGATACGCCGTGAACTCGTGGGGCATCGTGTAACCCACGGTGTCTGGGATGTTGATCGTGGTGGCGCCCTCGTCGATCGCGATCTGACACACCTCGGCGGTGAACTCCACTTCGGCCCGAGTCGCGTCCATCGGTGAGAACTCCACGTCGTCGGTGTACTGCTTGGCGTGGGTCACCGCCGCTCGGGCCTGGCCCTTGACGTCCTCACGGGTGGTCTGGAGCTGGTGCTCTATATGGATGTCGGAGGTGGAGATGAATGTGTGAATGCGGGGACGCCCGGCGTCGCGCACGGCGTTCCAGGCCGCGTCGATGTCGGCCACGTGGGTCCGGGCCAAGCCCGCGATCACGGGACCGTCCACCCGCCGCGCGATCTCCTGGACCGCCTCGAAGTCACCCGGCGAGGTGATGGGGAAGCCCGCCTCGATCACGTCGACGCCCAGCCGGGCCAGCTGCTGGGCGATCTCCAGCTTCTCCTGGGTGTTCAGCGAGATGCCGGGTGACTGCTCGCCATCACGCAGCGTGGTGTCGAAGATCTGTACTCGGTTCGGGTCCTCGGGATGCACCATGTCGTTTCCTCTCTGTGTCTCGATCCTGCTTCTTCCCGGGCTGGTACGCGGCTACATGCGGCCGCCGGCGCGCTATTCCCCCCGAAGGGGGAGGAAAAGAAGTCGCAGGTCGAGCGGAAACGACACTGCGAGAGAGGGTAGCGACCGCCCTAGGGCGCCGTCAACGGGTCCCCGGCCGGCGAGCGGCGGCGCTCGATCGACCGCAAGTGTTCCCTCGGGGAGGCTCCGAACCACCCCCGGGCCACGAACGAGCCCAACGCGGCCGACTGGACGATTCCCCAGTAGCCGGCCGAGATGAGGATCAGCACCGAGGGCAACAGCCCGAAGGCCAGCCCGAACACGGCGGCCAGCGGCACTATCGCCGCCAGAACTGCTTGCGGCACGGTCTCCTTCCAGTGCCAGCCGTTCAGCGTGGTCTTGCGGGTGACCTTGTAGATCGGTTTGCGCCTGCGGCCGCCGAACAGCGCCTTGAGGCAGCCAACGACGTACACCGGGGCCAGCCCGATCCACATCACCTTGACCCGCCACAGCGCCCGCAGAGGGTGCCGCTGGCGCCGGCGCCGGTCGCCGAACGGACGGTTGAGCAGCAGGAACCGGAGCTCGGCGGCCAGGGCGTAGGGCATCAGGTGCTCCAAGACGGACAGCGGCGAACCGGTCAGCGGGAGGATCCCCAGGAACGCCAACGCGGTCACCGGCACGTACACCAGCACGGTGAACGAGTGCGCGTAGAAGAACAGTGTCTCCAGGAAGGCCAGGCGCTGGCGCAGGGTGAGGCCCCGGGTCTGGCCCCAAACCATCAGCCGCACGGTGTCGATGGCCCAGGTGCCGCGCTGCTTGTTGACGTTGGGCAAGTCCTCGGGGCTGTGCTGGCCGACCGCGCCCACGATCGTCAGATAGCAGCCCCGCCAACCGCGGCGCAGAGCCTCAACCCCGGACTGGAAGTCTTCCACCAGGTTCCACGTGGGGAAGCCGCCCATGCTCTCCAGGGCCGACCGTCGCCACACCAGCCCCGACCCGCAGGGGAACACCGAGTTGGTGGCGTTCCGGGCCAACATCTGGCTGCGGTAGAACTGACCATCGAAGTTGCCGAACGGATCGCCGGCCGCCACCTGGGCCTCCTTGACCGTCTGCACAAAGGCCAGGTCCGGATCGGCCTCGAGCTGACCCACGGTCTGGCGCAGAAAGCCCAGCGAGCCGACCTCGTCGTCGGCGTCCCGGGTCTCGATATAGGCCACGTGGGGGTAGCGCCGGGTCACCATCTCCAGCGCCGAGTTCAGGTTCCCCGACTTGGGGGCGCCGTTGCGCGGGGGCGCCCAGCGATCCGGGGGCTCGTGGTAGTACACCCCCAGGCCGTCGAGTGCCTTCGCCAGTTCGGGGTTGTGGCCGTCGTCTGAGACCACGACGATCCGGAGTTCGGTCGGGTAGTCCTGGCCCAGCACGCTCAGCACAGTCCGCAGCACCATGGGGATCGGCTCGCCGAACGTGGGGATCAAGACGGCCACGGTGGGCACGTCGTTGCCCCGCAGCGGCCGGGGGGGCGTGATTCGGCTGGACCAGCCGTTGAACACCGACATGGTCAGGCAGGTGGCGGACAGGAGGCTGGCCGCGGCGAACGGCCAGGTCAACCACTCCCGGTGCGGCGGCAGGTGGGTGACCATCCAGGGCAGGTAGAACAGCATCAGCGCCATCAGCGCCAGGCCGGCGGCCCGGGCCGGCCACTGGCGGCGGGCCAGGGGGAAGCGATCCCCGAACATGCGGGCCGCGTGGGCCACGTTGCTGCTCATGGCAGCCTGTTCGCGCGCCTGGGCCAGAGCTGCGGGAGATGCCGCCGGCGCAGGCAGCATGGGCGCCCGGTGATCCCGGCCCGGGCGGAACGGCCGGACTCGAACCCGAGCCCCGTGATCCGTCGCTGAAGGACTGAAAACCGGCGTACGCATCCATCCGTCGTCTCGTCGCCTCGTACGTACGCCCAGAGGCGAGAAACCCCTGCTAGATCAAACGTCCAGGGGTTAGAGGCTTAGTCGCCCAGGACGAGGCGCGAGTGACGCGCGAGCGGCTGGGCGACCACCGCCCGGCCCCGGCCGGGCGGTTATGCGTACAGCGCGCCGATCTCCGCCGCGTATTTCTCGTTGATCGGCTTGCGCTTTAGCTTCATGGTCGGGGTGAGCTCGTCGCCGGCCGGAGGCCAGTCGCACGGCAGCACCTTGAACCGCTTGATCTGCTCGATCCGAGAGAGATGCGAATTCGCCCGCTCGACCCCGGCCTGGACTTCCTCCAGGACCGCCGGTTCGGTGGACATGGACTCCGGCGACGCATCGGCCAGCCCGCGATCCCGCGCGAACGCCGCCGCGGCGTCCGGATCCAGTACGAGCAGCGCCACGTTGTAGGGGCGGCGGTCGCCGATGGCGATGGCCTGACCGATCAGCGGACTCCCCTCCTTCAATCGCTGCTCGATGTTGGCCGGCGACATGTTCTTG